>PLEG01000214.1 GCA_003136975.1 Gemmatimonadota bacterium | reverse complement strand
CAGACCAGCAACGCGTGCATCTTGAACGCATCCAGCGCAGCCAGCAGCATCTGCTCGGCATCATCAACGACATCCTGAACTTCAGCCGGATCGAGGCAGGGCACCTCGCATACGACATCGGACCGGTGGTGCTGCAGGAGGTGTTGGAGGTTGCCGCCGCGATGTTCGTGCCGCAGGCCGGGGAGAAGCGCATCCGCGTGAAGATGGCACAGTGCCCTCCGGATCTGATCGCGAGCGCGGACCGCGCGAAAGTCGAGCAGATACTGCTCAATCTGCTTTCGAATGCAGTGAAGTTCACTCCCGATGACGGCGAGATCAAGTTGACCTGTGGCGCGCAATCGGACCATGTGTCGCTCGCAGTTCGCGATACGGGGATTGGCATTCCCGTAGAGCAGATCGAGTTGATATTCGCGCCCTTCATGCAGGTCGGCCGGAGCCTTGCGAGCCCCAAGGAAGGTGCTGGGCTCGGCCTTGCGATCAGCCGTGATCTCGCGCGTGGGATGCGTGGTGAACTGACCGTTGAGAGCCGCGAGGGGAGCGGCTCGACGTTCACGCTCACACTGCCGCGCGTTCCGGCGCGCTCTCCAAAAGCATAAAAGCGGCGCGACTCCGAGGATCGGAACCGCGCCACTTTCGTCCGAGCGATCAGGTCATCCAGCGTAACAATAGGTGCGGTGATTCTCCTGCCGCGCTTGCTGCATGTTGTCAGTGGTCAGTATGTCGCGATCTCGGAACTCGATACGTTAAGTAGTGCAGCGATCTTGCCCAACGTCGCGTCGCGGGGATTGACTTTGTTCGTCTCGATTCGGGCTAGCTCTTTCTCCGACACGACGCTGGCGAAAGCCGTTCGCGGAAGGTTGCGAATTTGGCGTAGACGCCGGATCGCTCCTCCCAGAGTGTTATCGCGCTGTACCCGATTTGCTTTTGCGTACTTCCTGAAAGCCGGGTCGAGCTCGTAAAGGATTGCGTCGACAGACGCTTCGTATTTGCCGAGACGCACCGTCTGGCCAAAATCGATGATTGCCAGACTGCTCAGGTCAGGAATGGCTCCGCCACTTCGTGCGCGGAGCCGGCTCATCGGCACCCTAAGAGGTTGGAGATTGCCGCGGTAGAGTACGACAGTCTCGTCCTCTTGCGATGCTACGCCCGCGACGATCCGATCAGCACGACGCGGGTGCCCAAGAGCAAAAACCAACTCGGCCGGTGGCAGCATCGCGACCGACGCAACTGTGTCGATGACAACGCGGAATAGTGTTTCTAAAAAGCTGCGGCGAGGCGGCAGGACGGACTCAAGGACCATTAGCCGTTGCGCGATTTGCCGACCGGATTCGATCGTCGCGAGTGCGCTTAGATCGGCAGCGCGGGAGGCGAGCCAGATTGTCCCAGATTTCGCACGCAGGAAGCTGTCGCGAATTTCCGCATCCGAGCTCATGTGATGGCCTTGAAGCTGTTCAGCGCCGGGCAATCGGGCCGCAAGCTCGCCGGTGCGGTCGACGATCATCAGTTGTTCGGTCATACGTACGTGTCCTCGTGTTTGTGCCGAGTCAGGCGGGATTGTCGGGGTACTCGGCGTTCCAAAATCGCGCATAGGTGGAAAGGTTCTTCTTGATGATGTAGGCGAGTTCCCGGGGAATGCCTGCCGGCGGCGGAATTCGGTCAAGACAGTCGCCAGTGCGGAGGCTGATTCGCCATGTCTCCTTACCGATGAGTGTGACATGCGGCTCTTCTACGTATTCGTTATCGCGAATTTTCAGTCGCCAACCGTCATCGGAAAACTTCTGCGGAATAAATAGGTTTACCGCCACCAACGAGCCTCGTCCGGAATATATGTCCCTTTTATAGATTTTGCAATAAGGGACTTATGCTCAGCAATCCGAGCGCCAAGATAGCGTGAGCGGCTGGGGAAACTCTTAGCGGATTCCCGCAGGCGGGTGATTTTTCCACAAGGAAGGGTGCGTCGGACTATCTATCTCGACGAGGCGCACGTCGCCCCCCGGGTGTGCAGCGGTCGTCAGGCATCTGCTAGCGACGAGCGGCACTGTGGTATTCGTCCCTACGCCGATGATCTCAACGCCGGACAGATGCTGCTCGGGGTTGAGGTCAAGCACCCTCCAATCTGATATGTCTCGGTGCGCTAAACTACGGTCATTCAGCCAAACCCACGGACAGCGTCGTCAGGAGCGCGAGGACCTCGCCGGGAGTGTACGCGGCGACCGGCGCTCCGCCTCTTACGCGCGGCTGGGCACGATGTCGTCTGGATTCGCGAGGCCAATCCTGGAATATATGATTCGACGGTTTTAGCGCGCGCTGAAAGCGTATCGGCGGTTCGAATCCCTCTTTGTCCGTTGGTGTATAATTGATCCCGCCTGCACCCCAGAGTGTGCGCGGGACTTGTCTAGCGAAATCCCGCTGGGCCGACTCAATCAAATACATGACAAGACTCCTGCGCGCTGTACTTCTCCTCACCTTCGCGGCCACGCCGGCGCTTCTCACGGCGCAGGGCGGGCGCGGTGGTATGGGCGGTGGGATGGGCGCCGGCGGTGGCGGTCGAGGACGCGGTCAGAGGAGCCAGGGCGACACGACCGCAACCGGCACGCCGCGAGCACAGTTGAGCTTCGCCGAGTTGGTCTTCGCCCACCGGTCAGAGCTTCAGCTCACGGATTCGCAGACGATCAAGGTGAGCGGCATCCGCATGGTCGCCATGAGCCGGCGCGCAGTGCTCAACAACCAACTCGATTCGGTGAAGTCAGCGATGGTCGTCACGCCGGCGGACGGCGCGACACCGCCCACCGATTCATCCCGCAAGGCGATAATGGAACGGCGCCGGGCGCTGGGCTCCGTGCTCGGCGAGCTTCACGACGTTGACGTGAATGCGCGCAATGAGACCCTTGTCGTTCTCACACCAGCCCAGCAGAAGAAGGCGGAGCAGCTCCAGGAAACGACGGATTCGCCAGCGCCGACCAACGGCGCGAGTGAGCGGGGCTCCGGTCGGCGTGGCGGCGGACGGCCCGGCGGCGGGATGGGAGTGCCATTACGGTCCGTAGATTAATTGGTTACGCCGCCGTGGTCAGTTCGCGCCACGGACATGTCCGCATGGTCCTCCTTTTAGAAATTCATGTCGAAAATCACCGAAACAGATTGGATCTGGCACGATGGCGAGTTTGTCCCGTGGGCCAACGCGAATGTTCACGTGCTGTGTCACTCGCTGCAGTTCGGCTCGTCGGCCTTTGAAGGCGTGCGCTGCTACAACACGCCGAACGGGCCCGCGATATTCCGGCTCCAGGACCATCTGACGCGGCTGCGTAATTCGTGCAAGATCTACCGAATGGACTTCGAGTATTCGGATGATGACATCACGCGTGCCTGCTGCGATCTGGTCCAGCGCAACGGTCTGGACGCTTGCTACATCCGGCCGATGGTCCTGCGCGGATATGGGGCGACCGGAATGGTCCCGTTCGACAGTCCCGTGGAGATTTACCTGCCGTGCTGGCCTTGGGGCGCGTACCTCGGCGAAGGAGCGCTCGAGAATGGCGTCGATGTCTGCGTTTCGAGCTGGCACCGCATGGCACCCAACACAATTCCCGCAATCGCAAAGGTCGCCGGTAACTACCTCGGTGGGCAACTCATCAAGATGGAAGCTCTCGCCAACGGATTTGCCGAGGCGATCGCGCTCGGTCCCGATGGCATGTTGAGCGAAGGGTCGGGACAGAATGTGTTCGTCGTATCCAAGGGTGCGCTGTGGACACCGCCGATCGATGGAACGCTTCTCCCCGGTATTACACGCGATACCATCATGACACTTGCCCGGGACGCAGGTATTCCGGTGCATGAGAGAGCAATGCCTCGCGAAGTACTGTACACGGCTGACGAGGTATTCTTTACTGGCACGGCCGCCGAGGTGACGCCGGTGCGGAGTGTGGACCGAATTACCGTCGGGAAAGGAAAGCCTGGTCCGGTCACGGGGCAGCTGCAGAAGCAGTTTCTGGACGTCGTCAACGGCAGGTCCCCGGACTCGCACGGATGGCTGACAGTTGTGCGTGACGCACGATCCGCGGCGTAGAATTATTTCTGTCTGCCTGAATGCTCATCCGGGGCAGAGAGGCACATGTCCGTATGTGACCGTGCCTTAGAGTCAATACTGTTCAGTTAATGCCGCCGGGTTCGGCGGATGTCGTCATCCCGCCGAAGGCCGGGAACCATGGACGAGGAGCGGATGATGTTGCCTCGCCTTGCAGGAGTTCCAAGAGTTGGTGAAGCACGGAATTCCATGCTGTTGATTCTGACTGCCTTCGCACTTTCGCTGAGCGTCGGTCGCACCTGTCGTCAGATTACACCTGCAAAGGTGGTACATAACATTCAGTCGTCGGCTATGGATCCCCGCCTGCGGCGAGGATGACGACCTATGACGTGGCTAGCTCGGCAGAATCGCATCTATATGCTTAACTGAACAGTATTGGCCTTAGAGTTGGGCGCGTATCCAGTAGCACACGGCGTCGCGTGCTCTGGTAAATAGTCCTCGCACATTGACTGTAGCGATGTCGATGCGCACACATTGCTGCAGATCGCTGGCAAAGACGCGCTCCATCTCGGCAGCGATTCCGGAGTCATTGATCACGACTCCGCATTCGCTGTTGAGCGCGAATGAGCGCGGATCGAAGTTGATGGATCCGACGAGACTCACCGCACTGTCCACGGTGAGCGTCTTGCAGTGGATCATCGTCGGCTGGTACTCGTAGATCTCGACACCTCGCGCGAGCAGCTTTGGCCACACGTGCCAGCTTGCGTGCCGCACGACGGGCATGTCGTGGTATGGGCCTGGCACTATAACCTTAACGTCAACGCCGCGGTCACTCGCGTTGCACAGTGTCTCCACGAACGCCGGCGTCGGTACGAAGTACGCGTTCGTGATGTGCAGCGAGTGAGTTGCACCAGCGATGCATGCGGCCATGGTGCGCTGGGCGGCTGAGGAGCCGTTAGCGGGGGTGCTCACCACTGCGCACGCTTCCATATCTCCGGTCACGCCGAGGACGGGATAGTCGCGCGAGTTGAGGAGCAACTCGGCGGTACACTGGTTCCAGTTGTCCGCGAACGCAGTCTGCAGGCTGGATACGACAGGGCCCGTCAGCCGCGCGTGGGTGTCGCGCCAGTGTTTGGGAGCCTGCGCGTGTCCGGACCACTCGTCGGCTATCCCAACACCGCCGGTAAAACCGATCACTCCATCCACGATCAGAAGGCGGCGGTGGGTCCGGCGATTGTAGCGCATCCACGTGTACCAGCGCGCTCGTCCGTACATCACTACGTGGCACCCGGCCTCACGCATGCGTCTGACCGCTGCTGGTGAGATCGGATCTGCACCCTCGCTGTCGAGAACAATTCGCACCTTGACACCGCGTTTCACGGTTTCGGAGAACAGATCCGCGAACTGATCCGGCACCGCTCCCGCCCAGTACACGTAGCTGGAAAAGTGCACTGTCTCTCGGCTCGCGCTGATCGCGGCAATCATTGCGGGAAAGATTTCGTCACCGTTCTGGAACAACTCCGCGTGGTTCCCGGCGGTGTGTGGCTCGCCGCACGCTCCGTGAAGGGCGCGCATGAACGCGGAGGGGTCGGCACCGATGGGCGGCGCGGCATCCACGCGATCCTGTCGGTTTGCGTCGGCGTTGACGATGATTGTCAAATACGCGAACAACAGCACCGCCGAGCTTACAACGGCAATGACGACAGCCCAGACAAAAGTCATTGGGGACCCGAAAGGTCGATCAACAATACGGTCGCGCCGTTTGCGGGATTGGGAATGAAGCGAGTTCTATCGGACATGCGCAGCGGGCCAGGGAAGCGAACATCGTGCCAGATTGCTTTCGGTTGCAGCAGCTGAGCAAGTGGTCGAGCGAGCACTCAAGCCAGCCACGTAGAATCGAACGCGGTCATGGATACTAGCGCCAATACTGTTCAGTTAAGACCGCCGGGTTCGGCGGATGTCGTCATCCCGCCGAAGGCCGGGAACCATGGACGAGGATAGCTCGTCATCCTCGC
>PLEG01000081.1 GCA_003136975.1 Gemmatimonadota bacterium | reverse complement strand
GCGCATCGCGCCGCCCCATCTCATTGAGAAGGGTGGTCGTGATACGGGCACCGGTTGCGCCGAACGGATGGCCAAGAGCGATTGAGCCGCCCATCACATTCAATCGCGCACGATCGACTTCGCCTACCGGCTGATCGAACCCCGCCCGACGCGCCCACTCCACTGACTCGAAGCCCTGGAGATTGCTGAGCACCTGCGCCGCAAACGCCTCGTGCATCTCCACCAGATCCATGTCGGCGAGAGTAAGTCCCGCGCGAGCGAGTGCAACCGGCGCCGCGAGTACCGGTCCCATCAAAAGCTGCTCACCCGGATCGAGCGCCGCGTATGCGTACGATTTGATGTAGCCGAGCGGCACATAGCCCAGCGATTTGGCCTTGTCCTCGCTCATCAGCAGAACGCACGCGCCGCCATCAGTGAGGGGCGATGAATTGCCGGCCGTTACAGATCCGTAGCGTCGGTCGAATACGGGCTTGAGCGCCGCGAGCTTTTCGTACGAAGTGTCCTCGCGTATACCGTTGTCAACCGCGACCGCGGTATCGTACCTCGGCGGAACGAGAACCGGTGAGATCTCCGCGGTGAGCCGCCCATCAGCGGTTCCGGCCGCGGCGAGGCGGTGCGAACGGAGCGCGAAGTGATCCTGATCCTCGCGCGAGATGTCGTTGATCTTCGCCATCTTCTCGGCGCTCTCGCCCATCGACTCGCCGGTGGTGGGCTCGGCGATTGCCGGTGTGATTGGAATCAGATCCTTGGGTCGAATCCGAGATAGCGCGGCGATGCGACCACCGAGCGACTTCGCCCGCGAAGCCGCGACCAGCGCATCGGCGAATCCACGGGAGTGAAGAATCGGAACGTTGGAGAGTGATTCAGCGCCGCCGGCGATAATGACATCGTTGTGGCCGAGCGCGATCTGATCAGCCGCGTCGGTTATCGCCTGGCTCGCGGAGGCACATGCGCGGCTCACACTGTAGGCCTGCACGCCTTTGGGGAGCATCGGCATGAGCGAAATTTCGCGCGCGATGTTAGGTGCCAGCACGTTGGGGACGACCGTTCCGAAGATCAGCGCCTCGACCTCCTTGCCGCTCAGATTCGAGCGTTGAAGCAGCTCGCTGACACAAAGCTTGCCGAGCTCGATTGCCGAAAGCGTTTTGAATGCTGTGCCGGCTCGTGTGAACGGGGTCCTGACGCCTGCCACAACCGCTACGCGGCGCCCATTTCCAAAGGTCGGCATTGCTTGAACTTAGGCGGGGGCAGAGCGTTGTGCTACCGATCGCAGTTACCGGATGCCGCCTTGAGGCGGCCATCGCTCAGTTCAGTACCGAGTCTGGATTCTGCGAGTCATCGAAAGCGAACACTCGCCTTGCGCCCTTCCACCAACTCGCGCGCGTGTTAGCGAGGGTCTCAACCTTCACTCTTGCACCTGGCGTGGGGGCGTGGACGTAACGTCCGTCACCTATATAGATGCCAATGTGGGAGATCCGCTTGCCGTGACCGAAAGTGAGGAGATCGCCCGGCTTGAGCGACGCGATGTCTCGTTCGATCTTCTTCCCAACCAGCGCCTGGTCGCGTGAGGTTCGCGGAAGCTCGGCGCCGAAGTGGGCCATTACGTACTTCACCAGGCCACTGCAATCGAATCCGCTGGTCGGCGAGGCGGCGCCTCGCTTGTACTTCACACCGAGCTGGGCGCGGGACAGCGCGACTATGGAATCGCGCAAGTCGTGCATCGAAGCGCTGAGCCGCTGAAAGGGCTTGGGTGCGGCGACGGCCTGAGGACGACCAAGAGTTATGCTCTGAGCACCTGCCGGAGACACAATCAGAGCGCCAGCAAGAACTGCGGCGCCCATCAGATTTGTGATACGGCCCGTGCCGCGCGATGCTTTCATTGCTCGATCAAGGTAAGGATCGGCACGGGAGCCGGCAATCGCGAAAAGAAGCCGACATTTACCTGACAATTGCCACTTTAGTGATATCTGCCCGCTGGGACAGTCACGCGACCCTTCACGTCCCGGTATTCGATTGATCCGCTGCCGTTGGCGGTGACCACGAGGTTTCCGCCTACTCCGCGAGCCGGGACTTCGCCGGATCGCTTTGAGCCGACGGTGAGTTGAAGTACCCGGCATTGGAAGTCAATGTTCACGCGGAACGACTTAAGGAAGTTGAGACCAAGCAGGCGGCGCGCGCCGGGAGCGAGCTGACGTCATCGGCGACGCGACATCTCGCTACTACACGTCGTGGATCGTCTTGATTTTGACGAGCTTGAGATGGCGCACGGAAGCCGGGAGCCGGAGAATCGTCGTGTCGCCCAGCTTCTTCCCAACCAGCGCCTTTCCGATCGGGGATGACATAGAAACGTGGCCCTCCTCGAAGTCCACGTCACCGAATACGAGATTGTAGATCTCGGTTTTTCCGGTCTTTTCGTCCTCAACAGTCACCGCGGAGCCGAGTCCAACGGCGTCGTACGCGATCTGGGAAACGTCGATCTGGGACAGCTTGGATAGACGCATCCGGAGCTGGCCAAGGCGCGCCTGGACGAATTGCTGGCGCTCGAGCGCAGCCTTGTACTCCGAATTCTCGCGCAGGTCGCCCAGCTCGACGGCTTTGCGGATCTCGTTCGGGAGCACGACGTTCAGCTCGTGCTGGAGCTTTTCGACCTCTGCGCCGAGCTTGACCTTGAGCTCTTCGATCATCGGGGACTCGGACGACATTGGCGGCGATTTGAGGTAAAAAAAATGAACGCCCGGCCAGGGGGTCGGGCGAACGGTGATCTCCGGAAGCTACCGAGGGGCGGCGCGCGGCGCAATCGGAGCCGCCCCCGGACCCGGGTGGCTTGGACGCCGAGGCCGCCATCGGATAATATCCAGTCGGTATTATCCTCCGAGATGCCATGACCGGTTCTGCTCCAACGTCGCTCAGCGGCGCTCAGCTTTCCACGTCCAGTGCCCTTCCGGCCCTCAGTGCGCGCGAGCGCGTGGTTGACCTCCTGCAACTTCGTTTTGCCGATGATTGCCTGTCGCTGGACGAATTCGAGCGCAGGGTCGCGGTCGCGTATCAAGCGAAAACCATGGGCGAGCTGGATTCTCTAGTCGCGGACCTCGCACCGGCAACAGTCCAGGCGACAGTTCCGGAACACGGCCGGATCGTCACGATCCTGAGCAACAACGAGCGCAACGGTGCGATGCCAGTGCCGCGTCGCCTTGAGATTGTCGCTGTATTGGGGAACGTCGAGCTCGACATGAGCGACGCAACCTTCGCGTCGGGAGTTACCGAGATCGAGATCTCAGCGGTCTTGGGCAATGTCGAGATCACGGTTCCGTTCGGCATTCGAGTCGAGAGCGCCGGAAACGCATTCCTCGGCAACTTTGATTACAAGGCTGCCAATATCATAGGTTACGAGGGTGACGCCGAGCGAGTGGTGCGGATCACAGGCCACGCGGTATTCAGCTCGGTCGAAATTGGTGCCGCGCCATCCAGATCGCTTCGGCGTCCGGATGATGCACCGCGACGGTTGTCGTGATTGCCATGTGATTGCTATGTAATTGCTGTGTGACTACTACTCGACAGGATGGTTTGATATGCGACTCACTCACGTGAGCCCGATAATTCTGGCGGCTCTCCTCGCGACTCTCCTCGCGGCGAGCGCGTGCTCTCGCACCGATTCGTCGCGAGTTCAGGATTCCACTGCCGCCAGACCAGCGGATGCACCAGCCGCATCCGGATCCGCTGCCAGTGGGAAGGCGGACACCGCGACGACAGTGACCGCAACTGGTTACGGTCCACTGCTCATTGGCATGACGGTGGCCAACGCCGCGACCGCTCTCAACTCTCCGATTCCATCAACCGCAGGCCTCGATACTGCATGCGCGTACGTGCACATCGCAAACGCGGCAACGGGGATGCGAATCATGGTTACTGGTGGAACCGTTGCGCGAGTCGAGGTCGATTCGAGCACCATCGCAACAGGACTCGGCGCGCGCGTCGGAGATTCGGAGTCGCACATTCACGATCTGTACGGGTCACGCGTGTCGGTTGAGCCGCACAAATATTTGCCTAACGGTCACTATCTGATCGTCGCACCCGTTCCGCCAACTGACAGCAGCTTCCGACTGATCTTTGAGACGGATGGTAGCCGCGTCACAAAGTATCGCGCAGGCCGCCTGCCACAGGTCCAGTGGGTAGAGGGGTGCGCCTGATGTCTGAAATCACAATCACGCCAGCGACTACCGCGCTGGTGCTCATCGATCTGCAACGCGGAATTGTTGGCGGCATCACGGTTCCGCATACGGCGACAAAGGTCGTGGAGCGCGCGGCGACACTGGCACAGGCTTGCCGTAAAGCTGGGGTGCTCGTTGTTCTGGTCCGTGTGGATGTAGGACCGTCGGGAGTGCTCTTTCCGCGAGTCACGGCGGACGTCCAGCGCCCGCCGTTCGCCGTGCCAGATGATTGGGCGGATCTCGCCTCGGAGCTCGGCGCGACATCCGGGGACGTGATAGTGACGAAGCACCAACCCAATGCGTTCTTTGGCACCGATCTCGACATTCAACTCACACGGCGTGGGATCCACACCATCCTGCTCGGCGGGATATCCACGAACATCGGCGTGGAAGGCACGGCACGAGCGGCGCACGAGCGTGGCTACGACCAGATATTCATCGAAGATGCTATGACCGCGCGCGAAACCGATCTTCACGAGTTTCCAGTTCAGCGCTTTTTCCCGACCATCGGTCGCGTGAGATCGACGAGCGAAGTACTCACGGCGCTGGCTCGATCTAACCGCTAGGTGCGCGCGCGATGTAACATCGCGGGATTGTTGCTCGCGCTTGGCGGTACACTGCTGCAAGCACAGAATCACCACGTCACTGTAACGGTGAACCCGCACGATTCACTCGGGTCATTCGATCCGCGCAGCGCGTTCGGGTCGACGATCGACGGGCACGTAGCCGGCGCGACGCGTCACATCTTCACGCGCAAGAATGTCGCGGCAATGAAGTCGGCGAATTTTCATCCGATATCATACCGTCTCCGCACCGAGCTTGGCATCGAAGCGTGGCACTGGAACCCTCGCGGCCGCTGGAGTGATGCGGCCCACAAGCAGGGATACTGGACGTCGAATGATACAATCGGTGCGCCGATTCACGTGTCATACGGCTACAGGCTGCCGCGACGCGGCAACACCATCGATCAGGCGAACGACGACGGATACTCGCGATTAACTGACGGCGACACGGCGACGTTCTGGAAGAGCAACCCATATCTCGATTCGCGTTACACGGGTGAAGCTGCCGACAGTCATCCCCAATGGGTTATCGTCGACATGGACAGTGCAGTCGACGTGAACTCAGTGACAATCAGCTGGGGAATACCCTTTGCCACACGTTACGACATTCAGTACTGGCCGGACTCGCCAGACTCGCAACCCAGGGGCCCGGACGACAACAGCGAAAACGTTGGATGGCGCACATTCGACGCTGGCGCGATAAACGGTGGAGTGTTCGGCGTCGGTGGCAACGTCGGAGTATACCTGACAGTTACTCCGGTTCACACGCGCTGGATTCGCATTTTGCTGCGCACGAGCTCGCACCGCGGCCCAGCCGGATCGGATGACTGGCGTGATGCGTCCGGGTTCGCGATACGCGAGATATCCGTCGGCCAGACGCACAACGGCTTTCTTCACGACATTAGCAAGCATGCTCCCAGTGCCGACGAGCAGACTCGCACGTACGTCTCGAGTACGGATCCATGGCACCGTGCCACCGACCGGGATGACGGGACTGAACAGCCGGGAATAGATATCATGTTCTCGAGCGGGATCACTCGTGGATTGCCGATGCTGACTCCGGTCGGCGTGCTGTACGACACGCCGGCTAACGCGGCCGCCCTGCTACGCTATGTGCGGCGGCGACATTACGCGGTTACGCACATCGAGCTCGGTGAGGAACCCGATGGTCAGTTCGTCTCTCCGGACGATTTCGCCGCACTGTACATCCAGGCCGCAGATTCGCTTCGCGCGGTCGATCCGACTGTGACACTTGGAGGGCCGTCGCTCCAGGATGCGCGAACGAAGGTGATGATGGCATGGAAGGAAGGCACAACGGACAAACGATCATGGCTCGCGCATTTTGTTGACGCATTAGTTGCACGGCATCACATGCGCGATCTCGCGTTCGTGTCGTTCGAGTTCTATCCGTTCGACAATGCATGCGTGCCTACTGCTCCGCAGCTGGCGCAGGTCGCGCAAAAAATTCGGAAAGCGGTTGAACAGTTCAGGAGCGACGGTGTGCCAGCGACGGTTCCACTACTGATGACAGAGTATGGATACTCGCCGTTTTCTACTGAGGCCGAGATGGATCGCGCCGGTGCGATTCTGAACGCCGAGTCGGTGGCTGAGTTCCTTACGTTGGGTGGCGCAGAGACATTTTTCTACGGAACTGAGCCGAGCAACCTCGACCGCAACGAAAGCTGCGATTCGTGGGGCGACAACACCTTATTCATCGCTGATGACAGGCGCGAAATTCGCGCGAAGAATTCTACGTATCACGCAGCGCGGATGATCACCACAATCTGGGCCGACTCGACCGGCGGGAGTCACACGTTACTCGGAACCAGCGTGACAGGCGGGTCAGATAGCGAATCGGCAATCGGTGCGTATTCGCTGCACCGGCCCGATGGACGGATCGCGGTACTCATCGTGAATCGCGATCCGAAAAACGCGTGGACGGCGGATGTCCGCGGCGGCGGTCAATTGTCGCTCGACGTCTGGCGTTTCTCGGCGGCGGAGTACACGTGGCACGCGAACGGTGCGAAGGGCGTTGCCAAACCAAATGCCGGAGCGCGCAAGTTGTCACTCCGATCCGGCGCACCGCTGATTTTGCCGCCTTATTCGATCACAGTAGTTCGCGAGCGCTGACGCCAAAGCAATTGCGTCGATGTATCCGCGGCCTGAGTGCAATACTGTTCAGTTAAGACCGCCTGGTTCGGCGGATGTCGTCATCCCGCCGAAGGCCGGGAACCATGGACGAGGAGCTGATGATGTTGCCCCGCCTTGCAGGAGTTCCAGGAGCTAGCGAAGCGCGGGATGTCAGCTGGATGTCAGCTGGATGTCAGCTGGATGTCATGCTGTTGATTCCGACTGCTTGGTACTTTCGCTGAGCGTCGGTCGCACCTGTCGGCAGGTTACACCTGCAAGGGTGGTACATAGCATTCAATCGTCGGCCATGGATCCCCGCCTTCGGCGAGCATGACGCGGTGCACGTCGGGTGGCGAACTCGGCAGGATCGCATCTATGCTTAACTGAGCAGTATTGGGCCTAAGTGCGCACTACTCCATCTCGAATTCGCGAGCAAAGGCAACCGCAAAGGCAAACGTCTTCGCGCGGCTGCGCGTTTCCATCACGTCTGCTACGCGCTCGAGGCGCGCGGGAATCGCCATGATCTTTTCCTGCGCCTTTTTGCCCATCTCGTTCAGGCCCTCGATCGCGTCGATCGCCCAATAACGGATCTGCTCCTCAACGATCTTGAGGTAATCGCGAGGACCGTAGATGCCGGCGCGCCGAATCACATCCGCCATCTCGCGGAAATGCGGCATGTTGACGCCTGGCATGTCGATGGAGGGCATAATCGCAGCGGCTGACTCGAGCGCGCGATTGGGGTCGCGTGCGAGAACTTCCTCAAAGACGTTGCGATAAAAGACGTAGTGCCGAGCTTCTTCCTTGGCGACGTTCGCCAGAACGGTGCCGATCATCGGCTCATATGCGCCCGCCAACTTGCCGGTGTTGGCATGACTCACCTGCGTCGCGCGCTCCTGCAGGGTGGTGTACACGAATACGCGATACGGATCCTTGTCCCAGGTTGGCTCGAAGCCAGCCTTGAGATACTCAAACTGCATCTTCTCGATCACGGGGTTGTTCAGGACCATGCTGTCGCGCGAATAGTCGTGCAGAACGGCGCCGTGACGATCCTCTTCTGCGGTCCACAGATTGGTCCATTTGGACCAGAACGTGTCGCCACCCAGATACACGGCAAGAAGCCGGTGGAAGTGTGGCAAACCCTCCTCGGTGAGGAGATTGAGTGCAAGTGCGACTCGGGCGGGGGTGCTTATGCCCTCGGCGCGGCGGCGCAGCTCGCGAATGTGCAGGTCCGGATCGGTGTCGGGCGCGGCGGAGAGCAGCTCGCTTGGAAACCAGAGTATCCGCTTTGCCTCATGAGCTATCATGAGCTCGCGGACATTCTCCTCGAGATCGGCCAGAACTTCGACCTTCGCCAGGGTCTCGACTTCGGACATGTTCATGCGAGGGTAATGGTCATGGTTGCAACTTATCCCGAAAGCACATCCGATGCCAATTCGGCAGAAACCCGCACGGCGTAGCTCTGCCGCCCCCGGGCGGAGGAGCGCCACAACCAGGCGTTTTGTCCCAGAGGCCGCCCATTCCGCTAACTTTCAGGATTGCCTTATAAAAACGGACTTCGCGTGTCATTTAGCAGTTTCAAGCTCGACCCTAATCTTCTTAAAGGCCTGAAAGAGTTGGGCTTCGTTCGCCCGACCCCGATTCAGCTGGACGCCATACCGCCAGCGATGGAGGGTCGTGACGTACTTGCGTGCGCTGCCACCGGCAGCGGCAAGACCGCGGCCTTCCTTCTTCCGATCCTTCATAAACTCATGGCGAAGCCGCGCGGAACAACGCGTGCGCTCATTGTAACGCCCACTCGTGAGCTGGCGGCACAGATCGCCGAGCATCTAAACGAGATAGCCGTACACACTCCGATAACGAGTGCAGCGATCTTTGGTGGCGTTGGAATGTCACCACAGGAACACGCTTTCCGCAGTGGCGTGGACGTGCTCGTGGCGACGCCGGGACGCCTGCTGGACCATCTACGTCATTCCTACGCCAAGCTCGACCAGCTCGAGTATCTGGTTCTGGACGAAGCCGATCGCATGCT
>PLEG01000412.1 GCA_003136975.1 Gemmatimonadota bacterium | reverse complement strand
TAAATTTTGCTCGGCCACCCAGGTAGGAGAAGAGTAAGCAGTGAAGCGAGAGAGAGCTGCAGTCACAGCGGTCATGATTCTAGCCGTCGTGCTACGTGTTTACGGGATATTCCATTTTCCATTCGAGCAGGATGAGCTGTATACGATTGACGAAGCGACCAACCTATTTCACACCGTTCTCCTGCCGGGGATCCAGGCGCGTCCCTTCTTCTTTCTTCTCGAACATCCGTTCTTGCGCCTCGTTCCACACACTGCACCGTGGCTTCGCATCCTTCCGTTCCTGTTCGGAGTGGCCGGAATCTGGGTTACGTGGCGGCTGGCGCGGGACGTGGCTGGCCCGATCGCTGGCTTCATCGCTTTGGTCCTCATAGCGATTTCCCCGTGGCACTTATACGTTTCGGGGTTTGGACGCTACTACTCGCTGGTGTATCTCCTAGCCGCTCTAATCTACTGGCGGCTTCCGCACGCATACGACGCGGATCGTCCAGCATTATATCTCTACGTGCTGATCCCGCTCTTTCTCGGGGCATGGACCCACCCGAGTTTCGTCTTTCCGATTGCCGGTGTGGCGTTAGCCATTTCAATATCCCGGGCGGATGGGCGCGTAGGCTTCCATTGGCCTACACGAACAGCCTGGCTTTGGTTGTGGGGCCCGTTCATCGCGCTTTCGGCATGTGTGGCGCTCGCGATGCGGGTACTCCACCATACCAGCGACGTCGCGAACGGCGGGGATCGCGGATTCCTCGCCACTCTTCGATTAGTTCCGGCAATAATTGACTGGATGACTCTCCTTGTGGCCGCGGCGGCAATGGCCGGCGTGGTTCTTCTGATCCGCGCTGAAGCCGACACGCATCGACGCTTTGGCTGGATGGTCGCAGTCGGCTGCGTATTCACCCTCTTTGCGCTCGTAGCCCTTTCGTTCCGCACAGCGATCTATGCAGACTACGGGATTGCGGCACTGCCATTAGCCGTTGTTGCTGCTGCTTTCCCCGTGGCATGGACATATGACAACCTGCCGCAGGTCTTCGCTACTGCTGGTGCCGCGACCATTGGGTGGATCCTCGTCGTCGACATTTTACCCTCTACCGTCTCTCACATGTCTGACGGTACGCGCTTCGATTACCGTCCGGCGCTGAGTCAGATAAACGCTATGGCTCCTTCAACCGAGGTACTCACATGGCCCATCATAATTCAGCGGGCATACGACCCGACACTACACAGCCGTGAGATCCCAAACACCACAGCGGGGCTAGATTCTGCGCTCTATCGCTATCGTGATCTCTGGGCCGTCATTTCAGTCAAGCGGTATGGCATCGTAGGTGACGATACTGGAGAGATGGCGCACTGGCTCCGGCAGAATTGCCGTCAGCAGGGTGAGTACCAACGACCGCGCCTCGACTATCGCATTTACCGCGTCGACCTGTGGCGCTGCACCTACGGAGCATGACCGACACGTCCCGCGTTGAACAGCATCCGACCTATTCGTTCGTCATTCCGGTCTATAACGAGGAGGAAGGTCTCCCCGAACTGTACCGGCGGCTCAGCGTGCTCATGGACCAATTGGACGGTCCATCAGAAGCAATAATGGTCGACGATGGCAGTCACGACAGCAGCTATCCGCGGATGCTCGAGTTGCACGCGTTGGATCAGCGTTTCAAGGTGGTCCACTTCTCGCGGAATTTCGGCAAGGAGGTCGCTGTCAGTGCCGGACTCGACCTTGCGACCGGCGACGCCGTGGTGTTATTGGACGCTGACCTTCAGGACCCGCCGGAACTCGTCATCGAAATGGCCGTACGCTGGCGCGAAGGATATGATATGATTTATGCTAGGCGCGATAGGAGGCTTGACGAAACCTGGTTCAAGCGGATGTCTGCGCGGCTTTTCTATCGAACTCTTCGGCGCATAAGCGATGTCGACGTACCCGTGGATGTGGGGGACTTTCGCCTAATAGATCGACGAGCGCTCGACGCGTTTAGGGCGATGCGTGAACGCAACCGGTACGTTAGGGGCATGTTTGGATGGATCGGATTTCGTCAGACGTCGGTATCTTACGTGCGGCAGGGACGCTTCGCTGGCACGACGAAGTACTCAATTCCGAAAATGGTGCGGCTTGCATTTGACGGGATTATAAGCTTTTCGACCGCACCACTTCGCATGGTACTCCAGATCGGCTTCCTAGTCTCGATCTTTTCGTTCGTAGCCGGTATCGCGGCGATCGTCATTAAGCTGTCCGGGATGTACGCCATCTCAGGCTGGGCGTCGATCACCGTGCTCATGTCGTTCATCGGCGGAGTGCAGCTCACCGTTCTAGGAGTGGTCGGCGAGTACGTGGGTCGGATCTATGACGAGGTGAAGCAGCGCCCATTATATCTCGTTCGTGAGCTGCGGGGGTTCGGGGCGCTCGATCGCGCCCCGAACCAGCTATTTACTCAACTCGCGCAGCGCCGCTCAGAGGAATCAGCGGCGTTGATGAACGCTCCGTGACGGGTGCGACCTTGCGTACAACTACCGCCTTGGGCCCGGCAAATCCGGCTCGGCTCAATAGCGCCAGCNNGCCGTGGTGGTGGCGATCGCCGTGGCATGCTGCATTCTCGGCACCACGATTGTGCGGACCTGGAAGTAATCCAGTATGAACAGAACCGATAAGGCCGCGAGCACCACTGCCAAAACGGCGCAGATGGCTCCGACGACCCGCTTGACCCTTCGGCCGTCGGTGAACGTAGCGATGGCGATCGCCATGAGCAGGCCGAGTAGCGGAACGAGCAGCAGATTGCTGAGCGAGCCGACAGAGCCGAAGCGCCAGCGCTCGTCGCTCAGACGCAGCGGCCAGACCTGCATCGTGCCGTCAAAAAGAGGGGTTATGACCAGAAGGGCGGCCAGCAGATACCCCGCGCGGGCCAAGGGCTTGTTTGTTTCCATGCGGCAAGGAAGGTTGGAGTGCAGGCGAACATACAACCGGAATTCGGGTTGCACAACAAATAATATCGGCGGACCAGCATCAATGAGACAGTCGTGACTGTGCCACTTCGCATCCCATTTGTTGGAACCAGGATCAAAGGCGCCCCCGTTGGCTGGGCGACGGCGGCCCTGTTCCTCGCGTGTTTTGCGCCGGTGATAATCGGACTCGTCCAGGCATGGATTAGCCTTCCGGATGCGGCGCACGGCATACTCATCGCACCGGTGGCAGTATGGCTCGCATGGCGGTCGGGGCCGGTAGCTGATCCGCGCCCAGCCCGGTGGATCGGCTCAGCAATAATACTGGCCGCTGTGTTGGCAAATCTGTTTGGCCGCGTCGCGGGGGTCGAAACCATTCCCCGCGCGGCGTTTCTACTGGCCCTCCTGGGACTCACCATGTGGTTTGCCGGGTGGCGCCAGATCATTGCGTGGTGGCTTCCATTTGTGCTCCTCGCACTGACCATTCCGCTGCCTGAGTCCATTATCGCGTCGATGACCCTTCCGCTGCAGGAAGTCGCGGCGAAGATGGGTGCGGCAATGCTGTCGTGGCGCCACATTCCAGTTCTGCTCTCGGGTAACGTGATCCGGCTTCCGGGGCACACACTCTTCGTCAGTGAGGCCTGCAGCGGTCTTCGCTCGCTTACGGCGCTCCTGAGCATGGCGATTCTGGTGGGCGCCCTTTTCCTGAAGTACCCATTGAGCCGGATCCTCATGGTCGCGCTCGCAGTCGTGCTTGCGATCTTCGTGAACGGAATCCGTATTTTCATGACCGGATTCCTCGTATTCTTTGTGGACCCGAAGCTTGGGGAAGGGTTCATGCACATCACCGAGGGATACCTTCTATTCCTGGTGTCGCTATCCATATTGGCTTCGCTGACCTGGCTCTTTCTGCGGATAGAACGCGGGGTCCAAACGCGATTTGGGAGAACCGAAGATGTTTGACGTCATCGCGAAATTTCTTCCTGCCGGAGCACTCGCCGCGGGGACCGCCGTTACGCTTCTTGTCGGATCACCGCAGCCAACTCCGTTACGGCAGCCACTCACGGCAGCTCTGCCGGCCACGTTCCTGGGGGCCACTGGCAGCGACGTGGCCATCGGCGAGGACGAAGTCAGCAAGTCGGGAGTCTCCGACTACGTGAATCGCGTTTATATGCTGAATGCGGATGAAGGTGTAAGCCTGTATATCGGCTACCATGCGACCCAGCAGGGCGACAAGCGCATGCATTCGCCGACGTTGTGCCTGCCTGGCTCTGGCTGGACGCCTGTCGGCGAGCAGGTGGTCACCATACCGGTGGCGAACAAGCCTGTCGCGGTGAATCGGTTCATCCTTCAGAACGGTCCTAACCGGATCCTGGTCTATTACTGGTTCCAGGGCCGCGGCCGGTTGACGGCGGGGCAGGGTGATCTCAAGCTGCACGCGATGCGCGACGCTCTCTTCACTCACCGGGACGAGGAAGCGCTGGTCCGAATAATCGTCCCGTTGGCCAAAGGCGACTCAACGCCGGTAGCTTCCACCGGGCTCGTGCCTGACTCTCTGGCTGCACACCTCGCCGAGGTGATCATTCTGCCGCTCAATAATTCACTACCAGCAGCTCCAGGGGCGTAACTGTGGCGTCGGCGCAACAATTCGATGCGCGGGCGCTGCATTCGAGTACGGGGATGTGCTGCAAGAGCGCCGGTGACTCAGGCGCTTTCGAAGAGACAGCTGTCAGTGCTAAGTGATTGATCCGCAATAAGTTATGGCGCGCTGACGTAACGGGATTCCCCCATTGGCACCGCGAATTATCAAGCGTTTGCGATTCGGCCCGAGCATTGCCAAGGTATGATACCAGTCAGGCATCACGTTTGGCGCTCTCTCCCCATTTTGCAAAGGACATTAGGCATGAAGAAGTTCGCCCTCCTCGCGGCCGCGTTGTTCTCGGTCGCCCCGGTCTTGTCAGCTCAGACTGGAACGCTGACCTTTGTCAACGGTGGCTCGGTTACTGACGGCCATTACTACGTCGGCAACTACCACGCCACGCTCGATGGCAGTCCAATTACCATCAATTGTGTTGACTTCTTCCACGAAGTGAACAACGGCGACGTTTGGACGGTGAACGAGACATCGTTACTCGGCGACCTCAGCAACACGAGACTGGCCGGAAATTCCAACGCGCTTGACCTGTACAAGCAGGCGGCGTTCCTCACGGGTCAGTATGCGGGTAAGTCGAACACGGATATCGCCAACATCCAGCACGCGATCTGGAGCTTGTTTGGAGGTGTTGTCGATCCGAACGTCAATAATGCGGCGGCGCAGTCCTGGATCAGTTTTGCGCAGACGAACTTCGACACGTCGAACTTCAACTACGCCGACTACCGGATCCTGACGGACACACGCGTGCGTGACGGCATCACGGCTGACAATCTCACCAAGCAGGAATTCCTGACCACCACGCCTGAGCCGACATCGGTCGCGCTGCTGGGCACGGGGTTGTTTGGATTGGTGCCAATGATCCGCCGTCGCAGGAAGAGCTGACGTCGGAGCAACTCTAATTTTGGTAGTACAAATCCCTGCGAAAGCGGGGATTTGTACTATGAGGCATCAACGAGTGCTTTCGCGGGCGCGACGATCGATGCGGCTGATCGGGAGAAACGCCGCCGGACGTACACGCGAGCTGGTTCCTCGATATATCTCAGGACCAGAACTGAGACGCTGCAGACGAACAAGAGATAAACCGGAAGCCAAGCGCGCGAACTATGCAGCTCCATCCCGGTGGCTATGTCAATGCCCCGAAGCCACGTATGCAGCGGGCGATGGAGAATGTACATCGAGTAGCTTGCCTCGCCGAGCAGGACCATTATCGGACGGGAGAGAACCTTCGTTGCGTACCCGTTGCCCACTGCAAGGCACACAATGATGATGCCGAACAGAGGCGTGAGCAGACTCGTGTGAAGTGGTATATCCGGCAAATATGGTGACAGTGTGAGCAAGCCAATTAGGGAGGCAATCGCGATCGCTCCAATCTGGGAAAATGTCGTCGCGTGGCTCGACCAGCGTACGTCATTTTGAAGGAACGCGGCGCCCATGACCATTCCGATTATGAACTCTGGCAAACGGAACAGTGGGGCATAGACGAGCACTAACCATGTTGTTGGCTGATCGATATGCAGCCAAGTGTGTCCGGAGGGAGCCCAAGCGTAAACAGCGGCCACAATAGCGAGGCTCGAAGCCCACAACACGGCGGTGAAACCGATCCAGTGCTTACGCACGAATGTGGACATTACGATCAACAATGTCAGTGGGAATGTTACGTAAAAGAATGCTTCGGCCGACAGCGACCAGCCTGGTCCGTTCAACTCGTACGCCATGCTCGGGAACCAGGACTGGATAAGCAGTAGCGACGCGCCCGTAACAGAGCCTACCCGTGCTAGGCTCTCCTTGAGCGGCAATTGTGCGCCGATGACCTGCCAGAACCGCGGGAGTGCTAAGAAGACGCCGAGCAAGTAGACTGGATAGATTCTCGCGAAGCGTGCAACTAGAAAATCGTGAGTGGAACTTGCGCGTTTGTCGACTCCTGGCGCGTAGTTGTAAACGAGAATGAAGCCTGACAGTACAAAAAAAAGACCCACTGCAATGTGCCCGGTATTGAGAAAATTACCGATCAGTCGTGGTGGGTTGCGTATGTGGTCTGGCGCTTCGTGGTAAATGATCACATGAAGCGCAGCAAGGAACCGCAGTCCCGTGAGTGCCGGAATTGGGCGACGCCTCGGCGGGGGCGACGCCCATCCCGGTACGGTCGGCGCTGCTATACTATCCATGGTGATGTCAGTCACAAATATTCATTGATTTTTCCTCTGAGTTCCCCACGAAGTCTAAGTCTCGGCCCATTGCCTTGCTGCACCAGCTACTATCCACCGATAGTTCACGCTAAACCCGCTCGCTGCGGCTCCAGGCGTGCGTCCGTGACCAGATCCGTGGTCCGCACTATAGAACTACGCAGTGGCTTTCTCGGCCTCGAGCCAGGCTTGGAACATGAGCACGCCCCAAAGCAGGTGAGAATTATCCGTCACACCAATTTGGTGATTGTCCCATGCGCGCCTTATCGGCTCTGGTGCCAGATAGCCCTCACGCCGCAGTCTGGCCTCGGCAAGGAGCTCGTCCGCCCAGTCGCGCAACGGACCGCGCAGCCAACTCGCTATCGGCACGCCGAATCCCATTTTGGGCCGCTCGATTAGTTCGCGCGGAACGTACTTGTAGAGTACCTGCCTAAGTAGCCATTTTCCTTGTCCGTCGCGTACCTGCTGCGCCGGCGGTATTCGCCACGCGAATTCAACGACATCTGGGTGAAGGAAAGGCGCACGCGACTCGAGGCCGACGGCCATCGTCGCACGGTCGACCTTAACGAGAATGTCATCAGGCAGCTCGCTGACGAGGTCGAAGTAGCGCATCCGATTCACGACGCCGGCGAACGATGGCGGCCTGCCTGCGCCAGTAAGTATTGTTTCCCGCTCTGGCGCCGAGGTAATTGCGTCCGGATCTCTCCAGTGCGTCATGAGGCCTCGGTACAGGGCGTCTGACGAATCGGCGGACATGTAGGCGGCAACCTTGTGCACCTTGCCGCCGGGGGTGGCCGTGCGGAAGCGCTTGGGAAGCAATGGGGCAGCGGTCGCGAATGCGTAGTCCCAGCCAGCCGGCGAAACTCGGAGCAGGGCGCTGCCGACGGCGGCACGTGCCCCGCGAGGCACACGCTCCAGGCGGCGCCAGAGACGCTCGCCCCAGAAATACCGATTGTAGCCCGCGAAAAGCTCGTCGCCACCTTCGCCGGAAAGGCTGACGGTTACGTGTTGGCGGGCGAGCTGCGCGACGAGGAACGTGGGGATCTGCGACGAGTCTGCAAAGGGTTCATCGTAGATCTGGGGAAGACGCGGGATCACATCCATTGCGTCTTGCGGTGTTACATAGAGCGCCGTGTGGTCGGTGCCGAGATGCTGCGCTAC
Organism: Gemmatimonadota bacterium; assembly: GCA_003136975.1. GTDB lineage: Bacteria > Gemmatimonadota > Gemmatimonadetes > Gemmatimonadales > Gemmatimonadaceae > Fen-1247. The sequence goes on along the minus strand of PLEG01000412.1, from coordinate 4,929 downwards.
TGCGTGTGCGTACGGTGCCTCATTGTGAGCATCTTCGTCGAAGCCGATCGTGAACGTCTTGACGGGTTGAGTGCTGTCCGCCTGCATGATCGCCACGAGCGCAGACGAATCAACACCGCCCGAGAGGAATGCGCCGAGTGGGACATCGGCGACCATCTCGTCTCCGATCACGCGACGCATGAGCGACTCGAGCTGAGTCACCGAATCCGCGTCGCCACCAGTAAGGGGGTCACGTACGCCGCGCTCGGCGACGTCGAGTGCCGACCAGTAGGGCGTTATCTCGGGATCTGCCGCGGGGTCACGAAATGTCGCGATAGTTCCGGGGAGAACCTTGCGGACATTTTCATATATCGAGTACGGCGCCGGGACATAGTTGTGGCGCAGGTACAGCGATAGTGCTCCGCGGTCGATCGTTCCGCGCCAGGCTGGGTGGGCACGGAGTGCCTTGAGCTCGGAGCCGAAAAGCAGGGTACCGTCGAATGAGCCGTAGTAGAGAGGCTTCTCGCCGAGGCGGTCGCGTATAAGATGGAGCGTGCGTTCCTGCTTATCCCAAAGTGCGATTGCGAACATTCCTGCGCATTGCTCGACAGCGGCGCGAACTCCCCAGCGTTCTACTGCGGCGAGTAAGACTTCGGTGTCGGAGTGACCGCGCCACTCGACGTTGTCACCGATTTGAGCACGGATCGCGGCGAAGTTATAGATCTCGCCGTTGAAGCTGATGAGATACCGACCGGTTGCGGACGCCATGGGCTGATGTCCGGCGGGAGATACGTCGATGATGGCGAGGCGTCGGAAACCTAACGTGATTCCGGCCGCGGAATCGGACCAGATTCCTTGATCATCTGGGCCGCGATGCGCAATTGCGTTGCACATCAGTTCGACGTTGCCGTCCTGTGAGCCGTCGGGATCCACGCACGCCCAGCAACCGGTTAGTCCGCACATCGACTATAGATAGCGACGTGACCGCTTGTCAGACAGGTAGCGCCTTAAAGTGGTAGCCCGCTCACCCGAGCGTGCGTCGTTTCTGTCCCCGGACACCGGTATTGCGTCGATAGTTGTCCTGGTTGGCCGTTGGCATAGTTGTCCAGTCGACCTGAACAACGTTTTCGAACCCCATGTCGCGGAACCAGCTGGAGACTTCTGGATAATCGTGACGGTGCGCGTAAAGCGGAGTGAATCGGTCCCGTGCTGCGTGGAGCGCTTTGCCGTAGTCATACTTCTCGACTGTAGGGTCCTTCACTCGATGGAGTTTGTTGACCAGTAGGTAGGCGTAGGACAGGCTCGCTAGGGAAGCGCGCGAAAACGGTGATGTCAGGTTGCGTGCTATGAACGGACGTATAGCCTCCTCCAAATAGAACGCGACGCGTCTCGCAATACTTCCCCCTTTCGAGCCAGAGCCATATAGCCAGACATACATCCATCCATTCTCGCGGCAGTGCGGCCCGACCGATTTCACGGCTGTTTCAGTCGAATATGTGTGGTGAAGAACACCGTGTGTGTAGACGACATCAGCGATGTTTTTCTTGAGCGGAAGACTGAAGGCGGAGGCTTGAATGAAGTGAAGGAACGGGTTGTCGCGGAAGTGCTTCGCCGCAACGAGGACCGCGAGGCTAAGATCAACACCGATCGCGTCACACTCCAAATCTTTCGACGCGAAGTAAGTGGAGAGACCAATTCCACATCCGATTTCCAGAAATGTTCCGTGCCTTCCCGCTTCGACCGCGTTAGGCCCGATCTCGCTCAGGAAGCGCTTTTCGTGATCTTCGTAGCTCAGATCCCATATTACGCCGTCGTAGTCATAGGCGAGCCATTCCGTTGAGAACGAGTTCATGACAAACTGTTCACCACTTACTGGCGTGGAATGGGCGAACTGGTATTTGCCGTATTCTGGCAGGCGGTCGTTGAACGTCAGCGCGAATTCCTCATGAATTGGCGTTGTGTACGGAACGAGAACCGGAAGGCCGTGAATAATCGGGAAGTAGGTATAGCAGGCTGAACACAGTAGCAGCCCGGCGTCGATGTATCGATCGAGGTCGGACTCGAGGATCCCGCGGGCGATAGCGAGCGTGCGCTGGTCTTGGGATACCTTGATGCGGGTCTCAGTGAATGCCGAGAGGCTAAGGTCACCGCTACAGATCGGACAGGCTAACCGATCGATAATTCGACTCCACATAGCAAAACCTTTCGAGAGGGACGTGGCTCAGTGTTCGACAGCCGCAGTTTACAAACTTCCCCACGGTGGCGCCACGTCGGACGGTCGCTCCCGCGCTCGTGTCAGGACATTCCGTGCGGCCTGCTTTTGCCGCCGTCTAGTGAGAATTCGGCAAGGTTAAGTTGGATTGCATAAACAGCCTTGTAGGTGAGGCTTCAGTGAAGTGCCGGAAGCCCCAGCGCTTTTACTGAGAGACTCCGAATGGATTTGGGTGCTGAGCTCCGTCGACGACTTCCCACTCGCCCCACCAAACGGCTTGGTTCTGGTTAGGTGCGCGTACCTGATTGAAATTCAGCCCAACGCTAATGTTCGTGAGTGGGGGCATTGATGACCCGTCATCCATCTTCTCCTGCATCTGGCCCTGGTAAATCGGAGATTGACCATCTTTGGCGCGCCACAGTCGGATCATCCCAATTGGTTGCGAATGATCCACTTCGATGATGTAGTCATACCACCCACCGTCGGTCCATTCCGTATTGATATTTCCGGCCGTCATGATTGCCCCACCGCCGGTCCGCGATGGTCCGGTCTGAACACTCTCGTACAGCTCATATTGTGACGTATTCGTGATCTCTACGCGTCCACTACCATCAGGTCCGTTCCATCCCCACGAGAGCAGCTTATATGCGTTCGCGGCGTTCGCGGTTACACCCGCTGTTGTGAATCCAGGGCTGAAGCGCACCTTCGCACGATACCAAATGTGGGGACGGCTCGGGAAGTATGCATGCAACTGTGGCGTGAGATACACTCCGCCCGATTGGTTGTACTTCATTGTGGCGTGTCCATTATACAGCACCGTCTTGTCCAATTCGGCCAGCCCGGCGTTGAGTCCGTCGCCATAGAACGAATTATTCCACGCTCCCGTGCCACCCGCGATCGATGTAATGTTGCTTAGCAGATCGGCAGTGTTGGAATATTTCGTGAAGTCATCAGAGACTAAAGCGAGTCCAGAGAGCCCCGGTCCTGCAAAGTTCGATGATGTGCTCGGAGTTCCCGTAACTGGCGGCGTTACAACTGGTGGCGCTCCAACAACCGCAGTCAAGTCGGTGACGTCAGAACCGGGCTTATTTGTATCGGTGCCGGCGCATGCAGCGGATGCGAGAAGGAGTGCGGCTAGCACGGATGCAGCATGAACATTCATGGTATGGTCCTCTGGTAAAGCGCCATTCGGGAACCCGACCAGCATGGCGTGCCTAAGCACGCTTTAGCCTCGTGGTTTTGCGTCCCCGTCTTTCGGCGGGTTTGCCTTTCTCGTGGCCCCTGAGGGCCATCCTGCGGGCCACCTATAGCTTGGCGTCCCTAGCGTTGACGACTAACGTCAGCTGCTGGTTACAAAACATAAGGGAGATCAGCGTGATCTCAAGGGCCCTCTGGAAATACGTACCACGGCCTTCCAGCCGGCGGCATCCATGATCAGTGTCCTTGGTGCGTTAGAGCTTCAAGTGGCGGCTCCTAGCACACGCACCCGAGCCAAACTGTGCTCGAACTGCGCGCACACGGAAGGCTCCATATATTCTAGATCCATGCCCGACGTTACCCCGCCAATGAGTCATTCGCCAAGCGCGACGCTGAGTGCCATGACCTTCCGGCAGATTGCCAGAGAGCGTCATCTTCCGGCGCTCGACGGTCTGCGTGCGGTCGCCGTGTTCACAGTTATGGTTTACCACTACACGGAGAGTCGCTGGGTGCCCGGCGATCTGGGCGTCAGCCTGTTCTTCGTCATTAGCGGATTCCTCATCACTCTGCTTCTGATCCGCGAGTTGGACAAGACGGGAGCGGTATCACTACGTGGTTTCTATCTCCGGCGTACGCTTCGCATCTTTCCGGCGTACTACGCATACATCGTGTTTTCCCTGGCGGTAGACTGGTTCCGGGGACATCGGTGGACGCTCGGTCTGTTTCTCGCGGCTATCGGGTACGTCGTGAATTACTACAATGCGTTGAACGGACATCCGGTAACGTCGGTGTCGCATGCATGGTCGCTTGCTGACGAGGAGCAGTTTTATCTACTATGGCCAGCAATTTTCTTGCTCCTCGCAGCGCGCCCGGTCCGCACCGCTCGGACTGTGTTGATCGCGATCATCATCGGAGTGGTTGTTTGGCGATCGTATCTCTACCTTGGGCGTGGCGTCGGGCCAGCGTATGTGTACAATGCGTTCGATACGCGGTTCGATAATCTTGCAATTGGATGTCTGGTTGCATTCCTTACGAGTAGTGAGCGAATGGGACGGTGGGCGCGGATCATAGTGGCGTGGCAATGGCTACCGCTTGCGACGATAGTGTTGCTCTATACCTCGCGAGTTTTTGCGCCGGCGAGCTATCACTACTCGGTCGGTTTCACTGTTGATGCCGTACTAATGGCAGTCCTCCTCGTGCAGTTGATGCAACTTACGAGTGCGTCCTTGTGGCGATGGCTCGACCATCGCGTCACGCGGTTCTTCGGCGCAATTTCGTATCCACTTTATCTCTATCACGGCTGGGGAATGAGCGTCGCGACGCATCTGGGCAACCATAGCAACGTCGTAAAAACATTTGTCGCAATTGCAGCGTCAACAGTTCTCGCGTGTGGATCGTACTATCTCGTTGAGCGGCCATTCCTACGCATCAAGCAGCATCTTGAAAGGCGTCGGAAGAATCCCAGCACGCTGCTAGGCGCCACACAGCCCTAGAAGCGATGCCATTGCCGTCTGGGTTTGATGAGCGAGTGGGCGATGTAG
>PLEG01000121.1 GCA_003136975.1 Gemmatimonadota bacterium | reverse complement strand
GAACATGACGCCGATCGGACGGCCACCCAAAACGGAGAGGCTTGCGCTTGCGGATACCATCCTTCCGGTCGAGCGAGGCGCTCGGATCGCTGCTGGGATCACTGCTAGCGAGCCGATTCCAGATGAAGTTGAAGTCTTAGTTCGTCTCCGAAGCCGAGGCTATGACCTGATGTCACCCCTCGATTGACCATCCTGGAATGGTTCGCCAGCGCGGCGCTGTGCTGTGAAGGGACAACGAAATCGCGCCGCGGGAGAGACCAGGGAGAGACAGCGCTGAGAAAGTGTCGGACAGCAAAAAGTCTCGCAAACGTAAGCCATTGCGAGACTTTGCTTTACAACATCGGGATGACAGGATTCGAACCNNCCCCATTCAGGTGCGCTACCGGGCTGCGCCACATCCCGTCCGCGGATTGCTCCGCGGTACAGTCTCTAAAGCTAGTCAACCCCTGCCAAGCGGGCTACCCGCCTAGTACCTCGGCCAGCGCGCCCACCTTCCCTACATAGAAATCCCCGAACTCCGCGTACTCCGCGCTCGCCACGTCGAATCTCATCTCCGAGACGATCTTCTTGAAATCGAGTGGGTCCGCGGCGAATAGGGTGACTCCCCACTCCCAGGCGTCGAATCCGATGGCGCCGGTGATCACCTGCTGCACGCGGCCCGCGTATCGCCTGCCGCTCAGGCCGTGCTCGTGCATCAGCCGGCTGCGCTCGGCGATTGGAAGCGAATACCAGTTCTGTCCCACAGCTCGCCGCTTCGACATGGGATAGAACGACACGTACGGCATCGCCTCGGGGCGCTGGGGATACAATCGTCGCTGCACATACGGACTGTTGCGCTCGGTCTCAGCCCCGGCCCTGACCGCGGCAAGATACTCCTTGTCTCCCGCTTCACCGCCGCGCGCGATGGCTTCCTCGGCGAGTTTCGCGGTCATATGATAGAGACCGGCTTCGGTAACGCTCAGGAACGAGTACGTGGGCTCGAGGCGTCGCATCCAGGGCTGCCGAGCAAGCTCGCGCTGCACGTCACCGATGGCGTCGAGGGTGGGACGGAAGTGCACGAACATCACGTCCGAGGTCGAGCCGATGAGCGCTACGGCTTCACTCCAACCGTCAGCGGCGCCGGCGGTCTGCTTGAAGACGTCGCTCTCGGCGGTACCGGCGGGCGTATTACGCTCCCGGTTGATTCGATATATCTGATGCAGCGCGTACCACCCTTCGAGGGTCTCGGGTGGCTGCTCCGCGGTCTGGTCTGGCATTGGTTCTCCTCCGACAGCGAAAGCTAAAAGGGTGCGGCTACCGGAGGCGGAGGTCCGAGCGTGAGGAGAGCACGTCTGGCGCGAGCCCGACGGGCGTTCCACTCGTACCAACGGCTGTCCGCGCGCAGATTCGGCCGGCGCGCATATTCGTGGGCGAGCGCGACGCCAAGCTGCACACGTTGCGAAGGAGGAAGACGCGAAAGAGACTGGACGAGTGTGGGATATGCGTCGGGCGAGAGGCCGCGCGTGAGATACGCGATGTCGAGCTTGTCGGTACGCGCAAAGCGATCCACGTTCGCCCGCGCAACCCACGCGTCGCCGTTCCAGTACACGAGCACGGCGAGTGTGATGAGCGAGACAGTCATGACATCGCGTGCGAACGCGCGCACGTCGAATGCGTGCCGCACACGCCACGCAAGCGCGACGAGTATCATCAGGATCAGCAGCATATACGCCTGCGCGTGCACGCGTAGGCTCGTGAAGCCGTAGGCATTCTCGTAGAGCGAGACGCGATGAAATGCGGAGACGAGAATACATCCTACCGCCGCGAGAAGCACCAACGCCGGCACGACAATCCCGCTGTGCGCCGCGGGCTCGTCGCTCGACGACGCTCGTGGATGCGCGGCAACGATGAGCAACACCGCCGCAGTCGCCGCGATGGCCAGTTCGCCGAAGCCGCGACGTGCGTACTCGGCGAATGTGACGCCTGAGCCGGTCGTGTCCGGCGCTATGCGGAAGAGATAGCTGATCTGCAGCAGAACAAAGAGCCATGAGATCGCCGCAGCGGAGCCGATAACGATACGCCGCTCCGTCAAACCGATTCGCGTCGGTGCTGCGGAAGGCATTGTGATCTTTCCTGACGTGATTTGCAGTGACGCCGTGTACGCTCCCACAACGAAGAGCGTGAGCAAGAATCCAAATACAATACGGGGGATGTCGCCCCACGTGGTGAGCGCGTCGTACACGATATCGCGTCCGCGGGCGAGCAGCGGATCGGCGCTCGCGAAGAGCAGTGCGAAGACTATCACGACTGGTGCAGCGATCAGTGATCCGCGCAGGACTGGGTGTCGCCGCGCCGTTCCCGCGGATTCAATGGAAGCCAACATCGCTGATCCAAGGCCGCCGAGGGAATGCGCGAAGGCACGAATCGGCGCGGTGAGGATCTCGACCGCGCCATAGCTGTGCGCACCAGCGGGGTCGTACGCGAGCGTGACCGTCAGTCCGAGCAACGAGGCGACGATCAGGACTATGGCGAAAAGGAGAAGCGGCGCCGTGGTGATGGCGGCGCCACCAGCCAGGATGATCGCGAAACCAAGTGGAAGCGCGCACGCGCGTAGTGTGGAGACGTCGGGCCGTCGATAAACCAGCAGTCCGGCGACGGCGACGACCACCCACAATGGCCAGTTGATGCCGGGCAGCGCATCGTACAGGACGATCGCGCCGAGTGCTCCGGCGAGGGTGCCGAGGATCCAGACGCGGGCGAGTCGCATGGGCGGGGTTGCTGGAGGTATCGGTGCGATGGGTTTCTGCGGTTGTAGGAAATTGGGTAGAGTTCAATTTTCTGTCAAGTACTTTGTATTGCAAAGATGGAGGCCGCCTCGGTGCTTTCTACGCCAGGATAGCTCTCGACATGGATTCCCGTATTCGCGGGAATGACGACTTCTAACGTCGACGAGCCCGCCGTTTCCCAACGCGATTGCCACCTCTCGGCCCGCCAGGGCACCTCCACGCCGCCGAGACTTGTAGGATTGCCCTCGTTCGGTCGAACGTATGCGATAAGTTTCTCCGGTTGCGCGGGTGCATGCCCGCGCGACCATGGCCGGAAAGGTTGCCGGCTTCCCTTCTGCTAGTTATGCCCTCTTCGCTCACGCGAGCAAAACGTCTGCTCGTTGGCCGGCCGCTGGCCACTGAACGTCTAGAACACGAACGGCTCAACAAGAAGACGGCGCTAGCCGTTCTTTCATCCGACGCGATCTCGTCGGTCGCATACGCGACCGATCAGATCCTCTTTGTACTCGGCGGCGCGATCGGTGTCGTCGCGATCGGATACGTGATTCCGATCACCGGCGTAATTGTCGGACTGTTGCTACTCGTTGGCCTGTCGTACCGGCAGACGATCTTCGCGTATCCAAACGGCGGCGGCTCGTACACTGTCGCTCGCGAAAACCTGGGCGTGATGCCGGGTTTGATTGCGGCGGCAGCGCTGCTCACTGATTACATACTCACCGTCGCGGTGTCGATCTCGTCCGGCGTTGCCGCG
>PLEG01000041.1 GCA_003136975.1 Gemmatimonadota bacterium | reverse complement strand
CGACGAGGTCCGCCGGCAGTGTCGCGCCGTCGAATCCCGTCTCGGACTCAAGGGCGGCGGCGCGGGCTTCAAAGTCCGCGGCATCCCGTTGCATGCCGGAGACCCGCTTGGCCCGGTTGTCGCGTTCCGCCAAGACAGCCGGAAGCTCTTGCCAAGCCGTCAAGGCGGCTTCGGCTTCTTCGACCTTGCAAGCCTGCAGCAGGCCGATCTTGGGCATCGCCTCCGACCAGCGGCGTCCCCAATCCTCCAACGAATTTTCCGCCGCGGTCTTATTTTTGCGAGCCCGAACAATCCGGGACTCGGCCTCGCGCATCCGCGTGTCGACGTCGCGTATCGCGATCCAGCGTTCAGCCATCGTGCGCAATCGCTGCTCGATTCGTTGGACCAGTACGGCCACGGGCATCGGCTCGCTCTCTTCCACCCCCGCATCACGTGCAAGCGAGCGAAGGACCGGCGCAATTTCATCGGCACGCATGTCGAGTTCCTGAACCTCCGCTTGTTGAGCGCGGATCTTGTCCAGGCGGGCCAGTAACGACGACAACCCGCCGATCCAGGCGGTCATTTCGATCGGAGAGAGCGGATCGATCCCGGCTGGCCGCCAAGCTTTATGCCATTCTTCGAGTATCCGGCTTTTGCCGCCCTCCAACTCGGACAGCTTCCGCGAGGCGGAATCGATCTGCTTCCGTTGCGTCCCCAGTCGCCGTCTTTCAGCGCCATATGCCTCGATCCGCTGCGCCTCTGCCGTCGCGGCGTCGGCCATCCTGTCTCCTTCGGCCGAATGGCGTTCGAATCCCGTGATCGAGCGAGCAATCGCGTCCGTTTCGAGCGCGGTGCTGCTGAGGAGACCCGCCCGCAGATGCGACCACTCGCGGTCACGATCGGCCCGAACCGCTGCGATCGTCTCCGGCGTCGGGATCGGAGCGCCGGAAGATAGGCGCGCGATGATTTCTTCGGATTCGCCCGCCGCGCGTTGCGCGTCGTCGAGACGGTCGCGCTCGCGCGCGGTCTCCCGGTCGGCCAGTTCGAGCGCATTCCGGAACCGGGAGACCGTCTCTGGCGACGGGATCGAGGCCGCGGCGAACTTGGCGATTGCAGNNCTTCCTCAGTCGAGCGCTTCTCCGCACTCGCGGCACGGTCGAGTTCCGCACGCCGTTCCAAGCCGCGTAAGACCGGAGCGAGGACGGCCATCCGCTCCGAAAAGGGAGCCGGATCGACGGCGGCGGGCAACGTGGCGCGCTCCGTCGTCATCAGCTCGAGACCGGCAGCCTCCGTGTCCAACGTTCGTTCGTGTGACCGCGCTTCCTCCTTGAGTCCGCGTCCCTCCGTGATCAATGAACGGACTACCGCCATGGCGCCGTCGGATGGCTGTGCATGCTCGATATTGTGGCCGTCCGGCAGTCCGAGCCGCCGGACGATCGACCCGCTCTTGCTCCGGAACTCGGTTTCCTCTGCCTGCACCCGCGGAATGTCGCGGCGATTGTTGGCGTAAGCCTCGACCTCGCTGAAGAGCCTTTGGATGTCCGCTTCGCGGACCAGTAACCGCTCGTCGATGACGCATACCGCCAAATCCTGCGCCGCTCGTTCGGATTCTCGCTCCGCCTGAGCGCTGGCCTCGACGCATCTTTCGAGATCCTGCAGCGTCTGCCGTAGTTGTTCCGCGAATCCCGCAGGTACGGCCGGAAGCGAGTTCAGTCCCCCCAGACGCGCCAGAAGGTCGTCGATTGTGCGGATCGCGGGGGCGGTTCGTTTCAAGCGAGCCAACCGAGATTGCTCTGCGGCGTTGGCGGCGCGTGTTTCCTTGATCTCGTCGAGACGACTCGCTGCTGTATCGATGCGCTCGTTGAGCGACTTCCAATCGGGTGCTCGAAGCTCGTTCTGCCGGATCGCCTGCCGTGCCTCTTCGTACCGTGCGAGAGCCTGGTAGAAGCGCCTTCGCTCCGCCGCGCGCGGTGCAAAGATCGCGTCGGCTTCAGCGTCGAGCGCCTTGCGAAGACCCGTCAGGCCCTTCAGTCCGGAAGCCGCAGCGATCAGACTCGCCCCGACCTCTCCTTCACTTTTGAGCATTTCCTCCGCGCCGTCCCGCAGCGCCTGCGAATTCAATCCGAACGCGCGGCAAAAGACGTCACGCGAAAGCCCGCCGATGAAGGGCGCCAATACGTCTTCGGCCAGGCCATTCTCGGCGTCATCCACGAGGACCGGACGGTTCTTCTTGCGCCGAAACGCGAGCCGCTTTCCTGCCGCCGTCTCGATCTCCGCGCCGATGCGGAGTTCCTTTCCTTCATGCAGGAAATCGTATCGCGTCTGGCGCTCGATACCGAACAGCAGGTCGGTGATTGCAGCCAGAGCGCAGCTCTTGCCCGCCTCGTTCGGGCCGAGCACGACATGCAGCTTGGCGTCGGGCCTGAAGGAGAGCACCGGGCCGGTGAAAGGACCGTAACGCTCAAGATGCAAAGTTCGAAGGCGCATTAGGCGGGCTCCTTCGGCGACGTCGCGCGTCCGAGAACCAACGCCCGTGCTTCGGCGAGATAGGCGTCGAGATCGCCCGAGAGGCATTCCTGGGACGAGGCGCCGGCCGGCAGCTTCGCCAATATGCCAGCCATCGTCTCGGCGGTTTTCGCCCGCAGTCCGGGATCCTTCTCGAGTCCTTCCAGCAATGCGGCCGGGTCCAGCGTCGCCAACGCATCGCCGTCGGAGTGAAGGCGCTCCGTTTCGGCGGTCTCGATGACGACCTGCTCCACCCAGATGTCCTCATGACAACGGTGCGCCGCCGCCTGCACTTCGTCGGACAATCGTTGCCGATCAGAGAGGAGACGGTTGTGAAGAGAAGTCGCGCCGCGCAATCGGATGCGAAGAGCCAGGAGACGCGATCCATGATCGGCGGCCGCCCGGCGGACGTCGTCTTCGATCCGCCGCAGCAATTCGGATTCGTCGGCGACACCCTCCACGACGGTGTCGACCAGCGCCCAGCGCGCGCGATCGACGATCAGGCGGCGGAGGTTCTTGACGGAGCCGTCGACCACATCGACCAGCACCGCTCCTTTCGACCCGCACTCTCGGATGCTCCGGCCCTGTAGATTTCCCTCAAAGACGATCCAGGGATCATTGGCGAGCTCCTCGTAGGCGTGGCTATGTCCCAACGCCCAATACTGGTACCCGCGCAGCGACATGTCCTGCACGGTGCAGGGCGCGTAATTCGCATGTCCGGGCCGTCCGTCACACGAGGTGTGCAGCACGCCGATGTTGAACCATCCGGGGATCGGGTCCGGATAGGTCAGCACATAGTTCTCGTCCACCGCACGATCGGGAAAGCTGCGTCCGTGGAGGGCCACCTTGAGCTGCTCGATGCGTTCCGTTTTCGGCCGAGCCACCGGGAACTGGATGACGTTCCCCGGAAGCGTAATGGTCTTCGTCACCACGCTCTCGGCGTCGTGGTTGCCTTTGACGAGGTAGACGGGAATGTCGGCCCGATCGAGTCGGGCGACTTCTCTGTTGAAAAACAGTCCGATCGACGCGTCGCGCCATTCGCCGTCATAAATGTCGCCCGCCAGCACGACGAAGGCGACGCGCTCGTCGATGGCTCGGGAAATGAGATCCGAGAACGCTTCCCTTCCGGCTGCGGCGAAGCGGCGAGCGATCTCCGCATCGCGTACGGACAAGCCCGTGAACGGGCTACCGAGATGAAGATCGGCGGCATGCAAAAACGAGAACTCGCTCATCGTCTCTTCTCTTCGTGCGGTGCGGGAAACGGGCGCCGACGGTGCATGGTGACACCGCAAAATGCCCGGATTGATAGTGCGGACGCGACCCCCGCTTCGACCAAAGCCCAGGCATTCGAGCCGCTCATGAAGGTGAATTTGAGTGTCGCCAGGGCACGTTTCATTGGGAGAAATTACCGTATGGAGCGCACGCGGCGCGACTGTCTGTGAGCTGCAAGTCCGAGCTTGCGTCGACCATCCTCCAATACAGTAAGCGCCGCATGACTTTGCGGGAAGAAACTCTCCGACGCCTATGTCCAGCGCTTCTGCTCCGCGCCTAGCTTGCCCCAGATATCCAGGCCACAATCTCACACTGCCGGCAGCCGAGCGGTCCGGGCGTGAACCGGTCAAAAGGCGGCTTGCGAGACCGTATCGTTCACTATATGTTCTCATATGCGCTGTCGAATCGTACCTTGCAAACGAGCCCGTCATGGCTGACCAAATCGTCATCACCGAGAAAACCAGCCAGGCGAAAGACGTCCGCGCCGCCGTTGGATCTCGGTATGGCGACATCCTGCCAGCCGAAGGCCACTTGTTTGATCTGGAGGAGCCAGAGGACGCGGTTCCGGAATGGAAGCGCTGGTCGCCGATCC
>PLEG01000169.1 GCA_003136975.1 Gemmatimonadota bacterium | reverse complement strand
CCTTCGGCGGGATGACGACATCCGCCCGAACAGGATGGACATGCCAATAGGTGTGTCCCATACTTCTGTCCATCTTTTCCATTCCGTTACTCCAGTAAACGAGATCTCATGCCGCGTATTCCGTCACTTCTAGCTGCCGCCATAGTCATGGCGACCTTCACACCGTCGCTGGGCGCGCAGGCGCCGCCGATATTCGATAATGCGCATTTCGATCTGCGCTACAGGATGGTTGGTCCCGCGCGCGGCGGCCGCGTCACCACGGTAACCGGCGTCGCTGCGGAGCCGCGCACGTTCTACATGGGCGTCGCGAGTGGCGGCCTCTGGAAGACGACTGACGCAGGGGCAACGTGGATCCCGATCTCCGACGGCAAGATTCCGGTTGGATCGATGGGCTCAATCGAAGTCGCGCAATCCGATCCGAACATCATATACGTTGGCACCGGATCGGATGACATTCGCAGCAATGTCTCGACCGGGCGCGGCATCTACAAATCCACTGACGCCGGCGCGACATGGAGTTTCGCGGGCCTGCGTGACGCTGGGCAGATCGGTGGCGTGCGCGTTGATCCGTCCAATCCCGACATCGCATACGTCGCGGCACTAGGCAACGCTTTCACATCCAACGCAGAGCGCGGAGTTTTCCGCACCAGGGATGGTGGAAAGACGTGGGCCAAGATTCTCTTCATCTCCGATAGCACGGGTGCGGCCGACGTCGAGCTGCAGCCCGGCAATTCCAAAGTCATCTACGCGGCCATGTGGTACGGCGTGCGAAAGCCGTGGTCCATCGTGAGCGGCGGGCGGGAAGGCGGGCTTTACAAGAGCACCGATGGCGGCGATCACTGGACGAAGATGACCAACGGTCTTCCGTCCGATCTCATCGGCAAGAGCAACGTCGCGGTCTCCGCGGCCAGCCCGAATCGCGTTTACGCGTTGATCGAAGCAAAACCAGGCGGTGGTCTCTACCGCTCCGACGACGCAGGCGAGCACTGGTCGCTCGTGAGCACCAATCCCCAATTGATCACTCGACCGTTCTACTACGTTACGCTCGCCGTCGATCCCACCAACGCCGACGTCGTGTACGGTGGCGCCGAGGGATTTTTCAAATCGACTGATGGCGGAAAGACATTTCGCACGATGCGTGTGCCGCACGGCGACAACCACGACATGTGGATCAGCCCCCGGGATGGCAACGTGATGATCCAGGCGAACGACGGCGGTGCGAATGTGTCGCTCGACGGCGGTCGCAGTTGGTCAACGCAATACAATCAGCCCACCGCCGAGATCTATTCGGTCGCGATCGACAATCAGTTTCCGTATCGGTTGTATGGCGCGCAGCAGGACAATACGACGGTTATCGTGCCAAGTCTCCCGCTCAACAGCGGCCAGTCAGAGGAATGGCGCACGGGTCCCGGGTGTGAGACCGGCCCCATCATGCCGAACATTATCAATCCCGACACGGTGTACGCGTCGTGCAAGGGCCAGTTCAGCCGCATGTCGTTGCGGACTGGTCAGGAGAAACAATATTGGGTCGGTGCGCAGTCACTCTATGGCAGCGTTCCAGGCGATCTCATCTATCGCTTCCAGCGTGTGTCACCGATGGAGCTGTCGCCGTTCGATTCACATGTGATCTACTATGGATCGCAGTATCTGCACCGCACGCGCGACGAGGGTGTGACATGGGAGCGAATCAGTCCCGATCTCACGGCGCACGATCCGCGTTACCTGAACGTCGCGAGCGGCGGCCCCATCACGCGCGACGTGACCGGCGAAGAAGTTTACGCCACGCTGTACGCCATTCGCGAATCACCACTGCAGAAGGGACTCATCTGGACGGGTTCCAACGACGGACCTGTGTACGTGACGCGCGACGACGGAAAGTCGTGGACCAACGTCACGCCCAAGGATCTGCCGCCCGGCGGGCGCGTGCAGTCCATCGAGCCGTCGCCGCATCACGCGGGGTCGGCGTACATCGCGGTCTATCGCTATCTGCTCGGCGATTTCCAGCCATATATCTACCGCACCGATGACTACGGCCATACGTGGGCGCGTCTCACCAACGGCAAGAACGGGATCGCCAACGACAATCCAACGCGCGTGGTACGCGAAGATCCGGCGCGCGCGGGGCTCCTGTATGCCGGCACGGAATTCGGGATGTACGTGTCGCTCGATAACGGCGCGCACTGGCTGCCATTCCAGTTCAACCTTCCCGCGACGCCAATCACGGACATCAACGTTCATCAGAACGATCTCGTGCTATCGACCCAGGGCCGGTCGTTCTGGATCATGGACGATTTGACGCCGCTGCATCAGTGGAGTGATGCAGTCGCATCGGCCAGCGCGCATCTCTTCAAGCCGCGCGCGGCGTATCGCATGCGATACCGTGGCAATCCGGTATCAGCTCGCGGCAACAGTCCGGCCACGCCAGAGTCTCCGCAGCCAGGCGCGATGATCGACTATTACTTTGCGCGTGCGCCGGAGAGCAACGTCACGCTCGATATCCTCGACGCGAGTGGCAAGGTAGTACGGAGCTTTGGCAGCAGCGCCGCTGCTACCGATCGCACGCGTGACGCCGTGGCGAGTGACAACCAGGATGAAGAGGCCGCGCCGCGCCGTCGTTCCGGTGCGGTCAACATCACGAAGCATGAGGGAGTCAATCGTTTCACCTGGGACCTCGCGTATCCAGGTCCGCGCCAGACGGCGACACAACCGGCGGGTGGCGGCGGCCCCTCTGTCGTACCGGGCGCGTACAGAGTGCGGCTCACCGTTGCCGCGTCTGGGGGCAATCTCGCGTGGACCGAGACGCAGCCGCTTGTCGTGAAGGCCGATCCGCGTGTCACGCGTGACGGTGTAACACTCGCCGACATGCGCGAACAGTTCGACCACAACATGCGCGTGCGCGATCTCGTGACCGACGTCAACCTCGCCGTCGCGCGCATTCGTGAGACGCGAACAAGACTAAAGGACGCAACCGGGCCTGCTGCCGACACGCTTCAGCGTCTGTCGGTCATCGCAGCGAAGCTCGAAACGCCACCGGTGCGCTACAGCAAGCCAGAGCTGCAGGGGAACATCACGTACCTGTATGGCATGACCAACGACGCCGATCAGAAGATCGGACGCGACGCGGTCGAGCGGTACCACACGTTGCGCACGCAGCTGGACGCGCAGTTGGCGGAGCTCGGCAAGCTTCTCGGACCACCTCCGGGCAGTGCCCGCACGGGACAGTAGCAACTCCGGAAGGGTGGCCGTGACCGGCCCATTTGTAGCAAGATAGACGAGCCAAACCCGAGCCCATCGCCAGACCAACGTCTGGCGGTGGGCTCGGCGAGTTATGGCCGTTGGTTGGATCGCTGGGTCTGTTTATTAAGAGATGTATAGAATATTTATCCAATGTTGACGTCGATTGGTTCGGCCGGGTAGTTTGACCGCTGGCTCACAGTGTGAGCAAGAACCCGTCATAGTCAGGAGCAAGCGCATGAAGTTGTCTCGTCGAGCGTGGTATTCCGGCCCTGCAATGTTGCTGTTCCTCGCGCTCGCGTCTGGTGCTGGCGCGCAGACTGCGACCGGTCGTATCACGGGCCTGGTCACCGATTCAGCGACCAATCATCCGCTCGCGGGTGTTCAGGTGACTGTGACTGCCGGCCGACTTGGGGCGGCGAGTGATGCCGACGGCCGTTACACGATTACCGGGGTGGCGGCGGTGCGGCGGTTGCGGGCGGCCAGGACTCGGCCGGTGCCGATCCAGACGATGCGTCTTGTCTTGCCGCTTTGCGTCTGCACGGCGTCGCCGGCCGATAGATGCTGGACGGGTACCTCGCCTG
>PLEG01000061.1 GCA_003136975.1 Gemmatimonadota bacterium | reverse complement strand
TACGGGGCGCGGCCGCTGAAGCGGGCGATCCAGCGCTACATCGAGGATCCGCTCTCGGAGAAGATCCTCATGGCGGAGTTCGCCAAGGGTGACGAGGTCAAGGTGGACGTTGCAGCCGATGGTGACAAGCTGGAGTTCCGCGTGATGGCCAAGGCTAGCAGTGCGGCGTCATAGCCAGATGTAGAGGCTTTTGATCTGACTTCGGTCAAATAAAAATGCGGGTGAGGCATAAGAGCCTCACCCGCATTTTGCATTCGGTAAGCATGCTGCTCTAGCGGCGGCGTCTGCGGATCAGCGGAACGAGTCCAATGATTCCAGTCGCGGTGAGCGCGAGAGTGCCGGGCTCGGGGACCGTGCTGGATTCCGCCATGAACGATGGGGCGTCGTCCTGTGGCGGGCCATCGTCCGTTGTGGGAATGAACGGTCCGTCGTCCCTTGGCCCAGGCGGTCCCTCGTCTTTCGGTCCAACCGGTCCGTCGACAACCGGTCCGACTGGGCCGTCATTTGGCGGTGGCTGCGTGACGGTGTTGGTGTCAGGCGGCGTTGACTGGTCTGGCGTCGTGGCAGGGGTCGTGGCAGGGGTCGTGGCAGGGGTCGTGGCAGGGGTCGATGCGCCAGCGGGCGACGGGGTCAGTCCGCTAGTTGGAACGTTCGGATCAAGTGGAGTGGTCTGTGGCGGATGGAACGCAGAGGTTCCCGAATTAGCGCCGTTGTGTCCCGAGTGCGTGAAGGCGAGAAAGAGGCCGGCGCCTGCGGCGGCTCCGGTTCCGGCGAGCCATCCACCACGATTGCCGTGCGCTGCGCTGTCCGCTGGTGCGGTCGACTGTCCCGACGCGAGGCCGAAGGGGGCAGCCATGAGCGCGGCGCTGGCAAGGATCTTAGGAAGGTTCATTGGGCACCGAAGGAACTGAGCGAAAGTGACGGGTTTAACTTCAGGTCGTGGACAATAAGAGGCAAACGGGGGGCCACCGGCGGGCCGTCTGATTTTTGGGTGTTGGTGTACAATTGCGGACAGAAACCGGTAAGGACGTCCTGTTTCTCAATAAAATGGACCGACTCGGGGCGGTTCCCGTATAACAGATGTATGGATCAGATTCGGAGTCGCTGCGCCGCCGCCACAGGTGTCGTTTCGGCGCTTCACCTCCAGAGGCCGGCTTGGGAGGGCATTTGGCGGTAGGACAGGGCACAAACGCAAACCGCCGCTCCACGGGGGAGCGGCGGTCGAAGGTGCTTCGCGTCAGTAATGGGACGAGCAGATGGGACGAGCAGATGGGACGAGCAGATGGGACGACGACGGGCGCGTGTTTGGCGGGAACGAGCCGCGAAAGGAAAGCAACGTTTCGCGCGGGTCGGGCGTGACACTTCGGGGTGTCGGCATCGCGTCACCAATTCTTGAGCGCACAGTCGTGTGTCGCGCGAGGAAAGTTGCGACTCGTTACGCGCAACTTTATTACGGGTGTCGGTGTCGAATGAACCGGACTACCGACTTAATTCCGAGCTCATCAGTGGATGGGCTCAAACCCTTCGCCGTGGTATATTAAAGGGATGTTCAAGTTTGCTGGGAGCCTGCTGGCCTTAGCGCTGGTAGGGCTCCCTTTGTACGCCCAGGGGGCAGATTCTACAGTCGCGACCGGTCGCTGCGCGGTACCTGACACGATAACCGTGGCTGGTAACTCGCGCGTAGACAACGCGACGATTCGTGCAACGATAGGTCTCGTTCCGAAAACCACGCTGAATTACCGTGATGTTCAACGCGCTGTCAAAGCGTTGTACGCGACTGGTAATTACGACGACATTCGCGTCATCTGCACGATCAGTCCGACGACTGGCAAGTCGTCACTCGACGTACATGTGAAGGAGCGGCCGGTACTTGCGAGCACCTCGCTTCACGGCGTCAGTCAGGTGGCGAAGAAAGACGTCGACGAGCGGTTGCAACTTCCCGTCGGTACCGCTGTCGATCCGGCGAAAGTCGCGCTCGCCATTTCGCGCGCCGACTCATTGTATGAGAGCAAGGGTTTCTATCTCGCGCGAGTCCGGGTGGATTCGACTGTTGTGGGAGATCAGTTAACGCTCGCGTTCACCGTGGATGAGGGGCGCCGTCTCGCGATCGCCGGCATTGGCGTCAGCGGGAACCGTGCGGTTCCATCACGCGCGATAGTTGGCGCGATGGAGACCAAGCCAGAAGGTTTCTGGTTCTTCCGCAACGGCGAGTTCGACGACGCGGTTTACGCTGGCGATCTCACGGACAGAATTCCGTCGTTGTACGCGAGTCGGGGCTACATCGACTTCAGGTTGCTGCGGGATACCATGCGCGTGGATCACGCGAACGGGAAAGGCGAGATTCAACTCACGGTACAGGACGGTCCGCGGTACACCGTCGGCGACTTCGAGATATTCGGCAACAAGGCGTTCTCCTCGGAAGCGCTACGCAACTACTTCCCCTTCGATCGCGACGATCGATCGCTCGCCGAGAGTGCGCTGGGCGCGTTGCGACGCAATTTCAAGAGTCCAAAGGGCACGTTCGATCAGGAACGCTGGAACGATGCGACCGAGAAGGTGAAGGAAGCGTACAGCAACGAAGGCTACATCTATGCCGTCGTGCAGCCCGTTGAACAGCGCGTTCCATCGACTGATTCTGTGCGCAAGGTCAACCTTCGTTGGGACATCGACGAGAAGTCGCCCGCGATCGTGAACAGGATCGATATCGCGGGCAATGATTACACGTATGAGTCGTGCATTCGCGAGCAGATCGTCATGGCGCCAGGCCAGGTGTTCAAGCGCGATTATCTCATGCGTAGTTACCAGAACATCGCGAACCTGAACTTCTTCGACTCGCCGATGCCGGAGCCGGACGTCAAGCCGGATGAAAACGGGGACGTTGACATCACCTTCAAGGTGAAGGAAAAGCGCACTGGCAACGTGAATTTTGGCGCCTCGATGGGTCAGGGAACCGGCCTGGGTGGTTTTATCGGACTCGACCAGCCAAATCTTTTCGGCCGCTGCAAGCGCGCGCAATTGAACTGGCAGTTCGGCAAGTACGTGAATGACTTCAGCCTCACATACTCGGATCCGAACATTCGCGACTCACGCATCTCGGGATCCATCACGGGATACAACACCAAGACTCGTTACACGATCGCGGATCTGGGTCAGAGTACGCGTATTGGCGGCCAGCTTCAGTTCGGCTTCCCGGTACCGAACTCGTACTTCAGCCGAATCTTCCTGTCCTACGGCGGCGAGTCGGTCAAATACGGCAATCAGAGCGGTACGCTGCTGAGCACGATCATCACGAATTGCACGAGTTGCTTCAGGTCTTCCGTTGGCGCTTCGTATCAGCATGACACGCGGCTCGGTCTGCCGTTCGCGACGCAGGGCGGGCTTCAGAACTTTAGCGCCACGTTCAACGGTGGTCCGCTTGGCGGAACCGCGAACTTCCAGAAGTACACGACCGAGCTTCGCTCCTACGCGCCGCTCGCTTACGTCGGCAACAACGTGTTGGGCGGCCAGCCGATGACGTTCGTTGCGGGGCTCTCCGCGCGCGCCGGCGCGGTGCTCGGCGATCCGGGGCCGTTCTTCTCGTCGCAATCGTTCGCGCTTGGCGGTACCCAGTATGGCGAACCGCTACGCGGCTACTGCGAGTTCTCGATCACGCCAGCCGGTTATGATCCTTCGGCCTGCAATGGCAACGCCAAGACCAGCTCCTTCGGAAACGCTTTCTTTGTGGCGACAGCGGAACTAGGGCTCAGAGTCAATCAGTCGGTGTATCTAAACACGTTCATGGAAGGCGGTAATGTTTGGGCGCGGCCGAGGGACTTCGATCCCACGCGCCTGTTCCGCAGTGTAGGCGTGGGCGGCTCAGTGGTGAGCCCGCTCGGCCCTCTTGGTGTCGACTTCGCGTATGGCCTGGATAGGGTTGACGCGCAGGGGCACTCTAACCCGGGGTGGAAAGTCCACTTCAAACTTGGACAGTACTTCTAGGAAAATATGATGAGCAAATGGATGCATTCCGCGATCTTCGCGGCAGCGACACTCGCACTCGCTCCTTCGGTCTTCGCCCAGGCTCCTGTGAAGGTCGCCTACATCAACTCTCAGAAGATCCTCGCCGATGCGCCAGGTCGCGCGGACGCGGAGGCTACTTACAATCGTGAGATGGCGACGGCACGTGAGCAGCTTCAGCGCATGGATGACTCACTGAAGGCGATGGTTGCGACGTACGAAAAGGATGCCCCAGCGCTCGACAGCGTTCGGCGCGAAGCGCGCGGCAAGACGATCCGCGACACCGAGGCGTCATTCTCGCAGCGCGCGGCTGACCTGAATAACCAGATGCAGCAGCGTCAGGCAGACCTTGCCCGTCCGCTCATGGATCAGGTTTCGCATGTGCTCGATGAAGTGCGTCTGGCGGGTGGATACACGATGATCTTCGACGTCGGGGCTCAGGGGAGCGCACTCGTTTCGGCTGACAAGTCACTGGATCTCACGGATACGGTGCTTGCACGGCTCAAGGTGCTCGGACCGCCGAAGGCNNGGGCGTGACGCGTCCGAAGCCGTGATAGCACGATGGCGCTGACGGCGCGGGAGATCGCGGAGCTCGTCGATGGCGAGCTGCGCGGTGACCCCGAGTCGGTTGTAGATGGCGTGGCTGCGCTCGATCGGGCGGGGCCGCGCCATGCTACTTTTCTGGCCTCCGCGCGCTACGCGACACAGTTAGCGGATTGTCGCGCTGGGGTCGTGCTTGTGGCGCGTGACATGGCGGATGCCGGATTCGGCGTCGAATCGGGTCCACGAACGGTGATTGTGGTCGATAAGCCGTATGACGCGATTCAGATACTGCTTCCGCTGCTGTATGATCTCACGCCAGCGAAGCCGTGGATCGCGCCGACCGCCCGGATCGGGCATGGAGTCAAGCTCGGCTCCGGCGTCCGCGTCGAAGACTACGTAGTGCTGGGCGACGGCGTCACGGTCGGTGAGGGAACGAGAGTGTACCCGCACGTAACCGTGTACAGCGGTGGCGAGAGCGGCGCGCGATGCTCAATTCATTCAGGCGCGCGCATCGGGAGCGACGGTTTTGGATACATATTCCGCAACGGCCGTCACGAAAAGATCCCGCACGTAGGTCGGTGCGTGATTGGCGATGACGTCGAGATCGGTGCGAACACGACCATCGATCGCGGAAGCATCGACGATACCGTCATTGGTGCCGGAACGCGGATAGACAATCTGGTGCAGATCGGGCACAATGTTCGGATTGGGTCGTTGTGTCTGCTCATGTCGCAGGTTGGAATTGCCGGTTCCGCTCGTATTGGAAACGGAGTAATCATCGCGGGCCAGGCTGGGATTGGCGGACATGTCAACATCGGCGATGGTGCTCGGATCGCTGGCCAGGCCGGTGTATTTGGCGACGTGCCAGCGGGCGAATCGTGGTCTGGATATCCGGCGCGCCCGCATCGAGAATCGTTGCGTGCAACCGGTGCTCTCTTCAAGCTGTCGGGAATGATCAAGAAGCTGGAAGCCATGCTGGACGAAAAGGCGACGACGTGACGCGACGGACCATATCCGCGCCGGTGAAGGTCGCGGGTGTCGGCCTGCATCTGGGCCAGGAGTGCGATCTTACGTTTCGCCCTGCAGGTTCGGGTACTGGCATCGTGTTCAGGCGCGTTGACCTTGCGGACATGCCTGTAATTCCGGCGCGCGTCGAGCAGGTAACTGCGACGGAGCGTCGCACGCAGCTGGGTCATGGCGATGCCGCTATCCACACGGTGGAGCACGTCCTGTCGGCCGTGGGGGCGCTGGAACTCGATGATCTGATAATCGACATGAGCGGGCCTGAGGCACCGATTCTGGACGGCAGCGCGGCACCGTTTTACGATGCGTTGGTCGGCGCCGGTATCTGCGAACAGCCTGGCGAGGTCGAGTATCTGACCCTTACCGAGCCGCTGCGCGTTATCGACGGGAACTCAGTGTATGAAGCGCATCCCGCGGGAGAGCTGTCGCTGGATGTGACCATCGAGTTCCCGCACCCGGTTATCGGACGCCAGACCGGGCGCTATGTTGTGGGGCGGGAGAGCTACCGCGATCAGCTCGCGGCCGCGAGAACCTTCGGCTTCGTCACCGAAGTGGACGAGCTTCGGTCAAAGGGGCTGATCCAGGGTGCCTCCACTGACAACGCGATCGTGTTGGACGAGGTGGGCGTAGTTGACAACGTACTGCGGTGGAACGACGAGTTTCTGCGTCACAAGACGCTGGACTGTATTGGGGATCTCACGCTTGCCGGAGCGCGCGTTCGCGCGCGGATCGTGGCGGTTCGGCCGAGTCACCGCGGAACGGTTACGCTGGTTCGCGAGATGGTACGTGCGGGGCAACGGGGCAAGACAACGAAGGAAGGAGTGAAGCGCATGGCCGGGATGATGTCCATAGAAGAGATCATGAAGGTGCTTCCGCACCGGTATCCGTTCCTGCTTATCGATCGGATACTCGAGATCGAGGGTAAGCAGCGAATAGTCGGAATGAAGAACGTCACGATCAACGAGCNNTGTCCTGATAATCGAGGCGATGGCGCAGGTTGGTGGGATGCTGTTGATGGGCGGTCTGGACGAGGCGGAGCAGAAGGTGGTCTACTTCATGTCGCTCGACAACGTTCGTTTTCGGAAGCCAGTGCGGCCGGGCGACCAGCTTCGGTTTGAGCTCGACGTGATTCAGATTCGCGGCGCCGTGTGCAAGATGCGGGGCGTTGCGAAGGTGGATGGCGAGCTTGTGGCGGAAGCCGAGATGGCCGCGATGGTAAGGGATCGATGAAAGGGCGCATTCATCCAAGCGCGATCGTCGCTCCGTCGGCCGAGATCGGCGCGGATGTCGAGATTGGACCGTTCGCGATTATCGGTGATGACTGTGTCATCGGCGACGGTTGCGTCATAGCTGCGCGCGCAAGTCTCGAGCGGTACGTCATACTGGGCAAGCGTGTGAAGATCGGAGTCGGAAGCGTTCTTGGCGGCGATCCGCAGGATCTCAAGTTCAAGGGCGAGCGCACGACGGTCGAGATCGGCGATAACACCGTGGTACGGGAATACACCACGATCAATCGCGGAACCTCGCAGTCATTCAAGACGTCCGTTGGGCCCAACAGCTTCATCATGTCGTACGTACACCTCGCGCATGACTGTCATGTCGGCGAAGGTGTGGTTGTCGCTAACATGGTGCAGCTTGCTGGACACGTGACAGTTGAGGATCGTGTGATTCTTTCCGGCGTCACCGCGGTGCACCAATTCACTCGAATTGGGCGCAACGCAATTGTCGGCGGCTGCTCGCGTGTCTCGAAGGACGTTCCGCCATTCGTGAAAGCAGTTGGCAACCCGATGAAGCTGTATGGCTTGAACTCGATTGGCCTTCAGCGAAACGGATTCTCGCCTGAGACGATCCTCGAGCTCAAGCGCGCATACCGCCTACTATTCCGCTCCGAGTTGAACATCGCTCAGGCGGTGGAGCGCGTGACAGCGGAAGTCGAGCAGATCCCGGAAGTGATACAGCTCGTGCAGTTTGTCGAATCGAGCCAGCGCGGGGTTGCGATTTGAACCCAGTGCGTGTGGGTGTCGTTGGAGCAGGCGCGCTGGGGTACCATCACGTACGACTATTGCGCGAGATGCCTGAGTTCCGATTGTCTGGCTTTGTGGAATTGAGGCCCGAGCGCGCAGCGCAGGTGTCGGCGGAGTTGGAGGTGCCGAATTTCAGCGATCTGGACACGCTGCTCGATGACGTTGACGCCGTAACCATCGTTGTTCCGACCCCGCATCACTTCGCGGTGGCGAGCAAGGCGTTGGAGCGTGGCAAGCACGTGCTGATAGAGAAACCGATTACTGCGACGGTTGAAGAGGCGGACGAGCTACTCGCAATCGCACAGCGGACCGGAGCGGTCATTCAGACCGGGCATGTGGAGCGGTTTAACCGTGCAGTGCGCGCCGCGTTGCCGTATGTCAGTCATCCGCGATTCATAGAAAGCGACCGTCTCGCGCCGTTCAACGTGCGCGGGTCGGATGTCGCCGTCGTGCTCGATCTGATGATCCACGACATCGACCTGATTCTCACGCTCGTCAACTCCGACGCTGGCACGATCGCGGCGGTTGGCATTCCCGTGCTGACGCAGACTGTGGATATCGCGAATGCGCGGATCACGTTCGAGTCTGGCGCCGTCGCGAATATAACGGCGAGCCGCATCTCGCGGGAGCGGGTGCGAAAGGTGCGAATCTTTCAGCCGAGTGGGTATCTGTCGCTGGATCTTGCGGCTGGAAATGGAGAGTTCTTCAGGTTGAAGAAGACTGACGATCTTCACGCGTTGGTTGCGAGTGGTGGCACGCCGGACTTGGCCGATTTCGTGGAGCGCATTGCGCTCGAGGCGCCGGAAGGGGAACCATTGAAGTTGGAGTTCGAGAGCTTCGCCGCCGCTCTTGGCGGACGAGCGCCGGTGGTGGTGAGCGGTTCTGACGGGCGCCGTGCGCTGGAAGTCGCGCTCCGAATCGTGCGCGATATCGAGTGCAACGCCCCCTCGCTCGGTGCGTGAGGTACTGTTCGTCGCCGGAGAAGCTTCCGGCGACATGCATGCGGGTAGCGTGGCCGCGCGCCTGCGTGAGATTCGTCCCGACCTGACAACGGCGGGCGTGGGTGGGGCGCAGATGCGCGCGAGCG
Organism: Gemmatimonadota bacterium; assembly: GCA_003136975.1. Taxonomy (GTDB): domain Bacteria; phylum Gemmatimonadota; class Gemmatimonadetes; order Gemmatimonadales; family Gemmatimonadaceae; genus Fen-1247. The sequence continues at coordinate 1,066 of PLEG01000061.1, read as the reverse complement.
GCGTGGAGATAACGCGCGACTATACCGACCTCGCCGTGATGGGCTTCGCGGAGATTATCAAACACATTCCAAAGCACGCTGCGCTACTGCGCACTCTTCGCGCGCGGCTTGCAGCTGGTAATGTGGCGGTGGTGGTGCTCATCGACTATCCCGGCTTCAACATGAAGGTCGCGGCTGCGGCGCGCGAAGCCGGCGTGCCGGTATTGTACTACGTGACTCCTCAAGTGTGGGCGTGGGGCGCTGGCCGATTGCCGAAGCTTGCGAGGTTGGTAACCAAGGCGGCGGTGATCCTTCCGTTCGAGGAGCCACTGCTGCGCGGGTACGGGATCGACGCGACGTTCGTCGGGCATCCTCTGTTGGACCGCGCAGGAACGCTATCAACTCGCGCGGAAGCAAGGGAGCGGCTTGGGATATCACCCACTGAACGCGTGCTCGCGCTGTTCCCAGGTAGCCGAGACCAGGAGATTGCGCGACACTTTGAACCGTTCATCGAGAGCGGGCAGGAGCTCATGCGCCGGTATCCCGGACTTCGCGTTATCGTCCACGCTGCGCCAACGGTGGATCTGCGTGGACGCGCGTGTCCTTTCGAAATAATGCACGGGGCGTCGTTCGATATCTTCCGCGCGGCGGACATCGCACTCTGCAAGAGCGGGACTACCACGCTGGAAGCGGCCATCGCACAGTGTCCGATGGCGGTCGCGTATCGCACAGGAGCGATCTCCTACGCCATCGCTCGGCGCGTAGTCAAGATTCCCTACATTGGACTGGTGAACGTGGTTGCCGGGCGCGAGGTTGCAAAGGAATTTGTGCAGGGCGCGCTCGAGCCAAAAGCGGTGGCCACGGAACTGGGCCGGTTGCTGGATGACGTGCCGTACCGCGAGGCGCAGCGAGCTGGCCTGCTGGAAGTACGAAGCCAGTTGGGAACACCGGGCGCGGCCTCACGGGTCGCGGCGATGATTTCCGGGATGGCAGGATGACGGAGCCGCGCGGTGCGACGAATCGCCTGACCGGAGTGCAACGTGTGGCGGCGCTGTTGGGGCCGATGCTGTTACGCGTGTTGTATTCG
>PLEG01000204.1 GCA_003136975.1 Gemmatimonadota bacterium | reverse complement strand
CTGCGGGCCTTCCGGATTGCCCGTGAGCTCGACCAGCCGCTCCATCGTTGCCGCGAGATGCGCACCGCGCTTGGATCCGGCCACCGCGTGTATCTCGTCCAGGATGACCGTGCGCGTTGACGCGAACATCCCGCGGCCGCGCAGCGACGTGAGCATGATGTTGAGTGACTCGGGCGTCGTAATGAGAATGTGCGGCGACTTGCGAATCATCTTCTGGCGCTGGCTCGACGGCGTGTCTCCGGTTCGGACCGCGACGCGGAGCTCCGGAAACGGAAGGCCTGCCTGCTCGAAACGCCGGCGCAGCTCGGCGAGCGGCCGGTCGAGATTGCGTTGGATGTCGTTGTTGAGCGCCTTGAGCGGCGAGATGTACAGCAGATGCACACCGTTCGTGAGCGGCGCCTTGAGTCCTTCGACTATCAGCGCATTCAGCTCCCACAGAAATGCGGCGAGAGTCTTTCCCGTTCCTGTGGGCGCCAGTATGAGCGTGTGGTCACCGCTCGCGATTACCGGCCATCCCTGCACCTGCGGCGGTGAAGGCGCGCCGAGTGTCTCGACGAACCACTCGCGAACGATCGGGTGAAAGTTGGAGAGCGGCTTTACAGAACGCGCCACAATTTCTCTGCCCCCCATTCTATAGTTCTCTCGTACAGTGACCGGCGCTCCCATGCGGGGAGTAGTATCTCCTTGGAGTGTGCGAGATCGTCGTTGAACACGGAATCCATCTGCGCGCCGAACGTGACATCGAGAACGTTGAGATTGGACTCGTTGTTGAACGCCAGCGAGCGATTGTCGAAGTTCATGGATCCTACGGACGACCACTGTCCGTCGGCGACTATCGTCTTTGCGTGCATCATGGTGGGAGTGTACTCATAGATGTGCACTCCGCCGCGCAGGAGCTGATCGTAGTAGGCGCGCCCTGCGTACACCGTTGTCTTCACGTCACTCTCGTCGCCGGTGGTAATGACGCGCACATCCACACCGCGCCGAACTGCTTCCATGAGCATGACGCGGAATTCCTGGTCCGGCACGAAGTATGAGTTGGTGATGTAGAGCGTCTTTTTGGCGCCCGCGATCGAGAGTGCGAGAAATCTTTCCGCGGGAGTGCTTCCAACAGCTGGAATGGTGTGCATCAACCCCGCGACCGTGTTGCCAACCGGCTCGAAAATCTGTGGCGGGAAGAACATGTCACCCGTGAGCAACATGCCAGTAGCCTCCGTCCATCCCGCGGCGAACGCAGCCTGCAACGCCGCGACTGCGGGACCTTCGAATCGAACATTGGACTCACGCCATTGGCGTTCGTGATGACCGTCGCCGAGCCAGTAGTCGGCCAGACCGAATCCACCGGTATATCCGATGTGGCCGTCGACCACGACCACGCGGACGTGCGAGCGAGTTGCCGCGCGGTTGAGAGTGTACCAGCGGATCGTGCGCAGCCATGAGACGCGCGCGCCAGCGGCCTTGAGCGTGGCCTCGAAATCGGTTTTGCGCAGCGGACCGGATCCGAACGCATCCAGCAGAACCAGCACGCGTACGCCGGCGCGTGCGCGCTCGGCGAGAACGTCGCGCATCTTGTCGGTGACCTTGCCAGGCTCCGAGTAATACATCTGCACGGTTATCGTGTGCTTCGCGGAGGACAGATCCTCCCAGAGCTTGGGATACGTTCCGTCGCCGTTGAGGCACAGCGTTACGATGTTACCGCGCGAGAAGTGTGTACTGGTGTACAGCTCCATCGCTTCCGCGAAGAGCGAGTCACCCACTGCGGGTGGCCGGTCAGTGTTGCCTGGAGAGATGNNCCGTGTGTGATCGTTAGAACACCGATCAACACCATCGCCAGCAACACGATGATCACGGCGAGCTCGCCGGCGTATTTCAGAATCGCCATCAGGAATCTGTCTCGCGGCTGGTGATTTTGTGGACCATCGGACCTGGCCCTCGGCGAAAAGTGGGTCTCATTCCCTATTCACTTCTCGTTCCACTCCCGATTCTGCCTCTACCAGACCTGCTGGTATCGCCTATTCTACAGGTATGCATCTCGCAGTGCCCGGTCGCCGGACCACCAACAAGACGGTCGAACTCGACCGGTCGCTCGAGGCACTCCCTCTGTTCCGTCTCAGCGATTCGGCCGATGACGGAGCCATAAGCTATACGCCGGCCGGCGGCGGCCGGTGGCGAGTGCTTCCGGCACCCGGCGACCGGCTGCCCGGCACCTTCGATCAGGATGTTTACGTCGAGATCATTCACAGGTTTGGGGAGGCCGGATATCCGGCCGACGGTGCGGTTCGGTTTACCCTTCACTCCTTTCTCAGATCGATCGGCCGAAAAGTGGATGGTCGAACGTACGAACAACTACGGTCCGCGCTAACTCGCCTCGAGAGGACGAGACTAGAGTCAACCGGCGCCTATCAGGTTCAGTCCGAACAACCGTTCGAGGGGACTTTCACCCTGCTCAGTTCGGTCACGATCGAGCGGAGGAGGTTGACGGATCGGGATCAGTTTGCGCTTTTTGCGGCGATCTCGGCATCCGAGCCCGGCGACGCAAGGGTGGTGATATCGCCGCCAATTCGCGCCAACATCGCGGCTGGAAACACCATTTCACTATCGCTTCAGCACTATGGAAGCCTGTCCAATCCCGTGGCGCGCCGGCTGTATCGCCTGCTGGCCACGGCCAGATCGCAGGACTTTGTAACCTGGCGGATCTCGCTGGAGAGACTGGCTTCGCAATTGCCTTTGACCCAGCGATATCCTTCTCATCTTCAGCGGGTACTTCAGCCGGCGCACGAGATGCTGATCGCGGCCGGCCTGTTGAGAGATGCATCGTTTCACCAGGTCGACAGGGACTGGCACGTTGACTACGTGCTGGCAACACGGAACACTATAGCCCCGTAGTTTTACAACCACTATGCGCAAACTTCGCGTCCCACTTCGCGTCACACATCTGGCCGCCCTTGGGGCGGTCATGCTCCCACTCGTAATTGGAGCCTTCGTCTATCAGCAGCACGAGACCGTCGCCAGCGCACAGCTGCTCGACGAAGTGCTGCGGATCACCTCTTCCCGCTACGTCGATAGCGTCGGCTCGAACGATCTGTACGAGAAGGCGGCCAAGGGCCTGGTGAAGGAGTTGAACGATCCCTACTCCGTTCTGTTCACCAAAAAGGAGTTCGATCAGTTCAGCCAGCAGACCGGCGGTAAGTACGGCGGAATCGGAATGGAGATCGCGCCGACCAACGGTTTCGTAACCGTGCAGCGCGTCTTCCCGCACACACCGGCCTCGGCGGGCGGCGTGATGGAAGGCGATCGCATTCTTCAGGTTGATACGGCCAACGCGCGCGGCTGGACCACGACGCAGGTATCCGATCGCCTCAAGGGTGACCCGGGCACCACGGTGAGTGTCAAGTTCGGTCGCACTGGCGTGACCGAGCCGATCCCGGTCACGTTCACACGCGCGATCGTGCACATTCCCGCGGTTCCGTACACGCTCGTGTTCGGTAACGTGGGATACATCCCGCTACAGCAATTCAACGAGACAGCGACGCAGGAAGTTGACGACGCGATCGCGGCAGTCACCAAGGCTGGCGCAACGCGTCTCGTCTTCGACATGCGCGGCAATCCTGGCGGCTTTCTCGACCAGGCGATCTCGACCAGCAATCTTTTCCTCCCGCAGAATCAGTCGATCTTGAGTGTTCGCGGACGCACCGGCGAGGTTCAGGCATACAGCGCCACCGACGCGCCGCGGCAGCCCAAGATTCCAATGGTGATTCTGCTCGATGGTCATACGGCGTCTGCATCCGAGATCGTTGCGGGCGCACTGCAGGATCATGATCGCGCACTCATCATGGGAACCACTTCCTTCGGCAAGGGTCTCGTGCAGAGTCTCTTCAAGCTCGATGGCGGCTATGCGCTCAAGATGACCACCGCAAAGTGGTATACGCCGAGCGGCCGCTCCATTCAGAAGGAGCGCAAGCTGCTACCTGACGGCGAGTTCGTGGAAGTGATGCCCGATTCACTCGAGACCGACTCGGCGCGCCGAGCACGTCCGCAGTACAAGAGCGACGCAGGACGAATTGTTTATGGAGGTGGCGGCATCACGCCTGACATCATCGTGAAGGCCGACACGTTAAGCACGCCCGAGCAGAAGCTGCTTCAGAGCCTCGCGCCAAAGTCGCAGATCTTCGCGCAGGAGCTGCAGGATTACTCGAGCGAGATGAAGGGCAAGGTGCAGCTTGGCTTTGCCGTGACACCGCAGATGCGTAACGCATTCATCGCACGCCTGCGCGCGAAGGGCGTGTCCGTGGATTCAACACTCGTCGCGGCTGGTGCAGGTACGGAGCTCGACCGGCTCATCGGAGTACGCATCACGTCGATGGCATTTGGTGATTCTGCGACCAAGCGCAAGTATCTCGACGACGATAACCAGCTCCAGCGGGCGATCGCAGCATTGAAGGGCGTGCAGACCACACACGGACTGTTCGCGCTTGCACAGAAGACGCAGGGCATCGCCTCGGCGCGGTAATACGGCGTGACCGAAGAGATCGAAGAGATCGAGATACGCGCGGCCGAGCTCAGCGCTCCGCGCCACCCGATGAGCCTTTCCATTCTGGCATTGCTCGCGGTGGTGTACACGCTGTACTTCGGTCGCTCGTTTTTCATTCCGATCTTCTTTGCGTTAGAGCTGAACTTTCTGTTCAGCCCCGCGATCCGGTGGCTACGCCGAAAGGTGCACATTCCCGCTCCACTCACGTCGGCGGTCCTGATCCTGGGACTCGCCGGCGGTCTTGGTTATGGCGTCTACTCGCTCGCCGCTCCGGCGCAAGGCTGGCTCGTATCCGCGCCAACTACCCTGGCGCGGGCTGGCGACAAGCTTCACAAGATCATGCAGCCCGTGGAGCAGGTAACGCGGACCGCTGACCAGATGGACAAGGTCGCGAGCGTTACGGGAACGGGTGGTAAGACACAGCAGGTGGTGGTCGCCGGTCCGAGTATGGGATCGCGATTCTTCGGCACGACGCAGAGCATAGTTGGCGCGCTGCTGGAAGTATTGGTGCTCGCATTTTTCCTGCTATCCGCAGGCGACCTGTTTCTCCAGAAAACGATCAAGATCAGCACACGGCGCGCGAGCCAGCGAACCGCGGTAGAGATAGCGCGCGAGATCGAGGCGTCCATCTCGCGGTATCTCGTGACTTCAGTATTCCTCAACGTCATCGAGGGCGCCGTCTTCACGCTGATCATGTACCTGCTCAAGATGCCGAACCCGTTCCTCTGGGGCGCGCTCGTCACATGCCTCGAGTTCATACCGTACGTCGGCGCGATC
>PLEG01000203.1 GCA_003136975.1 Gemmatimonadota bacterium | reverse complement strand
CAGGCATGGGCTCGCGCGAAATGATTTCCGGATCCCATACTGATTTGGCTACCTTCTCGACCTCGCACGAGAAGTCGAGCACGCGATCGGTGACAACCTCGCCCAGGTAGACGTCTGTCGCACCTGCGCTCGAGCGCGGCGTGTGCGCAGTGCCGAAATCCAGATCCAGCTTGCGCATCTTGCACGGACCGTTAGTCAGGGATGTAAACGCGCCGATTGACGTCGTCTGTCCCTTGAATGCAGGAGCCGCGGTGAAGTCGAGTGTCTGTCCCGCGAACGTGCTGTCGATCGCGTCGTTCGGCATCGCGCCGATCACGGTGAACGTCCACTGCGGACGTCCGCCTGCCACAGCCGACAGCTTGGGAATTGCTATGCAGTCCTGAAGCGTGAAGAGCTGGCGAGCTGACTGTAGGAGCAGCGTGAACACCTCGAATGCACCATCGTCGAGCGTGGTGTACGTCACGATACCACTGCCAGTGGTGCCGCTTTCCGTCGTCGATAGGCCAGCGCCTCGGATAAACGGATCCCACCACGGTCGCACGGTGCCGCCGAAATAATCGGCGAGCCCGCCCATCACGGGACCGGCGATGTCCACCTGGCCGTAGCGGCCACTCTTTGGGCCCTGGCCGATCACACCCATTCCGGCGTGCTGCTCGTCGGCGCGATCCCCTTTCTCGACGTAGTCGATCGTAAGCTGATTCTTTCCGATCAACCGCACCGCGTTCGCCGCGAACGTCGGGACTGCAGCGGTTCCGACGGCCGTCTGGATTTTGGCGGCCGCGGCGAATACGGCAATGCGTTCAGGCTGCGCCATTGTCTTCGTCTCCTGTCGTTGGTTCCGCGGCCGCGTGTTCGGCTACGGGCGCAGCTTCATCTGGGGCTGCATACGGAGCTGCGTACAGCTCGTAGTGCTCGCGCGTCGAGAGGACCTCGCCGGTCTCCAGGCGAATCGCGGGCACTGCGTCGATGATTGTCGGGGATCTATCCATTGTCGTGGTCGGTTACGGGTTGCCGTCGCGGATCTGCACTTCGTATCTGACGCCGGCAGTGTACGGGGGCAGCTCCGGATCCCGCTTCAGCTTCNNCTTCGGCCAGGAGGCCATGCGTGATTGATTCGACGATTGCCTGCTGGAGATATTTCGCGTTGCGAAAACCCTCTGACTGCACCGCCGGTTCGTCGACAATCGCTATCACGACACGTACGCGCGCATCGCGATAGCTATCGAGCGCCTCTGGATCCAGCTCCTCACCCTGCTCATCCTCGAGCACGACCAGGAGCGGCCATCCGCTCGGCGGATCCTCGCGAATGCCGACATTGTCGTCGGCCTCGCACAGGATTGCCTTGGGCGCACGCGGTGCGCCGTCGCCTGGTAGCCGGACGGTGGAGCTGAGCCGAGCAGCAACACCAACGGTGTCGTCCTTGAGCACGGCAGCGAACATTCGGAGCACAGCGAGAGTCGCGCGCATCAGACTTTCTTCAAGTAGACGCGAGTCAGCGCACCGTCGTCGAGCTTGCGCGCATCCAGCACGGCGTAGTTCACGCCTGCGCGCGAGCACAGCGACTCCTGGCGCACGCCAGGCATCGAGCCGCTCGCAATCAAGATCGACGTCTGATTCACGACGACGTCTCCGTCTGAGGCGACCATCTGCTGATCGCCTTCCTCGAAGATGTTGTCCACCTCGAGAGCGTCTCCAGCGGGTGAGGTGTACATGAGCTTCACCCCATCACTGAAAACGTCACCGAGCATGTACGCGACGTCGCTGTCTCCGAACGCCACTACTTCTTTCCCTTGGCCTTCGGTGCCGGATCCGCGTTCTTAGCCGTCGGATCGCCGTTGCCGACGCCCGGATCGTGGAACGTTGCGCGATTCGAATGCACCAGCTGGTGCGCGAATGCACGCGGAATCGTGTGCGGGTTGTCCTCGGGGAAAATGTCCCTTTCGCCGGTGTGATCCCGCACGCCAAAGTGCAGGAGGTTCACCTGCACTTGATCGGTTGCCGTTTCCTCGCCCTTCTGGTTGACCTGTCTCATTGGACTGTGGATTGAATTGGAGAAGCGATACAGTGAGCAGCCCCGGTAGGGAGCTGCTCACTGCGCGATCACTTAGACGTTGCGGGCGTCCTGCATTGCCGCGAACGATGCCGGCGTACGAACCGCGACGTCACCCATCTGGAACGACGTGATCTCGATCATGCCCTGCTTCTTCAACCGATACGGATCGGTGATGAGCTCGAGCACGCCCCACTCGCCCAGCACGAGCTGCGCCCAGTCGCCGAAGATGATGGCGTGGCAGTCGGAGCTCGTGCCCTTGACGAGAGCCGACGGCACCTGCGTCGAGACTTCGGCGTTGTAGCCGTTGACCTCGCCATCATCCCACACGGGCAACCCGTTAGCCGACGTCGAGAACGTCTGCGTCTGCTTGAGCTTGCCGCGCATCACGGGTGTGGTGAGATACCCCATGTTGTCGACGTCCGCGTTAGCGTTAGCGACCGCGGTCTCCAGATCGATGATGTTGCCGAACGTCGGTGCGCCGCCGTTCGTGCCGGATGCGATCGCGCCGATACCGGTCTGACTGAGCAGGCCCTTCGGCTGGTTGGACGACCCGAGACCCTGTATCGCGGCCTTGTCGAACGCGAGTGCATGAATCAACGCGAGATCCTCGCGCACCATGCTCTCCGCGTCGATCGATCCCGACAGCGCCGACACGAGCAACTGGCGAGAGAACGATGTCGACGCCTGGTACGTCTTGATCGACAACGTGACGAGATCCAGGAGCAGGTTGCTGTCGGCGACGTCGGCCGCAGAGTTTTCTCCAACCCAGGATCCGGACGCGGCTGCGGTCTGGCGGATCATTGACACTGGGCCGGTCAGACCGGAGAGCACGCGAGCCCCCAACGCGCGGACCTTCATGCGTGCGCGCAGCAGGTCGATGAATTCGCCGACCTGCGCGAAGACAGTTTCCTTACCCTTCGTGGTCGTCGCGGAATCGAGTCCCGCGCGAGTCGTGAAGGTGGGGAGCAACACGCCACCGCGGCGCTTGTACTCCTGCGGGAGCTTCTTCTCGAGCTCCTGTTCGACCTCGCGCTCCAACCCGTTGTCAAGGCCGGACACAGCGAACGGCGTGCCCTCCAAGCCACCCAGGATGGCGCGGGCGTACGAATACCGCTTCTGGTCCTTGGCGCTGAGCTCAACGGGAGCGGCCGCCGGTGTCGGTTTCGCAAGTCGCGTCCTCACTATGCCGAGCACGGCGCGCTGCGCGTCGGCGATCGTAGCTCCCTTCTCGATCAGATCAGTGCGGACTGCGGCATCGATCGCGTGCTCGCCGCAAACTGCGTCGATCGCACGAACGCGCGCTCGCTCGTCGTTGGTGGCGCCAGCTCGAGCTTGGATTGCGACGGCCCCGTTGGGGCCCGTCGTGGTTTCGTCTTCGTCCACGTTACGCTCCTTGGCCTTCGGGGCCGAGAGTAGATGTGGGGCGTGTTTACGCATCACCGCAATCGCGGCGTGCACTGCAGACGGATCAGCCCCATCACCGGCCGCAGCCCTACCCACACCGACCGAATAATCGGCCGGGATTGAAACGCTCGATGCTTCCATGGGAAGCCAGCGTGTCACGCGCACTTCGTCAGGCGCATTGTCGTCCTGGCTCTCTGTTGTCACCGTCTCGAGCTGTCGGTATCCAACGGAGATCTTGTTGCGGATGCCGTCGATCATGTCCTGGCGGAGCGCCTGTGCCTCGGCGCGCTGACTAAAGCGCACCATGCCGCGCATGACGCCGTCGTTGTCGACGGTCACATCCTCGACCAGGCCCATCTGCTGCGTCGTATCGTGAGAGTCGAGGAACGGCATCCCATCGGCCGCATAGGAGAGATCCACGGCGCTCGCAGAATGATCGAGAACCTCGTTGTACGGCTCCCAGTCCCACCAGTCGAAGCGCGATACGGGAGTCTCGGATGAGATCGCGATCGGGATCCGGTCGTCAAACTCCGCGCCCGTGTCGCGCTTCCCGATTAGGGCAAGTGCGGCGCGATCGAGCGTCAGTGTCATATCGCGATAGATCTTCTCCGGCGTTCGCATCGTCCCGGTGCGCGGGACAGCGCGAGTCGCTGGCTTCGTTAGAGTCTTCTTCATCGCACGCTCCTATGCCGGGGCGCGGCGAATGCCGCGCGCGGGCTGATTGTCGGTTCCATCGCCGGTGCCGTCGCCGGTGCCGTCGCCACTGCCGTCTGTGCCGCTCTCGGGATTCCCGTTGCCCGGCGTTTCCGCGCTGCTGTCCGGTGCGCCCTTGCCACCGCCGAGCGGAGTGAGGAAGACGTCGACGAGCGTCACGCCGAGCGCATCCGCGAGATCGCGCTCGCGTGCGAGTTCCTTCAGATTCTCCTCGAAGTCGCTTCCGTTCGCGGCGCAGATGCGCGTGCGCGTGTCAAATGCTGCCTGCACGGCCATCGCCGACGAGCGAATGTCCTTCTCGGGATCCACCCACGGCCATCCACGTGCGATCCAACGGTGCATGGAAAACCGATCAGTCTTTCCCACCGGGAGCTTCACCTGTCCGGTGAGCGACGCCATTTTAAGCCACTCGAGGAACACGCGGCGATAGAGATGCGACGCGAGCCACACCTGATCGCGCTTGTATGCGTCACGCTCCTTGATTGAGCCATCGCGGAGTGAGCTGTAGTTCGCGCTCTCCAGATCTCCGGTGAGAGAGCTGTACGCGACATTCCACGCCGATGCGATGAGTCGGAACAGCGTCTTGAGGAATGCGGGCATCGCGGGGTTCGGATGCTGCGGCGCGTAGTTGACGAGATCCTCGCCGGGCCCCAGGCGCTGACCAACGCCGGGCTCGAGTTCCATTTGCAGCTTCTCGCCCGCGTCCGGATCTACAGGATCTCCGTCCTTGTCCTGTTTAATGAAGAACGTCGACGTCGCATGCTGTCTCGCGGAGACAACCTCAGCCTCGACATACGCGGCCTGATGATTCAGGATGTTCATCCCGACGGCGATCGCAGTGATGCCGCGCGTTTGTCCTGGGCGCTCGACCCTATAGAGGTGGATGAGATCGCTCGCAGGGATCGCGACACGCTGACGTACGCCGCCGAAGTAGTCACTCGGATGCTGCGTGTACATCCAGTACTGCGTCGGGCGGCCGAACTTGTCGCGCTCGACACCCATACGGATCTCGTTCTGTGTTTCGCTCGGCGCGCGGAAGTAGGTGTGATCCAATAGATCGGCGTCGATCACCTGAAGCGCGAATCCATACTTATTGTCGAAACCGCGCCAGATCCGGACAAGCCCCTCGCCGTCACCCTTCCAACGCCGTACCGCGAGCGACGCGATGTCGGTCATGGAGAGCAGCCCGTCAACGCTTGCGGTTTCTGGATTGGACCAGTCCGTCCAAGCCTTCTCGATCGATGTGTTCGTCGCGGTGTCGAGAGATTCGTCTGTTGGCGAGACCGTGTTCATCGCCTTCAGCTTCATCCCGACATCGCCTATGATGTTCTCTTCCTGCATCGAGAGATAGCGCGCGACTATTGGGTTGTCGCGCTCCTGCTCACGTGCGCGATCGCGCAGCAGTCGGAAGTCGCCGCGAATTGATTGATCGGCCGACAGAAAGGACGTTACCCAGTCCTGCGTGAGCCTACCCACCCGTGCGGCCGCGTACACGTTGCGCTGCCGTAGCCCCTGCTTCCGCTGCAGCCCAATTGCGCCGAGCGCGCGGGCTAGCACTCCGCGACGGTTAGCCACGCGTGAACACCACGTCGACGCGCTCCGTCACGCGGGAAGTGTTGCGCGACTTCCAGATCTCGCGGCGATACCGAGAGCGGAGCTCGTAAAGCTCCATCACCGGGATCTTGGTCACGAGGCGACCGGCGATCTGATACTGTTGCATGTCCGCTGTAATGCGCCCCGAGAGTACCGCCTCGATAATCGGGAGCGCCTGCTCAGCGTGTGACAGCGCGTCGCCAGCCGTGGCCTGCGAGAGGTCCATCTCTACCGTCACTACGCCGCGGGCCGCGGTATAGCGCTCTCCACCTACGTTGGTGACGTACGCGGCCCACTTGTACGTGCCGGGCTTGAGGAGCGCCGTCTTCTTTGCATCGACCTGGACGTCGTAGGTAGACACACCAGGAGTGACGTCAACGTCAGCGTCCAGGAGCACGCCAGGACCGCGGAAGCTGTATGACAATTCCCAGCCCGCGCCTGGCGGGAAGTCGCCTAGCGCCTTCAGCCAATGCCAGGTGTCACCGGCGATCAGTCTTTCAGGTTCGCAGTTCGGGATCGTGCGTGTCACGACGTGCTTGAGCTCCTGAAACGCAAAAGGCCCTGCGCCCCAACAAGGGGCACAAGGCCGTATCGATAACGACGGATTGTCTGAGATCGCCGTTCAGCGATCCACAAGGCGAGTATAGCACGGCGGGCCACCGCCGCGCAACGACGGATTGTTCACATCGTTTTTCTACGCGTTGCTCAGAATTCTACCGCCACCGGTTCACGAAGCCGCGACGGCGCGGCAGGCTTGGCGTTGACAATACCGGCTTGACCGGGGCCGTGATCACGCTCGACGTGCCGCGCACCGGGGGCGTCGCCACTGCCGGCGCGAGCCCGGCCTCGCGCAGCTTCCGGCCCTCGTTGAGCACTTTCGCGAGTATCCGATCCAGGTGATCGAACACGGCGCGACCCAACGAGTGCAGCGCCGCCAGGTTGTACACCTCCAAATCGAGCGCGTGGTTATCGCGCCGTGTCTGCACATACCCGAACGTGACGATCCCATTCTTGCGGTTCACCTGACGTACCTTGACCTCAGAAACCAGCTGCGCGAAGTACTCGTCAGCTGTCCCATCGGGGAAGTGCATGTACGTTGCACCCGGTGCAGCTCGCTTGAGGCGCGAGAATATGACGTCTTTCGCGGTGTCGACGCCGAGCTGGAACAACTTCACGCCGTACTTGTTCGCCTTGCTCGGGCTCTTTGGCCAGATCGCACGTCCTGGGCGACGGTTGCCCGCGATCGCGANNACCGTGGCCTCGCGAACGCATAAACCGCGTCGGTGTGGTGACCGCCCGAGTCGATCACCATCACGCGAATCGGCAATGATGCGCCGCCTTCGTGCTGGTAGCGCTTTCGCCATGCGAGGTCGAGTGACTCCCACACCTCCGGTTGTCCTGGATCTCCCCAGAATGTCTGAGTGTCGATGAGCCACGACTCCTGGCCCGGCCCCCACGCCTTGACCTCGAACTCGAGCCGGTCGTCCTGCGTATCTACAGCGGCGGTCAGCAACGCTGCTCCGATCGGGACCTCAGCCGCGTACAGCTCGCAGCGCGCGGACAGTGACGACGGATCGATGTCGCTGCCCTTAACCTCGATNNTGCGCCGTGGAATAGCGAGTACAATGCGCTGATGTGGAACCCGAGTACCGCGCGCTCGGGATGTTCGTGGCGCCAGTCTTCGGCGTCGCACGCCGCAGTGATCATCGCGCGCTTGTCTTTCTCCTCGATCACGCACGCACACGACTCACACACATAGTGCGCGGTCTCCGGTAGATGGCGCACCGTACCGTCCTCGAGCGTATCCTTGTCCCACGCGATGCCCTTCCACACCAATACCTGCGCGTGTCCGCAGTGCGGGCAGCTGCAGTACAGGCGGCCCATCGACGACGCGTTGTACGCTTTCTCGATGCGGCTCGCGCCCTTGAGCGTCGGGGTCGAGCCAAGAATAATTTTCCGGTTGTCGAACGACAGTGCGCGCTTGGATCCGAGCTTGATCTGATCGCCTTCCGAGCCAGCGCCACCGGCGACGTACCCGTCCACCTCGTCGAAAATGACGATGCGGACGGTGATGCGACGGAACCCACGCGGCGAATTCGCGCCGATGGCGCGTACCGATCCACCGGGGTATCGCTTGGAAAGGATGGTGTTGCCGCTCTTCTTCGCGGCCTGCTCGCGCACCTTGCCACGGAGGCAAGGCGTCTCCTCGATCAGCGGAGTGAGGGAGTCCTTGCTCCACCCTTCGGCATCCTCGACCGTCGGCTGCACGACGAGGATCGGCGACGGATCCTGGTCGATGTAGTAGCCGATCGCATTCGCAAGGATGCCTTCGGTGTATCCGACGCGCGCTGCTTTCATTACAACGATCTCTTCGACTGCCGGATTCGTCACGGCGCGCATTATCGCGCGCAGGTATGGCGTGCGATTGGTGTCCCAGCGGCCCGGCTCGGCGCTGTTCTCCCGGCTCAAGTAGCGCTTCTTGTCAGCCCATTCGTCGAGCTGCAGCTTGGGCGGCGGCGACAGCGCGCGCTTGAACAGCAGACGTCGACGCGCGCGCCACGCTTGCTTCGCTGCCGGCGACGTCACGAGCGTGCCGATCGAGCCCGCGAAGAGGTCCGTCACGCGGCGTGGTCTACATCGTCGGTATGCTCATCATCCTCGTCGAGCTCCGGATCGCTGCCGACCTCGACGAGTGCGGCCATCACCTCCGCCATGGCGGCGTCCAGTACGGCACGCACCTTGGCCGGTGCGTCCAGGCTCACGAGCTCCGGCGCAGTCTTGCCCGAGAAGTTTTGCAGCTTCCCGCGCAGCCCTTCGAGCATCGAGGCGAACTGCTGTTCCATGTAATCGATCGTCACGACGCGCGCCTCGTCGCGCGCCAAGTCTAGCTCCATCTGCCGCACCTCAACCAGCGCCTTACGGAGCTCGATCTCCCGGAGCTGGTCGCGAACCTTGTCCGACTTGGGTGCAGCCGCCTGGATCTTGTACTCGATGTACCAGGACATGCACTCCGGGAACGGATACAACCGCTTCCCGCTCTCGAGGACCGTCGGCATCCCCTCGTTGACGAGGTTGTGGATCTGCCGGCCCGTGACGCCGAGGCGTTCCGCGGCCTCCTTCTGCTTGAGTTTCTCGCTCACAGAGGGGCAGGCCCGGCCGCACGCGCGACCGGCGAGCGGAAACGGAAGTGCAACTTCGAAATCCCTTCAGCTAGTGAGGTCCCGGGCTTCTGCGTGACCCGCATGGGGCCGGAGGGGAAGGACCCAAAATGTGATGCATCACAATTCCGCTCACCGGGGCGGGCGTCGGGCGTGGGGCTACTTGGCGGTACGCAGCGCATAGTCAAGCATCCCCTGCATGTTGAGCGGGAAGCGTCGCACCGCGACTGTCTCGCCAATGGTGTAGTAGTCGAGCAGGTTGGGGATGCGCACCTGTGGGCGGAGCACGTACAGCACAGACGTGCCCTCGAACAGAGCGCCTTTCTTGCCGCGCCCAGTGCGCTTCAGTATCCAGCCACTACCATCGGCGAGCTGAATCATGAACGTGCGACCCTTGCCCATATACACGGCGTTGCGTGTCTTGATACTCGATCGAGCACGCACAAAGGCGAACGCACGTGGCCTGTTGGCGTTAGTGATGATGTCGCTCTTGTTACGCTTGACATCAATCGGCACTGCGATCGCACGACCACCTGCACGTGGACTCTTAATCCCTCCACCTTCGAACTTGGTGAGCACGCTGTCATCGGGTATGGCGATAGTCGCCTGCATCCGAGTCTTAGTGGCAAAGTCGCTGCGTGCGATGCGCACGTTGGATAGCACGAATGGCCGACGTATAGTGAACGCCTTGCTGATGTGGTCGCGCTCTGCTTGCTGCACTTCCTCGGCGGTTCGGTTGATGGCGTTGGCCATCGCGAACGGGATCTGTCGCTGCTGCAGGTCCGTCAGGCCAGCGATCGCGCGGTCTGCGTTGAGTTTGATGGATAGCATTGACGGGTACGCAAAACGGCCCACGCGCAGCGAATGCGCGAGAGCCGTGTCGATAACGGTGGATTGTTCCTATAGTATAGCTATCCGGACGCGGATGGCGTGAGAGTCTCGTTGGGCAACAGCGCCAACGCTATCAACCTAGCTTCGCCCGGGAGTCTTGTGGCGATCCTCGTACCGCCGGCGCGGAATGCCGACACCGAACCGCTCAATGATCCCCTGGAGTGACAGTTTTTTNNTGGCATCGATCTCAGCGTCCTCCTCGGGCGTGACGTCCATCATCCAAACGACGCCGCGATCGCGCGTATTGATCATGTACACCATCGCACCACATTCCGCCTTCCAGTCTGGCGGCAACTTATAGCTGCAGGGGATCGACACTTCATACGGACGGCCGCGAACAAGGATCTTGTTGTGGCCGTGTATGCACGTAAGCTCTGAGAGCTTCACCATGCCGTGACGGCGCGGCACGAGCTTTTCCCCAACGAGGATCAGACCGGCCGGCGTACGTGCGACCGCTTCCGTGGGAGTGTGAGAGAGTGACGTTGCCATCAACGCGAGTATATAACGCTG
>PLEG01000110.1 GCA_003136975.1 Gemmatimonadota bacterium | reverse complement strand
GTGTTGTGGCGGCCAATCCAGACTACGGCACGCACACCTACGTCAGCCTCGGGCAGACCGGCAGCGGTGCTCCCGCGATCCAGAGGTCGAAACTATCGCAGGCAGTCGGCCTGACGCCCAGCAAGATCGACATTGAGATATTCGCAACGCCGTCGATCAAGCTCGCCAATCAGCCGATCCTATCAACGATCATGCAGGGGCTCTGGACGAATGCTCGAGTCTGGGTCCGGCGGGCGTGGCTCCTGCCGAGCGACAAGCCTTTGAACTGGAACACGCCCTGGCCGAGCAATCTGGGAGGCGCCGGCGATGGAACAATCATCTGGTTCGGCGGAAATATCGGAAAAGTTACTGAGCTGGGACCGCTGAACGCCAAGTTCGAAGCGCGGGATCTGCTATGGCTCCTCAACCGGCCGTTCCCGAAGAATCTGTTCGGGCCGCAGTGCTACCACAAGCTATTCGACGAAGGCTGCGGGCTCGACAAAGCGGTATTCACGTTTTACGATACCGTGCAGTCCGGATCCACCGCGCAGGTAATCAACACGACCCAGACGCAGGATCAAGGCCAGCCGACATCGGGACCCGCCGCCGGGCTCACTCTCGGTTATTCGAACTTCGGCCACAGTTTCACGCTTCCAGCCACGACTTATTTCGTGACAGCCACCTACACAACGCAGTACGGCGAGACGATGCCCGGGCCGACAGTCTCAATCGCCGTGCCGCCAAACAATGTGATGACCGCCGCGCATCCTCCATCGGTGACCGGCGCCACCGGCTATATCATTTACATCGGGACCGCAGCGGGAGATCTTCAGCAACAGGAACAATTCGTCGGATTCACCCAAAATTATCAGGAATCCGCGGACGGAATCTACCTCAGCGGGACTTTCCCGCCGACTCAGCCCACAGATGGCTACTTCTCTCTCGGGACGCTGGTCGTCACATACGCGACTGGCGCGCTCGCTGGGCAGGCCGTGAGTGCATCGGTCGAGACCAGCGCCTGGAACGGAACCTATGGCGTCCTGACGCTGCGCGTGCCGCTTCCACAGGTTCCGGCGGTCTCCGATGCTTTGCAATTGGTACCAGGGTGCGGAAAATCTCTGGCTGTCTGCGGCAGCTCCAAGTTTTCCAACCTGATTCGGTACTCTGGGACGCCGTTCACGCCGACTCCAGAGGCCGGTGCCTGAGTGTTATAAATAACTTACGCGAAATTAGACTGCGTTATAATCAAAGAGCCGCCACGACGTTTGCGCGCCGGGCGGCTCACCACTGCGATCTTGAAAGGAGATCACGAAATGGCTCAGTCCGAAGGTCAGGGTCGTGGCCACTATCCGAGGACAGAGCAGGGTAGAAGGAATCTCGCCGCTGCCCGGATGGGTGACAATCGCGGTGCTCTTGCGAAATGGGCCAAGCCCGGCGAGCACGAACGGATGTCTGCCGTCGCCAAAGCGCAGATGACCGGTGATCGACGCTTAATCGAGGCGTATCTCGCCAAAACGCCAGCGGAGCGCGCGGCGATACAGGCCAAATCCAAAGAGACTCGAAGACGGAGTTTCGAAGCGAAGAAGCTGGCGCGCGAGGTGGCCGCGTGATTCTCGACTTCGCGCATTTTAAATGCATGGTTGATGGATGGCGGCGCGGCTGGGTGCGGTTCCCTGGACTTGGATGGTGGTTCAGGTGGACCGCCGAGCCGCCGGTGTTTTCCGAGCGCAACGGACTCTCTGAACAGCCGGTAGTCAGCATCAGAGGCTGGAGATTCTTCATCAAGCGAGAGGTGGCCGCGTGATCCGTTTCACGATTCTGTTTGTCGGCTTCTTCTTGTGCTCGCTGCTCAGTATCTGGTGGGGGCGCAGCCATCCCAAATGACCGAGCTGGAGCAGCGCGCCGCCGTCATCTCCGAAGCGGAAACATGGCTCGGGACGCCATTCCATTTTTCTGCCTGCGTAAAAGGCGTCGGTGTGGCCTGCGGTCCTTTCCTTATCGCCTGCTACGCGCCTTATTCCAAGGACTCAGGGCGGCCACTGCCTAATCCACCGCCATTTCCGAAGGATTGGCACTGCCATACGAAGGAGGAGCGTTTTCGCGCTGTTGTGGAGGCATTCTGCGCCGAAGTCGACACTCCGCAGCCCGGGGATGTCGCTCTATTCCGCCTTGGGGCGCCCACCAGGCCGTTCTCGCACGGGGCGCTGGTGATCGAGTGGCCGAACCATTTAATTCACAGCATGTGGCGTTCCGGCGTTGAGCGGACAACAGCGTATCAGCTTCCCTTGCGGCCGGAACTGGCAAAATTCTTCTCGCCCTGGGCATTCAATCCTTGACTTTGCTGCTAGATTCGTTTTATCCTGCTGCTTTATGACGTAGATTACTTCTTCCGGTTCTGATCGATACGTTTTCCTCTTCGTCCGCCAGGACATTCCACTTCAACATCAAATGGTTCAATCGAACCACGCCACACTCACAATCGCCAGTTCAGCATACGACTTTGAAGGCATTCCGAATATCGTACTGATCGGCGTTCCTGACAAGTCGGCATTGGAGCGCGTCGAGCGCAGGCTGGCTGAAAACTCCATCCCACATTGTTCTTGGCATGAGCCGGACGGCGATCTCGGATTCACGTCTATCGCAACCGTGCCACTTACGCTACAACAGAAAGAGTGCCTCGCGCACTATCGTCTTTGGAAACCTTTATTCTCCGGTAGCTCAGTTGGTCAGAGCGCTTCGCAGCCGTCAAAAGTTGCGGAGAGGTCGGTGGTTCGAGTCCATCCCGGAGAACCAACCATTTATGCTCCCGTAGTTCAGCCGGCAGAACAACGGTCCCTAAATCCGTAACGCGAGCGTTCGAACCGCTCCGGGAGCACCACTTCAGGTAAACTCGTCTTCATGGGATTTACGCGCCGAGCGTATCGGCGGCAGCCACAGAGCGATCTGTTCGGCCAGTGGGACTCAAGACCCATTCGGCGCGTCTATTCCACGGAACTTCACCAATCCATCCTGCCAGCACATCCCGAGCGCGTTGCTCGTGACCTTGCTGGTGGTAGATGAGCGGATTCCTCGGCGCTGGCGGATCTAACGCTTCCAGCCCTACCCAGCTTTCCGGATACCGCATCCAGACCAGCATCGTCGGCGCGGCCATCCCGATCGTAGGCGGCACGAACCGCGTCGCCGGGAATGTGATATCTCTGTGGAACTGGAAGGCATCGGCAGTCACCAGCAGCGGGAAGCTCGGCGGTAAAGGGTCCGGGGGCGGCAAGGGCGGCGGTCAGTTCACCTATAGCGCGGGCTAC
>PLEG01000063.1 GCA_003136975.1 Gemmatimonadota bacterium | reverse complement strand
GATATCGACGCCCACATTGTTCGCGATTCCACCGTGGATCAGCGCTTCCTGTACGCTCTTGTAGCTGTCGATGAACTCAGTGTATTTACCAACCACGGCGATCTTCACGCGGCGCGGTGGCGCGATGATACGCTGCACGAGCTTGCGCCATGCCGTGAGATCCGGCGATCGCTTGCCAAGCAGCCCAAGGCGATGCATCACACGTTCGTCGGCGCCCTGCTCGTGGAATACCAGCGGAATCTCATAGATGGTCGGAACATCGCGACTCTCGACCACTGCGCCGAACTCAACGTTGCAGAACAGCGCAATCTTTCGCTTCACGTCGTCCGAGAGCGCTCGCTCGGTGCGACAGATGAGAATGTCCGGCTGTATTCCGAGCTGCATGAGCTCGCGAACGGAATGTTGCGTTGGCTTGGTCTTTACTTCGCCGGCCGCGGCAATGAACGGAACGAGCGTCAGATGGATGAAAATTCCATTCTCACGCCCGATCTCCTGCCGGAACTGGCGAATCGCTTCGAGGATTGGTTGTGACTCGATGTCGCCAACAGTTCCGCCGATCTCGACGATGACTACATCGTTGTCCGGAGCGAGCCGCTTCATTGCGGCCTTGATCTCATCGGTGATGTGTGGGATCACCTGAACGGTAGAGCCCAGGTATTCGCCACGGCGTTCCTTGGTGATGACATTCAGGTAGATCCTGCCCGTCGTCACATTGTTCGCCTGGGTCAACGATCTGTCGATGAACCGTTCGTAGTGTCCCAGGTCGAGATCCGTTTCCGCACCGTCGTCGGTGACGAACACCTCGCCGTGCTGGAACGGCGACATCGTTCCCGGATCGACGTTCAAGTATGGGTCGAACTTCATTATCGTGACGCGCATTCCGCGCTCCACGAGCAGTCGACCGATCGATGCCGCGGCAATTCCCTTTCCCAGCGACGAAACAACGCCGCCGGTTACAAAGATGTAGCGCGTCTGCTGCGAGGACTCCATTCTCATTGCCATCAGCTCTCTCCTGCCGCGAACGAGCGCCATCGCTCATTCGCGATCCGTAAGTCCTCTTCCGTATCTATACCGCACTCGGCGGGCTCGTCGATCACGGCCACGCCGATGTTCATCCCATGTGCAAGCGGCCGCAACTGCTCGAGGCGTTCTATGTCCTCGAGTGGATGCGGCGGAAGTGCGATCCATTGTGCCAGAGCTTCTCGCGTATACGAGTAAACTCCGATGTGTTGCAAGGTAAGCGGACGGCGTAGTGGAGCGTCAGCCGCATCACGCAGAAACGGGATTGGGGCCCGTGAGAAGTACAGTGCCCGCCCGTCCAGTGCGGTGACCACCTTGACTATTGAGGGAGTGTCGTAAATCTCATCCGATGCGGTGGCTGCAACGGTGCCGAGGGTAAATCGGCCGCTGCGAACGACATCTGCGGCGGCACGGATGAAACCGGAAGAGATGAACGGTTCGTCGCCCTGCACATTGACGAAGGCATCGAAATCCGCGAAGCCTGGCGATGCTGCAACCTCCGCCACGCGAGCTGTTCCCGAGGCGCAATCGCTACTCGTCATGATGACGTCGCCGCCAGCGGCTTTCACAATTTCCGCGACTTCGTCATGGTCAGTCGCGACCACGACGCGCTCGGCGATTCCCATTCTTTCGACGCGGCGCCAGACGCGAACTACCAGCGGCTCGCCGGCGAGGTCGCGAAGCGGCTTCCGGGGGAGCCTGGTGGCGCCGAGGCGGGCCGGGATCACGACCGCGGTCTTCATCGCGGTGGAAAAAAAAATGGGGGCTTGGACGCAACTTTCACGCCACAAAATCTACCATTTGGCGAGTGCCGGCGCAAACGAAATGTCGCCCTCAAATATGAAATCCTGGGTGTGCGGGAATTCTCTGGGGCAAAGAAGATTTCCGGCTCGTGCAGATCGGATACGCCTGCAAGGCGGGACTAGTGGGCGGCTACTCGGCCATGGATTCCCGCATTCGCGGGAATGACGAGCTTTGATGGTACCCTCGGCCATGGATTCCCGCATTCGCGGGAATGACGAGCTTTGATGGTGCCGTCGGCCATGGTTCCCGGCCTTCGGCGGGATGACGACTCGATAAGCCCGGCATGAATGAAGTCCATGTAACCTCCAGTCTGTCAGCCGACCCTGAACAACTCCAAAGCCCGCGCATAACGCGCCGTCAGCACGCGTTTGATCCCTGCATGCTCGGGTGCAATGAGATCCGGATCTGCGTCGAGCACTCGCTCCGCCTCGTCGCGCGCAATAAGATTGAGCGCCTCGTCGCGCAGCGGGTCGGCGATCTGAAAGGTTGCTTCCCCGCTCTGGCGTTGGCCAAACAGATCTCCCATTCCGCGCAAGCGAAGATCCTGGCGCGCGATCTCGAATCCGTCTTCCGTGCCTGTGAATATCGAAAGACGCTCGGCGGAATCATCGCCAACATCGCCGAGCAGAATGCAGTACGCCGCATCCGCACCGCGACCAACGCGTCCCCGCAATTGATGCAGCTGTGATAGCCCAAACCGCTCAGGATGCTCTATCAGCATAACCGTCGCATTCGGAACGTCGATGCCGACCTCGA
>PLEG01000178.1 GCA_003136975.1 Gemmatimonadota bacterium | reverse complement strand
GTGCTTGAAGTGGTCGATGTCACACATCACGAGCGAGAGCGGCTCGTGCAACCGCTGGGAATGCTCCCACATGTCGTGCAGGCGTTCCTCGAGGGCGCGGCGGTTCAACACGCCTGTGAGGACGTCGGTGCTGGACATCACGAGCAGCTGCGCATTGGCCTCAGACAGTTCCTTCTCACGCTGCGCGAGCGAGGACTGGAGAGACTGGATGCGGAGCAGCGACTTCACACGCGCATCAAGCTCGCGGAAGTTGATCGGCTTCGAGATGTAGTCGTCGGCACCCGCATCCAGTCCCTGGACCATGCTTTCCGTCGTGTCGAGCGCGGTCTGCATGATCACCGGAATAAATGGAAGCGAATCGTCGCTCTTGATGCGCCGTACGACCTCGAAGCCGTCGATCTTCGGCATCATCACGTCCAGCAAGATCAGATGCGGCGGTGGTGATGCGTAAACGCGCTCCAGTGCCTGCTCGCCATCTGCTGCCTCGTCCACGAGGTACCCGCGCGCTTCGAGACGCGCGCGCAGTACTTGGATATTGTCCGGGTGGTCGTCTACGACCAGGATGCGCTTTAGCTGGTCATCCAGCATCGGGCCGACCAAGGAACCGCTGCACCTCGGCGACCACGGCACGAGGCTCACACGGCTTGGCGAGATACCCGTCGCATCCAACCTCCATTGCTTTCTCTCGGTCCGACGCCAAGGCATGCGCCGTAAGGGCGATGATCGGGATGTGCTTGGTCGCAGGGTCATGTTTCAACACCTGGGTAGCCTCCCAACCATCGATGACGGGTATAGAGATATCCATCAAGACCAGATCGGGTTGTTGGGCGCGCGCCTTCGCGATCCCTTCCTCACCGTTCAGTGCCTCAATGACGCTATAGCCGAAATGCTTCAGGATCGTCGAGTAGACGATTCGGTTGTCTTCGTTGTCTTCCACGAGCAACACTAACTTACCAGACTCGCTCATCCACTCCTCGCACGGGTATTGCACGCCCATGCTGGCAAGATTCTTACCAAGCTCAGTTCACACAGGCGGAAATGGATACAATTCAAGACACCCCGGAAGAAACATCTGGCGCCGGAATGCGATATTCCTGGACGCAAAAAGCCCTGCCGGGTGGCCCTGCCAAGCCGCGCGGCCGCCCGTTCAAGCGTAAGGCCGATTGGCGCCTGGTCGCGCTGGTCGGCGCTGGTGTGGCCGCGGGCGCGGCCCTGGGCGCCGGCATCGCACTACTCATGGCGCCGCAGTCCGGCGCGCACACGAGGCTCGCGTTGAGCAGAGAGGTACGGCGTCGCAGGCCGTGGCGCAGCAGCCCATGGCGCAGCAGCCCGTGGGAGCAGCTGGGCGAGGAGCTACACAAGGCTGCTCACTGGCGCCACAACCGGAACGGCTCCAGCGACTTCGACGAATCAGTGTAGGCTGCACACAAGCTCAAAGGGCTCTGCCAGAAAATGGCAGAGCCCTTTGAGCTTGTGTGCAGTGGGAAGGATCTACACAGTGACTACAGTCCTTTCCGTTTCCTGCGGACAGCGCCGAACACGCCAATCAGTCCGGTCGCGACGAGCGAGAGACTCGCCGGCTCCGGAGTCGATGTTACCTGGAAGGTCGGATCGAAGGTGATGCCGGATTCGACCTGATGGCGATCGGCAAAGAAGAGCGACACCGTGTGGTTGCCAGCGGCGAGGTTCCCAGTGTTGAATGTCGTGGGACTACCGCCCTTCACGCCGCCATTATCGCCAACGAGCACGCCGTCAACGAAAAGCCAGGAATCGTCGTCCGAGCCGAGCGAGAAGTTGTAATTGGTCGGTGAGCTAACGTTGATGAAGCCCTGAAAGATCGCCGTCCTGAACCAATTCGTGTTACTTGATTGCCCGGTTGCGTAGAAGCCGGTAGAAATGCCGCTGAAAGGAACGGCGATGGTGCCCGTGCCATCCGCGAGGATGGTGCTTCCATTGGGCGTCCACCACAGCAACTCATTCGAGCCATTCACCTGGGTGATCGGGCCCGATGCTCCGGAATACGCGGGACTCGCGACTACCGGCAGTCCGTCCGGTCCGAGGGCAGTGTTCACGAGGCCAGTAACAATGTGGCCGTCTATCCCACCCTGGAAGTCATGATTTGCCGCCACATTCTGAACCTTGAAATACTGATACGTCATGCTGCCAAGCTGAGCGTGCGCGATGGCAGGGGTGAGTACTGTTGCCGCGATTGCTACCAGGTGCGTGAAACGACGATTCATATGCACTCCTCTGAAAGATTGCCCGCATGAGTAATGAGACACATGCGTCTGCCGCGACTGAACCGGAAGAAAATGCCTCCGGACGACTACGATGCCGGGAGGGAGTGCAAAAAGTGGGCACGCGTAATGACGCGTACCCACAGAAGTTAAGATGTTGCAGTATAATGACTTAGCGTCTGTGGTTACAGCGCCGGAGCAGCAAACAGTTGACCATTCTGTAGTGCCGATGCCAGCCTGTTGCGCCGACGCAACAGGCTGGCATCGCGGTTTCCGTTTGTTGAGCGGCTACAGCCTCTTCAACTCATCTGCCGCGTCCGCCTTGTAGTGCGGATCGTTGTAATCGATGAGCTCACCCGATATGACGGCTTCATACTGGGTTTTCGCCAAGCCTGGGAGCCCCATGTCGGTGTACACCCGGGCGAGGTCCAGGCGATGAACAATCCGGCGCGGCTCAACAGTCACTGCTGACTCCAGATAGCGCCGAGCGTTGGCCCAGCTGGCCTCGGCGAAGACCTGACCGCCGAGAAAGTTTCGCGCAATCATCCGCGTGATGCCATTGAGCCGCATCACCTCAGCGTTCCACACGCCCATTACGTGGAGGCAGCCGGCGTGCTTCGGCTCGATCTTGAGGCATTCCATTGCCTGATCG
>PLEG01000004.1 GCA_003136975.1 Gemmatimonadota bacterium | reverse complement strand
CGTCAACCCCGGCGCGACTGCCAGAACCTCCCGCGCGAGCGCCTCCGCCCGGGCGCGATCCCAGTCGAACCACGCGGCGACGAATGCGCGCGCGAGCCGCGCCTCTGGATGGTCCGGGTCGAGCGACAGTGCATGATCCGCCGCCGCGCGGGCGCGCGGATACGCTACATTCGCGGGCAGCAGCGCAAGATTCGCCGACAGGATGTTCCCGTGCGCGATCCAGGTGCGCGCGAGCGCATAGTGCGGGTCGAGTTCGGCGGCGCGCTCGAAGCTGGCGAGCGCCTCCAGTGCCTTGTGCTGTTCGAACAGAAAGCGGCCGCGGAGAAAGACATCGTATGCGGCGGGATTCACCGGGGCGCGCGATCGCACGGACGTTCGTGCTTTCTCCGCCCTCGGCTCGCCCTCCTTCGCTCCCAGCCGCTGCTGCAGCGCGCTAGCGATGGCCTGCGCAATCTGATCCTGGAGGGCGAACACGTCGGCCAGATCACCGTCGTAACGCTCGCTCCACAAGTGCAATCCGTCGGCGGCGCTAATGAGCTGCACCGAGATCCGCACTTTATTGGCGGCCCGTCGTACACTGCCCTCGAGGATGGTCTTCACGCTGAGCTGCGCCGCTATGGTCCGAAGATCGACTCGCTGCCCCTTGAACACGAACGACGACGTGCGCGCCGCCACGCGGACGTCGGGCAGATGCGACAGCGCGTTGATCACCTCCTCCGTCATACCGTCGGAGAAGTATTCATCGTCCGCATTTGCGCTCAGGTTGGCAAACGGCAGGACTGCTACCGAAGGCTTGTCGTCGCTCGCGGGTGTCCGCTCCGTTGCAACCTCGGCAAGTGCCCCGAGCACGCTCTCCGCTGTGGCATACCGATCCGTCGGCTCCAACGCCATGGCGCGCGTCACGACCCGTTCCAGCTCGAGCGGGATGGTTCCATCGATCGTCCGAAGCTGCGCCGGAGTTTCGACGAACCGCCTGGCGATGATCGCCGCCGCGGATGGGCCAGTGAACGGCTGTCGGCCTGCGAGCATCTCGTATAGCACGCAACCGAGACTGTAGATGTCAGTGCGACCGTCGAGCTCTGACTCGCCCGCCCCCTGCTCCGGGCTCATGTACGCAGGCGTCCCAAGCGACATCCCGACTTGTGTCAGGCCGACATCGCCGTCTGTACCCGCGGCAGTCCTGGTAGCAGCGGAAATCGCCTTGGCGATGCCGAAATCACCGACGAGGGCGTGCCCGCCGGATAGGAAGATGTTCTCGGGCTTGATGTCGCGATGAACCACGCCGCCGCGATGCGCGCACGCGAGCGCGTCGGCCACGTCGCGCGCAATGCGAAGTGCGTCACGCACGGGCAGCCGTCGCTCGCGCACGATCCTCTCTCGCAGCGTCTCGCCCTGAACGTAGGGCATCGTATAATAGAGCAAGCCATCCGCCTCGCCCGCAGTGAGCAGTGGGACGATGTGCGGGTGCTGCAGCCGCGCGGCGACTTGGATCTCCCGCTCGAAGCGCTCGGCGCTGAGCGAGTCTGCAACGTCAGGCCGAAGAACTTTCACCACGACGCTGCGACCAAAGCGTCGTTCGGTTGCGAGAAAGACCTGAGACATTCCCCCGCCGGCGAGCTCACGATCGATCGTGTGCGAATCACCGAGGGCTGCCCGAAGCCTGTCGAGAAGAGCGTTGGTCATTACGGAGGGCTGCAGACGAAGTATCACGAGTGCGGCGCGTGACCACGAACGCCGACGTTATGAGCACCCTCGAGGGCAGTAAGCACTGGTGCCCATGTCCCCGTCTGGTCGGGTATCCGAGATCTCCCGTCCGAATCTGCCAGCTGCAGCGTCGGCGCGCAAACGATGCTTGCACCAGACGGGCGCGCTTTGGTTGGCGGCGGCTCCGCCGCCGCACAATGCGTTCGCCCGCTTGTGCAGCTCGGCGTTAGCTGGAGGCGATCGAGTCCATGTGGCGGAGCATTGCCCTCTTCGTGACACTGCAGGCTGGGTTTACCGAGTACGCGACAGCGCAATCGCGACCTCGGCTACGAGTTGTGCCGGCACTCGTGTGTGGGAGCGGACTAGGCTGGGCAGCCGCGCAGCAACTGCTTCAACGGATCTGGAATGCAATCGACACGAGCGCGTATCGCCGGATCGAGCTGGATGACGTGCGGAAGGTTGAAGAGGTTGGCATGTGCGGAGGACCGCAAGATTCATTAGAGATTACCGATGGCGACATGCGGCCCTTGGCAAGTTGATTACAGCGGCGGTGCTACTGAACGTCCGTGTACTCCATCCGGCGTCCGGTTGGTTTGTAGAAGTGGGCACCGTCATGCCGTTGCAAGGGGAGACTGGTCGACGATTCAGCGCATCCTCGGAGCACTCGTACGGGGAGGCGCTGGATGAGGTGGTGCCCCGACTGCTCGAATACCTTCGCGTTCGCGGTGTTCGCGGCTTTCAGGCTCTGAACGGCCGGAGAGATAGGTAACACGTAGACCGGCCGTTGCTGCTGACGAACGCAACAATCTTTGGTAGCGGCCGCTGCGCGGCCGCGTTCTATGAGAGCGTTCGCAGCAGAACGCTCGTCGTTAGGCGGACCACGATCCACCGGACCGGCGTGGCTCAGACGGAATCATCGCGTGTGAATGGGAGGCAGTCGCTTAACTCGCCGTGCACCGAACCCGGCGCAGCTCACTCGTGGAACATCCGTGCCGGAGGCTGTCCACTGTTCATTGATCAGGTGGCTGCCTTGTCTCGGAAGAAGGTGCCAATCGTACGGACGAGCCAACCACAACGCGAGGTCCTCCGCGTACCATTCAGTCTCTGATCCGTCGCAGCATGTCACTCCGCGGCCGACCTATGCTCAACTCGCGCTCAACGAAACTGGTGTGGGGATTTCTGCTCGGGGTCACGGTCAGCGAAGGCGCAGCGCTTGGCTTCACCTTCAGGGCAAACGGGAACTGGTTCTCAGCGCTCTGGCACTATGCGTTGACGCCGCCGGGGCTCCTCCCTGCGTGGGTCCTCGCCGCAGCCATCACTGCTGCCTATATCCTCATTTCCGCCTCGCGCAGTCCTGTCATCCGCGAGCACGCGCTCCAGCCGTGGAAGTGGGGTCCCTACGTAGGGATCTGCCTCCTGGCAATACTCATGGCGCTGATCACTGGACTGTTCGAGGAAGCGTTCTTTCGACGGGCCCTCATGGATGGGGTCAGGCGTCGCGGCGCCGGTCCCCTCCTGCAAGTCGTGATTTCCGCGCTGGCCTTTGGTGCGGTGCATGCGATCTGGGGTGTCGTCGCTCGAAACTTTCGAGCCGCGTGGTCGGCCATGGTCGCGACGGGTTCGTTGGGAGCTCTTCTCGCGATTACATATCTTGTCGGTGATCGAAGCCTCGCGCCATGCGCCGCGTCGCATATCGCCATCAATCTGGCGTTGGAGCCGTGGCTCATCGTCACGGCTGTCACCGGCAGTTGGGGCAAGTCACCTGGCAAGCTGCCGCACTAGCGAGCATTCGTCTGCCGGCGCGGTGCGGGCACTCGTCAGTGGTCCTCGCCATCACGACTTGTCGCAGCGCATCAATGTGAGCGGCCCGTCGGCCGCGCAGCAGAACTCTCATCGTTGGCCGCGATCTAGGTGTTTGCGTTGCAATCCGACGCACTTGCACGCACCAGCCTCGCAACGCTCATTCTCAGGCCGAATCATGATACGTCGAGTAGCAATCGTCGTCGCACTCTGTGTGACGGGATCGTGCGCCGGGAGCGCCACTCGCGTGCGAGCAAGCGGGCCGGAGTTACACGCGGCCCCGACCGCAATCATGGGCGCGTGGGAACCGGTTGAGATCACACTGGTCCCTGACGCGATTCCGCACGCAGGAGATCAGGCTGGTCGGGCCGGCCCCGGTCTCTGGATCTTCACAGCGCGGCACTACGCGGTACTCGATGTTCACACAACGGAGTAACGCAGGCCGGTGCCAAGCTCAAATCCGACAGTTGAAGATCTTATGGCCACGTGGGGCCGGTTTGGCGCGAATGCGGGAACCTATGAGACCACGGACAGCGTCCTCACGACCCATCCGAGCGTTGCGATGAACCCTCAGGTAATGGTCATGGGTCGCGTGACCACACTCTCGTTCCGGATTCAGGGCGACACGATGTGGATGTGGAGCACAGGCGGTCAGCTCGGACGGGGCGAGACGGTAAAGTATCGTCGCGTCGAGTAAGCATTATTGTCTCACCGCCGGTTCAAGCCTGCACTGCGACGAAGCCACTCGGATTCTGTACCCGGTGATTCCGGATGCCGGCGCGCCCGTCCGCCTAAGGCGCGGCCGAATCGTCGATGGAGGGCTCCTCACGTTGTCGTGGCGCGGCGACTGGCGACGGTAACGAATGAAGAACAGCTTTTGCGAGAGGCTGACGGCCGTCGCGACCTTTGGGTGCCACGAGCCACATATCAAGCGTTCCAATCAGCGTTAGACGGACTCAACTGATATCGGATGCCGAACTTCCTATCGAAGCTCACCAAAGGTGAACAAGCACGGCTCCTTGAGGAGCTGAACTACATGAACCTCGATGAGATTCGAGGTTTCTGCTTCCCACGGGGCATTCCGTACAAGATCGTTGCTAAGTACGCGAGCGGAAAGATAAAGGCCACGAAGGACACCGACCGAAAGCCGATCGTGTTGGCCCGTGTCCGCCGCTACCTTACAACAGGCGAGGTCGGTCAGGCCTCGTGCATCCCCGCGGGAATCGTACGAGAGGAGAAACCACCAGCGCGGCTTGGACCTGGCGACCGTCTCTACTATCGTTGGTACGCCAAGGAGCACGAGGGAGTCATGCGATTGCTTCGCGACCTGACCGCGGGCCGGTTCCAGGACGGCGCCGTCGCCCGGGTGGTCGCGATGGCGTTCTGGACACGCGGACAAGCACCGACGTTCGAGGAGTTCGCCAGGTCGTGGATGAAAGCCAAAACCGAGCAGCACCGGTTGCTCACGCCCGAGTACGCCTACCTCACGGACGTCAAGCACCGGCGCGCAGACGATAATTGGAAGGCCCTGCGCACGGCCAAAGCAAAATCGGCCCTGAAGACGCTGGCGAGAATTGCTCCGAGTCCGGCAGCAGCGGCGCGGCGGTTGTCTCGGTGATCGATTTCACCATTCGTGGATCAGGACGCCTCCGCTATGCCGTCTAACAACGGGTTGCAGCCGACGTTGCTGCGCTGCGCTCCGCAACGCGGCTGAACCCGAGCGTTAGGCGGCGTTTACAAGGCGGGGGTTAAGATGAGAGTTGTTGAAAAGGGTGATGCACGAGGGAGTCTTAAGTGGATTCGTCGCGCCGTCAATGAGAACCCGATGCTGCTCGATCAGCGCATCCGTGAAGCGCTCACCGTTGCACAAGACACCAAAATCTCGTGGACATCGCCGCTAAAGCAGGACGAGTTTGCGGAGTACCGTGATGACGACTTTGTTCGCCTTACAGGTGCCCATCTCCCTCGTCGCGCCCTTGACAGCTTTTGGCCGAGTCGTGGCCCTCAGTGGGATGCGCTGGGACGGCTCGGCTCGACCGGTGCATTGCTTGTAGAGGCAAAGGCAAATGTTCCGGAGATCGTCTCTCCGGGCACCAGCGCAGAGGGGGATCGCCTCGCGCTAATCGAGCGCAGCCTTTCCGAGGTCAAGTCGTTTCTTGAGATCGACCCGAGTGTTTCGTGGAGTGGCAAGTTCTATCAATACGCCAATCGCCTCGCTCACCTCTATCTTCTTCGCGAGCTCAACGGCCAGGATGCCTACATGGTGTTCGTGTACTTCACCGGCGACCAAAATGTGGATGGCCCAGCGACGGCAGGGGAATGGAACGCTGCACTCACGGTCGCAAAGCGAGTCCTGGGTCTTCCAAAGCGGCACCGCCTCAGCAAATACGTGGCGGACGTATTTATCGATGTATCGGAGCTCAAGTGAGTGCTGCCTAACAACTGGTTACAACGCACAACTCCGAGGGGTTCTGCTAAGCGGCGCATCCACCCGGGTCGGCGCAGCTCAGTGAGCGCAACCGACGTCTAGCGTCTGGCTGTTGCAGTCGAGCGATGACTCTTCGACCGAGACGACTTGCCCTTCGGCTTCTGCGTCATCGCACCGGAGTAGAACGTATCGACGAGGCCAGGCTGCTGTTTCATCATTCGCAACAACACCAACGCCGGTCCTTCCGGACGGCGTCGGCGCGCTTCCCACGCCTGCACAAGTTTGGTACTGACGTTGAGGTAGTGCGCGAAGACCGCCTGGGAGGCCTGCAGTGTCTCGCGAACCTCTCGCACCTCCTCCGCATCCATCGGGTCAGCGATTCGAGCCAACGTCGTCGATTTGAGATTTCGCTTGCCCTGAGCGTGCTCGAGAGCCTCATTGGCGGACGCGAGGAGTTCAGCGAACAGTTCCGATTTCATAGTCACAGTTTTCATTCCTTCGATTAGGTCGTGCGAGACGTTCGAGTAAGGTCGTGCAAATCCGAGTGCTTGATACGGCTACTGCGACTCACTGACGATTCGATCCGCAATCTTTTTCAGTGCTTTCTTCTGATCCTTAGAGAGCGCATCCAACTCGTCCTTGGTGTAGAGAAAGAGGAGGTAGATCCGCTTGCGGTTCGCAATCCACAGATAGTGGACGCGACCGCCGCTGCGTTTCCCCTTGCCTCTCGCCGGGTCGGGTATCCGGACCTTGCGTAGTCCGCCCGTGCCTGCATCGACGTCGCCGGCGGTGGGACTCTTCACGAGCTCGACTTGCAAGGCTCGGAGCGCCTCCTCCAAGCCATGTTGTTGCACGCGTTTGGTGAATACCGCCGTCTCGACGAACTGGATCCAGTCAATTTCCATTGGAGTGTCATCTCGGGGTCCTGCCGTTATATGCTACCGGGTAGTATACTCCTGTGTAGTACAGTAGTCAAGGGCCGACNNACTTCATTTCGACGCCGCACTCACGCGTCTCGTGTGTCGCGGCGCTCGCAATTCCGAGTGCGCGGAAGGACGCGCTGTTCGCGGCGTTCGCGCGCCGCCGACAACAGTTCAGCGCCGGTGTCGATGAGCTGAAAGGTTCAACGCTCACCGAGAAGCAGATCGCGGGCGTCATCAGTCTACTGCTCGTGCACGGCGCGCTGCTCGAAGTGTGCGCCATTGACATGGTGATCCAAGCCGAGGCAATGACCGAAGGCTTCAAAGTCAAACAAGCCGACAAGATCCTCGAACATGTCACGCCGAAACATCATCCGTCGGTGGTCGCGGAGCTCGAAGCGT
>PLEG01000165.1 GCA_003136975.1 Gemmatimonadota bacterium | reverse complement strand
TGCCTCGGCGATCGCCGAGGCAATCCAATCTCAACCGATCTCCGCCGAATAAATGGATCAGAATATGAACGTCGCTACTGGCGCCGATGCTCTCAATGCCGATACCGGAGTCGCTGCTGGTGTTGTGAGTAGTGAAGTCCCGATCTCGATGCTGCTCGACCTCACACTGCCGATCTCGATCGAACTTGGCAGAACTTCGATGACCGTGCAGGACATCTTGCGTCTCGGGCGTGGTTCCGTCATCCAGTTGGACCGACTCGCTGGCGAGCCGATCGATGTATTCGTCGGCGACCGTCGGTTTGCCGAGGGTGAAGTCGTGCTCCTGGGCGAAACGTTCGGCGTACGCATCACGCGCATCCTTCCACGCGCGAATGCCGTCGAGGAGATCGCCGCGTGAGTGCTCCTTCGTTCCTGATGGTGATGGCAATGCTGGCGCTCGTTCTGGGCGCGATGGGGATCGCGATGCGTGTGCTTCGCCGCTACGCGATGGCCAATGCATCCGCCAAGGGCGCTGTCAAGATGGAAATTATCCAGCGACTGTCACTGGGTCAGCGTCAGGGCCTGGCGGTTGTACGTATTGGAAGCCGGGTGCTGGCCGTGTCCATGGGCGACGGTGGAGTGCGTCAAGTCGCCGAGTTGACCGAAGCCGACCTCGCAATCTCATCCGATGGAGCGAGGGGTGTCAGTAATGCACCGATGCACGCTATCGCAGACGGTCTCCGCAAGCTTGTGCTAATTCGCGGCAGCGCGGAAAGCAAGAAAATAAACGCGACCATTTCCGCAATCACGAGTGGCGGGAACACAGGCGAAAAGCGTATTCCGTACGTCGCACCAATGGAAGACTTCCAGACTGTGCTGAACATGGCGTTGGCAGGTGGGGCGCACGCGTGACCATCCGCAGCGCCGTTGTTGGATTGATCGTTCTTTTCGCGCTGGCGCCAGCCAGGTCGGCGTTACTCGCACAACAGTCACCGATACAGCAGTCGGCAACAACGCCCACTGCTGCTGCGCCGACACCGAGTGCAGCTAGTGTGACGAACGCGATTCAGGCCGCTGCAAACTCGACCAATACTCGGGCGGCCAATTCGCCATCACAACAGGCGAACGGAATTCCGCAGGTCCCACAGATCGCACCGCCCGCCGCCAACCGGGGTGTACGCGGCGCGACTACGCGTCCGGCCGCGGCAGGTACGCAGCCTGCCGGACCGCGGACCGCAAACACCGCAGCCGCGAATGCACCAGTCACTCCGTCGGCGAGCATGGACACAATGCTCACGAAACTGACGCCGCAGATGGATCTACGTGTCGGCGGCAAGGACGCGGGTGGGCTCCGGCTCAGTGGAACCGTCGGAATAGTCGTGATGATGGGACTACTCACGCTGCTTCCGACGCTCGTATTACTGATGACAGGATTCACGCGAATCCTCATCGTTCTGAATTTTCTGCGCCAGGCGTTGGGCACGCAGAACGCCCCGCCAGCACAGATGGTCGCTGCGCTATCGCTCATACTGACCGGCTTCGTGATGGCACCGACGCTCAACAAGGTCAATGAGACAGCCCTGCAGCCATGGATGAACGGCACGATGGAACAGGGCGAGATGATGAAAACGGCCGTCATCCCGTTCCGTGAGTTCATGCTCAAGCATACGCGTGACCATGATCTTCAGGTGTTCATCGACATGAGCTCGGGCGTCGCACCACACAATGAAGACGAGATTCCTCTTGTCACACTGGTGTCGGCATTCGCGACAAGTGAGCTGCGTACGGCATTCCAGATCGGTTTCGCATTGTTTCTCCCGTTCATCATCATCGACATCGTGGTGTCGAGCGTGTTGATGAGCATGGGGATGTTCATGCTGCCGCCAGCGATGATTTCGCTGCCATTCAAACTTCTGCTCTTTGTCCTTGTGGACGGCTGGACGCTCGTCGTTCAGTCTCTCGTGACCAGCTTCCGCGTCTAGAACATGTCACACGTCCTCATAGTCGATCTCGCGCGCAACATGATCATGACCGCGCTGCTCATCGCATCGCCAATGTTGGTGGTAGCGCTCGCAGTGGGTCTGGTGGTTTCGATCATCCAGGCGGTCACTCAGATCCAGGAGCAGACGCTCTCATTCGTTCCAAAGCTCGTCGCCGTAGCCGTGACGTTCATCATCGCGTTGCCGTGGATCATTCAGATCATGGTCAAGTACACGAGCGAGCTGTTTCGCTCACTGCCATCCATGATTTCGTGACCGACGTTCGCCCCTTCGACCTGTTCGCCGCCGGTTCCGGGACCGTGGCGGTGCTGGTCGCCTTGCGCCTCACAGGCCTGATGCTAATCGCGCCAGTTTTTTCGGCTGCGACAGTTCCGGTCAAATGGCGCACATCACTCCTGATAGTGCTGACGATCGTAATTCAACCGATCGCGTACGCCAACATGCACGGGGTGCCGCAGATCACACCCGCGTCCGCGATTGGCGAGCTGCTTGTTGGGTTTGGGATTGGACTCGGTGCCGCGCTTCTGGTCGGCGCGGCAGAGTCCGCCGGTGACTTGCTCGCGATTCAGATAGGCCTGTCGGGCGCATCGTTGCTCGATCCGCTTACCAAGCAGTCGTCGCCGGTGCTCGCGAATTTTCTATCGCTCTTCGCGGTCACGATCCTGCTCGCACTTAACGTACACCTCGGAATGATCGAGGCGCTCGCGGCAAGCCTTCGCGCTGTACCCGTTGGGAGTGCGATGGATCTGCACGCTGGGCTCGCAAACCTTCTT
The DNA here is from genome assembly GCA_003136975.1 of Gemmatimonadota bacterium. Classification (GTDB taxonomy): domain Bacteria; phylum Gemmatimonadota; class Gemmatimonadetes; order Gemmatimonadales; family Gemmatimonadaceae; genus Fen-1247. The sequence continues at coordinate 3,930 of PLEG01000165.1, read as the reverse complement.
TCTCTTGCTGGAACGCTTTTCCTTGTCGGGCTGCGATTCGCCGCGCCGGTCATTGGCACCGTGATGGTCGGAAACGCCGCACTCGCGGTACTCAGCCGCGCGACACCTCAGCTCAATATCCTTTCCGTGGCGTTCCCGCTGCAGATTGGCCTTGGCCTTTTCGCGCTCGGCATCGCGCTTCCATTCATTGCGAGCACGCTCGGTAACTGGCCGACGCAGTACGATCAACAACTCACGTCTTTCTTCACCGCCATCGCGCCTGGCGGGATGCACTAAGCATGTCCGACGACTACGGCGACAAAACAGAGGACGCGACTCCCAAGAAGCGCCAGGAGGCGCTCGAAGAGGGACGCATTCCCAAAAGTCCTGAGCTGTCGGTCGCGATTCTACTGCTCGGCATCGCACTTGTGCTGACGGCGGTTGTGCCGCATGTCGCGAGTCGGTTGTTCGCAATCATGGGCGAGGGCCTTGCATCGGCCGGCGACACATCGTTCTCCGCTGAAGGCGCGGTCAGGACACTTCAGATGCTGGGGTGGCGTACACTCTCAACGATCCTGCTCGTCGCTGCATCCATGGGAGTGATCGCGCTTGTTGTGAATGCGGCACAGGCTCACGGAGTACTATCGCTCAAGCCCATTACGCCTCAGTTCAAGCGTATCAGTCCTGCTTCGAACATCAAGCGACTGGTTGGCATGCAGGCACTCGTCGAGTTGGGGAAATCGCTCGCCAAGCTCACGATAGTCGGCTTCGCTATCCACGCGGCGCTAGGCCAGCAGGCGATCAGCTCGATCGTCGTCACCAGCCAGCAGTCGCCGCTCGCCCTGCTTCAGGTTGTCAGTCACTTCTCGGTCAAGTTGATCATGACCGCCGGACTGGCGTATCTCGCGTTGGCGCTGGCCGATTACCTGTGGCAGTACTGGCAGTTCACCAAAGAAATGCGCATGAGCAAGGCGGAGATCAAACAGGAGTTCAGGAACTCCGAAGGAGATCCGCTCCTCAAGCAGCGTATGCGTTCTATCGGGCGTGCTCTGGCGCGTAAGCAGATGCTCAAGGACGTACCGCGCGCTGACGTCGTAATCGTCAACCCGACGCGGCGCGCAATCGCTCTCCAGTACGATCCATCGAAAGCTCCCGCGCCAATCGTTATCGCCATGGGCGAGCGCAAGGTCGCGGAGCGCATCAAAAAAATAGCGCTCGAGAACGGCGTGCCGATAGTTGAAAACCGGCCACTGGCCATAGCGCTCATCAAGCAAGCTCGCGTGGGAATGATCATTCCCATAGAACTGTATCTCGCAGTCGCAGAAGTTCTCGCATTCGTGATCCGTCAGCGCAATGAGCGCGGCGCACGCTGGGCCTATCGCCCGATCTCGCACCTCGTTGGAGACACAGTCTGATGGCGGCCGTAGCAGCAAATCCGGCGGTTACGACCGCCGCCCCGAGCAAGGGCACCGCAGAAGTGGGGCTGGCAATTGCAGTCGTGTTCGTCATCGGGTTGCTGATAGTTCCGCTGCCCGGCGTGATGCTCGATCTGTTGCTCGTCACGAGCATCTCGCTCTCGCTCGTCGTTCTACTCTCGGCGTTGTACACCACCAACCCCCTCGAATTCAGCTCGTTCCCCGGGCTGCTGCTTCTGCTGACGCTGTTCCGCCTTGCGCTCAACGTCGCGAGTACGCGGTTGATCCTGACGCACGGCGAAGCAGGCCATGTCATTCAGGCATTCGGTGAGTTTGTTATCGGCGGCAACTACGCCGTCGGACTCGTGCTGTTTCTGATTCTCATCGGCATCAACTTCATCGTCATCACAAAGGGTGCAGGACGTGTCGCTGAAGTCGCGGCTCGATTCACACTTGATGCAATGCCCGGCAAGCAGATGGCTATCGATGCCGATCTCAATGCCGGTCTCATAGACGAAACCGATGCACGCCGTCGTCGTGAAGAAATCTCACGCCAGGCGGACTTCTACGGCGCAATGGATGGATCGTCCAAGTTCGTGAAGGGAGACGCAATCGCAGCGTTGATCATCACGTTCATCAATATCATTGGCGGCATCTTCATTGGTGTGGTGCAGAAGGGACTTCCGTTCTCCCAGGCTGTCAGCACCTATACCATCCTGACCGTAGGTGAGGGCTTGGTATCCCAGATCCCGTCGCTGGTCGTCTCGACAGCCGCAGGCATCATGGTAACTCACTCTGCTGGCTCGACGCAGATGGGAACTGTAGTCGCCTCGCAGATGACGAAACACCCGCGCGCGATGTGGATAGCGGCCGGTGTGCTCGCCCTGTTCTCAGTGGTGCCGGGTCTTCCGATGCTGCCGTTTCTTTCGCTCGCAACGGTGCTTGGATTCCTCGCACGCGCGGCATCTGCCGCCGAGAAGAAGCGCGCGCAGAGCGCGATTTCTGCGCTCACGGCTCCCAAGGCTGAATCGCCGACATCGACCGATCCCATGAGGGATTTACTGCAGATCGATCCCATCGAGCTCGAAGTCGGCTACGCACTCATCCCGCTCGTGGATGAGCGCCAGGGTGGCGATCTGCTCGATCGTATCTCGATGCTGCGAAAGCAGGCCGCGGTCGAGCTGGGTATCCTGATCCCGCCAGTGCGCATTCGCGACGACATACGTCTGCCATCGAACGAATACGTGATCAAGCTTCGCGGAAGTGAGATGGCGCGCGGTGAAGTAATGCCACGCTTTCTCATGGCGCTCAATACCGGCGCCGTGATCTCCCCCATTGAAGGAATCGACGCGGTTGATCCGAGCTTTGGCATGCCGGCCCGATGGATCGCAACCAACAGGCGCGCCGACGCGGAAGCGTACGGCTATGTCGTTGTCGAGCCATCAACAGTTGTTGCGACACACCTAATGGAAGTCCTCAAGGCAAATGCCGCAGAGCTGCTCGGCCGCCAGGACGTTCAGGAAATGGTCGAGACTCTCAAGAAGACACACCCGGCGTTGGTCGACGACATCGTCCCCACGAAGATCTCACTCGGCACGCTTCACCGTGTGTTGCAGCGGTTGCTTCGCGAGCGCATTCCGATTCGCGACCTGGTCACGATTCTCGAAGCGCTCGGCGATTCCGCAGACACCACCAAGGATCCCGAAGCACTCACGGAGCACGTGCGCCGCTCACTCTCGAACGTCATTGCGAGATTGTACGCGGAACCCGACTCGTCGGTTCGCGGCATCACCATGGGACCACGCCTGGAACAGGCTCTCACGGGACTCTTCTCGCCGCGCACGGCGCAGCCGGGTGTCGCGCTGCTCAATCCAGACGCATTGGCCCGTATGCTCCGCGACCTCAACGAGATGTCGCAGGCTTACTCATCTGAAGGCCGTCCGGTCCCGCTTGTTACGCCGCCGAGTCTGCGCGTCGGCGTACGCCGCCTGATTGAGCCGGTATTGCCATCGCTTCCCGTCATCTCGCTCGCCGAGCTGCCGACCGCGGTGAATCTGCACAGCGTCGGAATGTGGGAGATGGCCAATGCCGCATGACCTGAGCACTCCACGTATCGTGGTCGCTTCGGGCATGGCCGGAACGGGCGTGTCCACGGTCAGCGCGCGTCTGCAGGAAGCGGCTCCAGGATTGAACATCATGGATGCTGGCTCCAAGTGGACAGACATCTCCGAAGCGTGCGCGCCAGGGTTCGCGCGAATGATAGTTGTCACCACGCACGATATCATCGCGATCACTTCCTCATACGCGCTCATCAAGCTGGTGCGAGAGAATTTCACGGACGCACCGCTGGAAGTGCTTGTCAATGCAAGTGAGGAGCGCGACGCCCTCAAGACCTACGAGAGAATTCAGGTGGCATGCAGCCATTTTCTTGGTGAAACAGTCGGCTATGCCGGCTCGGTACCGCACGATGCAGTGGAACAAGAACCTGGCGAGATGCGGGCGATGCACCTGCCCCGCGCAGTAATTGGCGCGTCGG
>PLEG01000108.1 GCA_003136975.1 Gemmatimonadota bacterium | reverse complement strand
GACGGCAAGCCGGTGCAGATGATGCGCGGGCGCGGCTGCCAGTTTTGCCACCTCACCGGCTACGCCGGGCGCACCGGCGTCTACGAAATGCTGGAAATGGACGCGGCGCTTACCGCGGCGGTGAACCGGGAGGACACGACCGAGTTTTCCGAACTTGCGCTCACGCATATGGCGGGCAAGAGCATGCGCCACCATGCGGGGCAACTGGTGCTTGCCGGAAGGACTACGCTGGCCGAGGCGATACGCATCAGTTCCGAGCTCGAGGACTGATGCCTTATTTTGTGTACAAGGGAAGAAACGCCAGGGGCGAACTGGTAACCGGCGTGCTCGAGGACAGCGATACGGGCGCCGTCGCCGACCAGTTGGCCAATACCGGCATATCGCCGGTCGACATCGCGCCGACGGCGGCACCGAGCACGGCGCGGCGCGACAGCTGGCTCGCGCGCCTCATCTCCCCGCGCGTTACGCTGGACGACCGGCTGTTGTTCAGCCGCCAAATGTATACGCTGCTCAAGTCCGGCGTGCCGATCATGCGTGCGCTGGCGGGGCTGCAGGAATCTGCCCGCAGCGTCGCCATGGCAAAGGTGATCCAGGATCTGCGCACCAGCCGGTATCTGCACCGATGCGGCATCGCCCATCGTCGCGATATTCCCGTCGCGCAGGACGAGCGTCTGATTCTCGCGTGGCGGCGTGCCGGTCCCATCGATAATCCGCGCGTGAACCAGCGCGACGATCGTGGTATCGACTGCGACGTACTGGCGTACGTTGCGGGAAAGTATCGGTCGTTGCGCGACGGCGATGGTCGGCGCGATGGAAAACGACGTGATGAGCGCGAGCAACGGCGCCAACCACCCAGGCAAGGCAAGTCTCGGAGTATGCATGCTGAGAGATTACCGCGTAGCTGCGCCGCCGTCCACTCTCAGCCGATCCAATACTCGGTCAGCGCTCTGGAACCGACCTATTCAGTCGCGATCGCAGGCCGGTCGAGGACCAGAGTCACGGGACCATCGTTCACCAGATCGACCCGCATATCCGCCCCAAATTCGCCGGTCGCGACGGCTACGCCACCGCCGCGCAGCGCCGAGATAAAGGCCTCATATAGCGGAACGGCGACGTCTGGCCGCGCGGCGGCGACAAAGGAAGGCCGCCGTCCCTTTCGGGCGTCGCCGTAGAGCGTGAACTGCGACACGACGAGGATCGAGCCGGACAAATCGGTGATCGAACGGTTCATCTTCCCATCCGCGTCCGAGAATACGCGCAGGCCGAGCACCTTGTCGGCCATCCAGCTGACTTCGCGGCTGCCGTCGTCATGAGTGAATCCCACCAGGACCAACAGGCCAACGTCAATCTCGCCAACCACGGCGCCCCCGATGCTGACGGAGGCGCGCGATACCCTCTGGAGGACTACTCGCATCCACCAATTTCGCATTTTCGCGGCGAAGTTGGCAGTCCGGCGCCTCCACTACAGTTGTCCTCCTACATTTAAGGCACATGGAAACACATAGCTCACGCGACTCATGAGGCTTCTCGCCCGCTACCTCAAGCGATACTGGCGACTGGTGCTGCTCGCGCTACTCCTGGCGGCTGTGAATCAGATATTCTCGCTGCTGGATCCGCTCATATTCCGGTACGTCATCGACAACTACGCCACAAAGTTCCGGCAGTACACCACGATGCAGTTCGTGCGCGGTGTGAGCGTGCTGCTGGGAGCCGCGGTCGGTGTTGCCTTCGTCTCTCGCGTCGCGAAGGCGTTCCAGGACTACTTCGTCAACGTCGTCACCCAGCGCGTTGGTGCCGACCTGTATTCCGATGGCATCCGTTACTCGCTCGAGCTTCCCTATTCGCTCTTCGAAGACCAGCGTAGCGGCGAGACGCTCGGCAAGATTCAGCAGGCACGGCTGGACGCGCAGAAGTTCATCACCGCTTCGGTCAACGTTCTCTTCACGACGATCGTCGGCGTCGTTTTCGTGATGGTGTATGCATACAAGGTTCACTGGGCGATCGCGCCGGCCTTCCTGCTCACGGTACCGCTGCTCGCCGTGCTCAGCTCGGTGTTGAGCCGCCGCATAAAACGCGTTCAAACGGTGATCGTCGCCGAGACGACGGCGCTCGCTGGCGCGACCACGGAATCGCTGCGCAACATCGAGCTGGTGAAGAGCCTGGGACTCACGGAACAGGAAGTCACACGTCTCAATTCGACCACCGAGAAGATTCTCAAGCTGGAACTGAAGAAGGTGCGTTACCTGAGAAGCCTCAGCTTCATTCAGGGCACGTGTGTCAATCTCCTTCGCACGTCGATCCTGTTTCTGATGCTGTATCTCATATTTGCCCAGCAAATATCAGTCGGTCAATTCTTCGCGCTACTCATCTACTCGTTCTTCATCTTTGGTCCGCTGCAGGAGCTCGGCAACGTCATCAACACGTATCGGGAGACCGAAGCGTCGATGGCGAACCTGGAAACGGTCTTCGCCATACCGCCAGACCCGCGACCTGCGCACCCGGTTGAGATTGGACCGCTCACGCGACTCGCGTTCGACAATGTCACTTTCCAGCATCGTTCCGCGTCATCGCCGGCGCTCACCGATGTCTCGTTCCAGACAGAGCGCGGCCAGACGATTGCATTCGTCGGCCCATCGGGTGCCGGCAAATCCACGCTCGTCAAGTTGCTACTCGGCCTGTACCATCCGCTTCACGGCAGGATTCTTTACAACGGAACATCCGGCACCGACGTGGAGCTTGACGCGCTTCGCACTCGCATCGGACTCGTCGCGCAGGATGCGCAGCTGTTCTCCGGAACCATCGCGGAGAACCTTCGGTTCGTCAGTCCAGATGCGACAGACGCGGATTGTTTGCGCGTCCTGCATGAGTCTGCCGCCGACAGCCTTCTCGATCGCGCTGACAAGGGACTGGATACAATGATCGGCGAGGGCGGTGTGAAAGTCTCGGGCGGCGAACGCCAGCGACTCGCGATTGCGCGCGCGTTACTCAGACGTCCGTCGTTGCTCATCTTCGACGAAGCCACATCTGCGCTCGACTCCATAACCGAAGAAGAAGTGAGCCGCACCATTCGTGATATCGCGACGCGGCGCGAGGCGATTACGATTCTAATCGCGCACAGACTCTCCACCATCATGCACGCCGACACGATCTTCGTACTCGAGCGTGGCCACATCGTGGAATCTGGACATCACGCGGATCTGTTGGAGCAGAAGGGACTCTACTACGCGATGTGGCGCCAACAGGTGGGCGAACGACGCCCAGTGAGCGCGAGCGAAGCGCGACATCTGCAGCCGCCGCTCAACACGCCAGCGGGCGTCGCTAGCTAGCCAGGCAAATCTGCGCTCAGCGCGATGAATCTGACCGTTGACACGGCACCCGGAGGGCCTATCTTCGCCGGTGACCCGCAACCTCAGAGGGAATCGATGCGCAGTTGTTTAGCTCTGACAGGAACGTTTGTGTTTGTGATGACCGCCTGCGCGCCGAAGGAGAACGCGGCAAGCGCGAAAACAGATTCGGCAACCGCAGCGACCGTTGCCGCTGCCGCACCGGCGCCAGCGCCGGCGCCGAATGTAGTCACCGTCCACGCGAAGGATTTCGCCTACACGGCGCCAAAAGAGATTCCAGCGGGGATGACGACGTTCAATCTCGTCAACGATGGAACAACTCTTCATCACATCGAGATCGTGCGCCTGGACAGCGCAAAGACGCTGGCGAATCTGGAGGAGGCACTCGCAAAACCAGCGGCTCCGCCAATGTGGGCCATGTTCGAAGGTGGCCCGAACGCGCCAGATCCAGGCAAGTCGGCAAGCGCGACAATCGACCTGCAACCCGGCAGCTACGCCATGATCTGCCTCGTTGACGTTCCCGGTGGCGTTCCGCATTTCGCGAAAGGGATGGTATATCCCTTCACGGTGACACCTGCACCAGCGGGCGCACAAGCCGCGGCGCCAACGGCCGACATGACGATTACTCTCAGCAACTACGCCTTCGATCTGTCAACACCACTCAGCTCCGGGATGCACACGTTCGCTGTCAAGAACGCGGCTACGCAGATGCACGAGGTGGAGTTGGTGCGCCTCGCTCCAGGTAAGACCGTGGATCAGTTGCTGGCCTGGATTGCCAAGCCGGCGGGGCCTCCGCCAGCAGCCGCGATCGGCGGCATGTCGCCTTTCGTAGGCGGGACCACCTACTTCACGGCCGATATCACGCCAGGAACTTACGCGCTTATCTGCTTCGTCCCGGATGCGAAGGACGGCAAGCCTCACTTCATGCACGGCATGACGAAGACGCTCACCGTGAGCTGATCGCCGACTACTGCAATCCGCTTGTCCCTCATTCGCGGGCTTGCGGATTGCAGTTCGCCCGGCTCACTAGCGGCTTTCCCTTGAGTCCATATCTTTTTTTCGTCGGCACTCACCTTCCTGGAAGGAGCTGGTCGATGTGGAATGATTTTAAAGCATTCATCATGCGCGGCAATGTCCTTGATCTGGCAGTTGCCGTGGTGATCGGCGCCGCGTTCGGCGTAGTCGTGAAGTCGCTCGTGGACGACGTGATAATGCCACCCATCGGGCTCGCGCTTGGGCACGTTGATTTCTCGAATATGTACGTGCTCCTGAAGGACGGTATCAAGACCGCTCCGCCATACGCATCACTCGCCGATGCAAAGACGGCCGGCGCCGTGACGCTGAACTATGGCATGTTCGTCAACAACATCATCACGTTCCTGATTGTCGCACTCGCGATATTCATGGTCGTGCGTTCCGCCAACAAGGTGTACAGGAAGCCAGCGGGAGCGCCATCCACAAAGCCGTGCCCATACTGCGCCATGGACATTCCCATCAGCGCCACACGCTGCCCGCACTGCACGTCAGAGTTAAAGGCAGCCTGACATGTAATGGGGGTTTGCATACAAAGAGGCCGCGTCCCAGTTCGGAACGCGGCCTCTTTGCTTGATTGACAGTCCCCTTTTGCGACGTTAAGACTGCTTGCCGAACATCCCGCCGAGTCCTTTCGCGAGCGAGCCCAACTCGCCAATCTCGCCCATCATGCCTCCGGCACCGCTCGTGCCGCCAGCCATGAGGTTATCGACCTCGGCGGCGATCGGCGCAGGCAACTTCTCCTTGATGAAGCCCACGACCGTCTGGATGGCCATCTGGGCCTTGTCCGCCGGGATTCCAGTCCGCTGCGCGACAAGATTGATAAGTTCATCCATGTTTCACTCCAGAAAGAAGAATTCATAAAAATTGGTCGGCGGCGGTTCGGACCGCAACCATGGCGCGTATGCTTGTGCCGACTGTTGTTCCCTACTACGAGGACGCATCTGTATGACGAAGAGTCGTTCGATAATCGCATGGATATCCGGAGCCTCGCTGCTCCTCACCGGATTTATTACCATAGCCGCGGTGCCACCGCGGCATCCGATCCCCGCTCCACCGTCCGTGCCGTCGGATCTCTTCGCCGGACTGGTTTGGCGTAATATCGGACCCTTCCGCGCTGGCCGCGTTGCCGCGGTCACGGGAGCCGTTGGCCAGCCTGGCGTCTTCTACGCCGGTCTCCCACTCGGCGGCGTATGGAAAACGACAAGCGCCGGCCACACCTGGTTCCCGATTTTTGACGCAGTCACGGAAGCGTCATCAGTCGGTTCTATAGAAGTGGCGCCGTCCGATCCGAATGTCATCTATGTTGGAATGGGTGACATGATTACCGGCGGTGGGATCAACGAAGGCAACGGGGTTTACAAGTCAACCGACGCTGGAAAAACCTGGGAGCATCTTGGCCTGGACGCGACAAAGCAAATCCCGTCTATTCTCGTGGACCCGCGCGACCCGAACCTCGTAATGATTGCTGCACAGGGCAATGTGCACGCCAAGTCCGACATGCGCGGCGTGTTCCGCAGCACCGATGGCGGTAAGACATGGAGCAAGACACTCTATATTGATGACGAGACGGGAATACAGAAACTCGCCCGCGCATTCGATCATCCCAACGTCATCCTCGCGACCACCGTTCGACATTACGTCGCTCCCGGCGTGCCGCTCGCCAGCACGCCCAGCGCAACTCCCGGAGTCACCGGCACTGCACTGTACAAGTCAACTGATGAAGGGTTGACATGGAAGGACATCAGCGGCGCGACGGGCCTGCCCCGACTCGCCGGCCGCACGTCGGTCGCGGTCGCGATGAATACCAACGCGCAACGGATGTACCTCATCCAGAATTCCGGTTTGTATCGCTCCGACGATGGCGGCACGAGCTGGCGCCAGATGGACGCGGCCGATCATCGCATCGCCAACGGACAGGGTGGCTACAACTGCGGCGTGTACGTTGACCCGCAAAATCCGGACATCGTTTACACGGTTAGCACGTCGAGTTACAAATCCACCGATGGTGGCAACACATTCACAGGATTCAAGGGCGCACCCGGCGGCGACGATCCGCAACAGATGTGGATCGATCCAACGAACGGCCAGCGCATGTTCTTCGGCGTCGATCAGGGCGCTACGATATCACTCGATGGCGGTGCAAGCTGGAGCTCCTGGTACAACCAGTCGACGGAACAGGTCTATCACCTCTCCACCGATAACTCTTTCCCTTACTGGGTGTACGCGACGCAACAGGACGCAGGTGCGGTCCGCACGCGCAGCCGCGGGAATCTGGGCGAGATCACTCCGCTGGATTGGAGTCCAGTTCCAGGTTGGGAGTGGGGCACCATCGTCGCTGATCCGCTCAATCCAAATCTTGTTTACTCGAGTGGGTCCGGGATTCTGAAGATCACGTATCCGACCGAGCAGTGGATCAATGTCAGCCCAGCCGCGGATCCAAACACCGAAATACGCACAACATCCTCACAACCAATTCTATTCTCGCCAATCAACCAGCACGAGCTGATCGCTGGCTTCCAGTATGTTGCATCAACGACGGACGGTGGGGTGACGTGGAAGAAGCTCAGCCCTGACCTCACGTATCGAAAGGGCGAGACACCGCCCGCGGCCGGCGCTGCGGTCCCCGCTACAAGTGGTGCCGCACGCCCCGCACCCAACCGTAATGCGATCGAATCGATGTCCGCCTCGAGCGTTGCGGTGGGAACGATCTGGGTCGGCACCAATAACGGCGTGATACACGTGACGCGAGATCATGGCGCAACGTGGCAGGACGTCTCGGTCCCCAATCTTCCGAATTCAACGCGCGCCGATATTTCCGCTATCGACGCGTCACATCAGGATGCGGCTACGGCCTACGTAGCGATCGATTACCACACAACAGGCGACTACGCACCACACTTCTATCGCACGCACGACTACGGCAAAACATGGACGTCGATCGTGAACGGAATGCGTGCCGACCAGCCAAGTGGCAGTTTTGCGCGCGTCATCCGCGCGGACCCAAAGAAGCCGGGTCTGCTGTATGCGGGAACGGAGAGCTCAGTGTACGTCTCGTTCGACGACGGTGACAGCTGGCAATCGCTCATGTTGAATCTTCCCAATACGTCGTACCGCGACATCACGTTTCACGGCAATGACCTTGTGATCGGGACGTACGGCCGCGGAATCTGGGTACTCGATGACTACGCGGTGCTTCGACAGGTGACGCCAGCGATCGCAGCCGAACCGGTTCATCTTTTCAAACCTGATGAGACAATCCGGGTTCGTCGCAACGTAAACGCTGACACTCCCTTTCCGCCCGAAGTTCCGCACGCACTGAATCCGCCGGACGGCGTAGTTATCTACTACTCACTCGCTGCGGCGCCGTCGTCGCCAATCGCGCTCGACGTAATCGNNCTGGCAGTGTCGTACGGCACATGTCGAGCACACCGAGCGCTGCTGTCAAGGAAGCCGCCGAGCCGCCGGAGCCGAACTTCTGGATCGCGCCGCCCACGTCACTGTCCACCAATGTTGGAACCAATCGCACGAATTGGGATTTCCGTTACGACGCGCCACCGGCATTCACTCATAGCTACGAGATCAACGCCAACCCCGGTCTTACCCCGGCGTCGCCTGAAGGCCCATTCGCAATGCCGGGAGCTTACACGCTCAAGCTCACTGTTGACGGCAAGAGCTATATCCAGAGCGTGACCGTCAAGAACGACCCGCGCTCGGCCGCGACCGCTGCCGACATGCGCGCGCAGAACGATCTCCTGATCAAGATCTATAGTGGCGCGAAGGAATCCTGGGATGGTTACAATCAGGTTGCGGCGATGCGCAGTGCGGTCGCCTCACTGACAGCTACGAATCAACCGGCCGAGGTAGTTGCCGCGGCGAAAGTCTTCGACGCGAAGCTGGAGGCGGTTGGCGGCTCTACTTCCCCCGGTGCCCGAGGCTTCGCTCGCGGCGGTCCACCTCCAGCGCCCGACTTCGTAAGGGTGAACGGCACGATGGGCCGCGCACTCTCCGCGCTCGACAACGCGGACATGGCGCCAACTAGCGCAACCCAGCGAGGCTACGCCGCAGATTGCGCGCAGCTAAAGACCGTTCTCACGAACTGGCAAGCCGTCAACGGCAGAGACCTGACCGCGCTCAACGCCGTTCTGGCAAAAAATAACATTGCGCCAATCCGCGCCGCCGCACCATCGCCCGCTCTTCCGGCGTGCGCTGCTGGGTTATCGGCCCATGACCGGCGGAGCGTGGCAACCCACTCCGGGACGACGGTGTCTCACTCACGGGCTCAGGAAGAGGAAGATGGCGAGGAGGGCCAGGATCCTCGCTAAATTCGGGACTTGAGCCCGGCTCGCACCGAAATGTTACGACGATATGGGAGAGGAACGATGGATCCAGACGTATATAGTTTTGCCGTTGTCATGTGCGTCATCATCGGGTCAATCGGCAGCCTCGCCTTCATCGGCACCTTGACCTTCCGTGCATTCAACCGCGGGAAAGGAATACAGGCGCTACCTCAGCAGAACTTTGACGAGCGGTTCGCTCAGCTTCAACAATCGGTGGACGCCATCGCGGTTGAAGTCGAGCGAATCGCGGAAGGCCAGCGCTTCAGCACCAAGCTGCTGGCCGACGGCGCGCGTGGCAACGTACTAACGGAGAGTCGATGACATACAGCGGACCAGTCTATGACAACGAGCCCCCGCGCCGCGGCCCGATTCACAGAACCTTCCAGGCCGCGAAGGCCGGAGTAAGCTTTGGATCAGCGCTCGCCATTGCGATATCGTGGAGCGTGCACCACTCGATAATCTGGGCAATCATCCACGGATTTCTTTCGTGGATCTACGTGGTGTACTACGCGGTCATGCAGTAGGTAGCTTCGCCCAGTTACGGGCCGAATCTCCTGGTTGATTCGGACGAGCTAGTCTGATCGAGTGTGATGTGACCGGAACGGGCGTTGCGAGAGTCTCCCAGGCTGAAGACTTGCGTTAGACGTTCGCCGTTTCACTCCGGGGAGAGTGCTATGTATCCACAACCCATGCGTTTGGCGTGCGTGGTGTTCAGCGCGTTGCTCGGCATCGCGCTCGCAGGGTGCCGGGACACGCCCGGGGCACCGGACACAGCTCCGTTGTTGCCGCTAGCCGAGCAAGGTCGCACACCGGGTCAATCGGCACTGCGACTCGCGACGGTGGACTTTTACGGCGACTCTTCCATGATTGCCGTGCCCGACACAGCGCACGCTGGCGACCCAGTGTCGGTCGGGTTCGCAACTTACGGTGGCGGGTGCACGGGCGAGGACACGACTGTCGCGTCCGTTGTGGGTTCGCGAGCAGAGATCGTCCCGTATCAGCGCGTCTACACGCCACGCCCAAATGAGGGTTGTACCTCGGAGTTGCGGATAAATCGACGCAGCGTGCATGTGAGTTTCGCTGCACCCGGTCTGGCGCAGGTTATCGTGATTGGCCGAACTCAACCGGCCGACTCGATCATCCATATCGTCCGCGCAATCGTGATCCGGTAAATAGCCCAAGCCATGGCGGAACTTCGCTACTCCACAGTCACCGACTTGGCCAGGTTCCGCGGTTGGTCAACATTCGATCCGCGCTTCACCGCGATGTAGTAAGCAAGCAGCTGTAGCGGCACTGACGCGAGGATCGGCGTCACCAGATCCAGCGTCTCCGGAATCCGGAACTCGTAGTCGATCAGTCCCTCGAGCGACGGCTCCGACCGGCTCGTTATCGCGATCACCTTGCCCTTGCGTGCCTTCACTTCCTGCACGTTCGATACGACCTTCTCGAACACAGAATCGTGCGGTGCGATGAACACCACCGGCATCATCTCGTCGATCAACGCGATCGGCCCGTGCTTCATCTCAGCAGCCGGATATCCCTCGGCGTGGATGTAGCTGATCTCCTTCAGCTTGAGCGCGCCTTCGAGTGCCGTCGGAAAATTATAGCCGCGACCGAGATACAAGAAGTTCGACGCGCGCTTGAATTCTTCGGCCAGCGCTTCGATTTCTTCCGCACGATCCAGCACGTTCTGGACCTGACCCGGAAGCGCGTGCAACGCATCCACAATCTCGCGTCCACGAACCGGCGACAACGCGCGCAGCCGCGCAAGCTTGAGCGTGAACAGAAGCAGCGCCGTGACCTGACTCGAGAACGCCTTGGTCGAAGCAACACCGATCTCGGGTCCTGCATGAATGTACGATCCACCATCTGACTCGCGCGCGATCGTTGATCCAACCACGTTCACGATCCCGAGCGTGCGCGCACCGCGGTGCTTGGCCTCCCGCATGGCTGCGAGCGTGTCTGCCGTCTCGCCCGACTGCGATATCACGATGCACAACGTGCGATCGGTCACCACCGGATTCCGGTAACGGAACTCAGATGCGTACTCGACCTTGGTTGGGATGCGAGCGAGGTCTTCGAGCATCATCCCGCCAATTAGCGCCGAATGCCAGCTCGTTCCGCACGCGGTGAGAACTATGTTGTCAAAACGGAGCAGCTCTTCGTCAGTCAGGTTGAGACCGCCAAGCTTCGCGGTTCCCGTGTCATCGAGAAGCCTGCCACGCATCGTGTTCTCGATCGTCTGCGGCTGCTCGAATATCTCCTTGAGCATGAAGTGCTNNGCTGATATCCACCGCGCTCGATCTGCCCCAGATCCCAGTCTACCTTGCTCACGCTGCGCCGCATCTCGCGCGCGTTGATGTCGAGCACGCGATAGCCATTACGATCCAGCACCGCAATGTCCCCGTCGTCCAGATACACCACCTGGCGAGTATGCGCCAGAATTGCGGACACATCACTTGCCACGTAATACTCCCCTTCACCCAGCCCGAGCAGCAGCGGGCTTCCCTGACGGGCCGCGACGAGCTTATCTGGATCTCGACTGGACACCACAGCGATTCCGTACGTCCCCTCGACCTGCGAGAGGGCGTCCATCACGGCCTGTTCGAGCGAGTCCTCATACGCTTCCTGTATCAGATGCGCGAGCACTTCGGTATCGGTCTCCGAGACGAACTTGTAACCGAGTGCCTGCAGCTTGCTGCGTAACAGCGAGAAGTTCTCGATGATTCCGTTGTGAACGACAGCGACCGTTCCATCCATCGACACGTGCGGATGCGCATTGCACTCGTTGGGCGCACCGTGGGTGGCCCATCTGGTGTGGGCAATGCCGATATTGCCAGCGATCGGGAACGCGTTCAGTACAGTCTCCAGCTTGGAGATTTTTCCGGCCGCCTTACGTGTCTCGACCCCGTTGCCNNGCGCGCTTGCGCGTGTGCAGTTCCCCCTCCGGGTCGATTACCGCGATCCCCGCCGAGTCGTAACCGCGGTACTCGAGCCGCTTGAGACCCTCTAAGAGGAGGGGGCTCGCACCTTTATCACCGATATACCCGACTATTCCACACATGCAATGAGTCTGTTGTTTGGGGAGAGGCCGGCCAAAAAGGCGCGGCTGCCGCATGCAGCCCAATTTAGGGCTCGTGCTGGTAGCGGGCTATGCCGATAGCGGAAGCAGGCGGAAAACCAGCTGGTGCCGGCCCTCCGCCCACTCGATGCCGCGTGTCCCTGACTACTGCTGAATGCGGGCAGCCGGCCGTTCCTTGGCAGAATTGTCCGCCGCTGGGGCGGGCGCTGAAGGCGTCGGCTGGCTCATTTGTGGCTGACTCATCCGGGACTGCCCAGATCCGTGCATCTCCGATCCGCGCATCTCCCGTTGAGCGGAGTGCTGTTCGTTTCCCAGGTCCCGCTGCGGGCGCTCCCCTCGCGGAGCGTCCGACTGCGCGCGGTTTGAGCTGAAACCGGGAGCCGGCGCCAGCGACGGGTTCGGCGAAAGCCGCGGATTGGGCGAAAGTTGCGGCGCCCCCGCCGTTCCACCGTTACCGCCGTTTAGCTCTCTCTGGCGGCCTTGCTCGCGCTGCTCCACCGAGTATTGGCCACGGATTGCATCGCGATTCCTGCGCGCATTCTCAGCGGCGCCACGCTCCGGCCGCACATCTATCGCCTGAAGCTGTGTTTGCGAAATTGACTCGGTCTGCGGCGTCGCTACAGCTTGATCGCCATTCGCCGTGGTGTACATGACTCTCTGCGATGCCGCCTCGCGCTGGATCGCCATGCGCCGTTGTGCGTCCGTGATGTGCGCTCCGACGATGGTCGGAAGCACAGTCGCAGTTTCGCCAGTCAATGCTTTCTGCTGTGTCGGGATCGCGGTCGTCGCAGCAGCTGATGCTGACTGCTGCAGCTGAGCGGCCACGCGCGCGGTCGGCCTGATGCGCGCCTGGCCGGGGCAGCCAATGAACGGATAGTTGATCGGCACTTGGTGCATCGTGCCATCGGAGCACAGCATGGTTGTGTACGCCCTGCGTGACAACGTTACGTCGGCATAACTCGCCGCCGACTCACTATTGCCCCAGAGCATGTACACGTCCGAATCCCACGACGTATCGTCGCCGAGCGAAACAGCATTGTTTAATAGCGCATCGAACGCGACGTCGGTGTAGAAAGAACGAGCCTCACGCTCTCCTATTGCCGACGCAAGACGCATTGGCCTGTGCACGTAACGCGCAACGTCGAGTGGATGACGAGACGTTATCACGTACAGATAAGCCGGACCCGAAAGCATGGGCCCGAGCACTACGCGATATATGTCGTTATCAAATGACACACCGATCAGCTGGTCGGTATTGTAGCCGGCGCGGTGCACGCGTTCTGGCACATCTACAGTTGGATAGAGCAACCGCACACCAGCGCCAGGATACACGACGAACGCGGCAACGTATGCATCTTCGCTCAACACGTAGCGCAGCGGCTCGTGCGTTTGAGGAGACGGCGGGAGCAGCTTCACCGTGACACCCTGCCCACCCTCGCCGGGCAGCCGGCCATTCGCCGCGGTCTGCGCGGAGAGCGCGCCGGCCAACAATGGAACACTGGCGATAAAAGCAGTAATTCTCATAACCACCTCGCGGGTGAGTCCAACTGTCGAGAATACGTCGCAATCCGCGTGCCCTGGACGACCATTCTCTCTTTAAATAGTACGCCTCAAACTGCAAAACGCTACATGAAATGCCAAAGCTGATTGCGTCTCACAAAATTGACAGCTTCTCAACAGCTTCTCGCCCTGCGCGAATCAATGCTCGCGCGTCGGATTCGGTAGGCGCCTCCGCAATGACGCGAACGATCGGCTCGGTTCCAGATGGCCGCACATGCATCCACCGATCGCGCCACGTGAGGCGCATTCCATCCTGAGTATCTACCTCCGCGTCCGCGAACGCGGCACGAAGACTCCTGTATACCGAATCCAATGGCGCCGCCGGAAGCGGGAGCTTGTCCTTCACTATCGAATAGCGTGGATAATCATCGATAATCGCCGACAGTGAGCGGTTTTCCTGATGCAATAGTTGAAGAATCAACGCTGTGCCAACCGGTGCGTCACGTCCCAGGTGCATTTCTGTGAGAATCACACCGCCATTTCC
>PLEG01000307.1 GCA_003136975.1 Gemmatimonadota bacterium | reverse complement strand
GCCGCGCAACAGCGAACCGCTCGCCACCGTTCGCTCGAGGAAGCGAATGCTGTCGTACGCGTGGTCTGGGGACGGCGAGTAATACATGGCCAGCACGATACCTGTCGTGATCTGCACGACGAACACAGCCAGCGTTGCGCTTCCCAGTGTGTGCCACCAAGTGAGGCCCGCTGGCATCTTCCTGTCCAGCAGTGTTTCCCGAATGGAGGCCAGATCCAGTCGTTTGTCGAGCCACCGGCCGATTGCGCTCATCGCTTTATGCCTCAACCTTCTCAGCGATTCCCAGTCGGAAATCCCGGTATTTCACGAACACCGCGCTGTCGCGCACCTGAACTTCCAGCTCATCGAGTGGCCGTGGTGGCGGCCCCGCAAGCACGCGTCCCGTCGTTACGTCGAACTGCCCGTGATGGCACGGGCAGAGAAAATTCTTGTGATCCTTGTCGTAGATGTAGGCGCAGCCGAGGTGCGTGCAGTGCCCATTGTAGGCCTTGAACTTCTCGCCGTCCTCGGTGAACAGCCATACACCGTTGAGAGTTCGGCTCTCCAACCATGCATCCACCGTACTCTGCACGAAGTTCACGCGAACCGGAACTCCGACATCAAGCAACGCAATGTCGTCTGCCACCTTCACCCAATTATCCAGAGGCGGAGCGGCGAGCACTGGCGATACAAATGCGCGTATTGCGGGAAACCCAACGACTGCAGCGCTGACCGCGGCACCGATTCCGCTCACCCAACGCAGGAAGCCGCGGCGCGTCACCTGCTTAGCGCCATCGTGTTCCTCAACTGCCTCTCGCCGTGTACTCGCCAAGCGCAAACCTCCACAAAAAAGGATACGCAATGCCACAAAAAAAACACGACGTGCTAAGACGTCGTGTCCATTAAAAGCCTAGCTCGGATTCCTCACGAGAGTGTTCATATGCTTGCTGCATTTATCCATCAGATCGCAACTTTGCCGCTCGCCCGATGATTCGATAATGCCCGTGCAAATTTTATCGGGCAGAAACTGATACCAACTGGCGTCACGAGCGTTGCGCATGAGTGAAGACATAGCGGGTTTTCTTCACGTGTCAAGCAGGAAAAATGCAATGTCAAACACGAGAAGAAGACTCCCTATTTTTCGTGAGTCAACATTATTTGCTTGCGTTGCGATGCGCTGCATTCTTGTGCAACAACAACGGACAGTCGTCGGTACGATTCGTACTCATCACGCGCACAGGCCATGCGTCGCGGCGCGGCGCGTGAGCGGGATCAATCACAAAGTCTGTGTGCTTCGATCTCCCGCGCGTCAGACGCCGGCGTCGATCTCCGCTCTGTGGCGCGTGTACTCCGGAAGGTTCTTGGCCAACTCCCGTGCTTTGACCCGTGCGAAGGCGGCCTTGTACGCGGTCATCGCGGCAGTATTTCCCCCCAGCTTTGCCGCCTGCGCGGCGAGCAGTAAACCGAGCAGGTGATCCGGTTGTTGCCGGAGGATTGTATCAGCCTCTGCCTTGGCGATTTGGCGCGCACCAGCCACCACTCCAATGCGCCCAACGTCAAAGCGCTGATCGGCGTCGAACGGATGGCCCTGCGCCTGCTCCATCATCTGGTACGCCTGAGCCGCCATCGGGGCGAAGAACGCTACCGAATCGCTCTTCCCTTCCTCGCTGAGCCGCATCACGCGATCGAATAACCGGTTGGCAATCTCGGTGGGCGAAAGGTTCGAGATATCTGAGGCAGCCGTCACACCGGCCCCCGCACCGGCCCCCGCAGCTCCCGCCGCAGCGCCACCAGCGTCGACGCTGGGATTGGGCAGCGCATTCGCCGGTCCGTCTACCGACGATCCTCGCTTTGCATTGAGCCCGCCATTGACGACGACCACGAACAACACAAGAAATGCGATTCCGGCAACTGCCCATGGCAGCCTCTTGGCGATTGTCGCACCCGTATCAACACGCGGCGCCGCCAGCACGGGGCCGGCAGCCGCACCGGCAGCCGTACCAACGCCT
This sequence comes from Gemmatimonadota bacterium, assembly GCA_003136975.1. Lineage (GTDB taxonomy): Bacteria > Gemmatimonadota > Gemmatimonadetes > Gemmatimonadales > Gemmatimonadaceae > Fen-1247. The sequence continues at coordinate 2,080 of PLEG01000307.1, read as the reverse complement.
GCAACGGCGCCCGCGGCCGCCCCACAGTTGTAGCAGAACTTGGAACCGGCCGTGAGTGGCTGCCCACATGAAACGCACGGGGGGCTGTTGAGCGGTGCGCCGCATTCGGTGCAGAAGCGCCCCGTGCCAGCGGTCGAGCACCGCGGGCAGACAGTTGAAGTCGCGCGTGCCTGATTTGATGTCATTATGGGCTTAAATGTATCACCGCCTCGCCGCGTGCATTGCGGCGGCCCAGCCACGATCGGTGCGCTACACGCGGGACGGCGTCGCCCGGCGACAAACAAAATCCCGCCTGCACCTTGGTGCAAACGGGATCAGTCTTCACACACGGACAGAGAGGGATTCGAACCCTCGATACGCTTTCACGCATACACGCTTTCCAGGCGTGCGCCTTCAACCGCTCGGCCACCTGTCCAACTGCAACTCAAAAATGCCAACACCAACACCCTAACTAAAAAACGAAGCCGCCGTCCAGACGTGACGGCGGCTCGAAAAAGCGGACAGGGAGAGATTCGAACTCTCGATACCCTTGCGGGTACGCCAGTTTTCGAGACTGGTGCATTCAACCGCTCTGCCACCTGTCCAATATCGGGGTGGTGAGCCGCCGATTTCACAGCCTTGCAAGATAGCCCGGCGGCCCAGGCCAGTCAACGAAGAGTCAATCACCTGTCCGTCACCGCCCTCACCCTCCAACGGACCACCCCAACGGGCCACCTAGTGCACTCCAATCGTGGAGGCCGCACGACAGACTGTGGGATCGTCGCTACAGATTTCCGGGAAACATATCCGGATCAATCATCTTCTTTAGTGGGAGCAGTACTGCCGGCGTTGGAAATAGCCCACTTAAACCGCTATACCGCAACGGTTTAAGATGATCTAGACGTTTGGACGCCTCCCCAATTTTCGCTTCGGACGGATTCGGCACAACCGTTGCCGCTGCACGGGATCAATCGGGTTTCTTGTATTCGTCTTGTAACGGAGAACATTATGCGTAAGGCCTTTGGCATACACGCCACAGTGCTAATAGGATTATGCGCGACCTTCGGGTCCGCAGCCGGAGCGCAGACAAACAGTGGCGCCTCAGTGTCTGGTGGGAAGGATCTGAACTGGACGGTGAGCTGTTCCCCCGTCATTTCGGGTGGGTCCTGTTACAGTGGTAACGCCTACGTTGTCACGAGTCCACCGGGAGCTTGGCCAACCCTTCCATCGTCTGCTTGGATCAGCACCTCTTCGTCCGCGAGCGTATCCGGTGCGAAGACGTCGAACAACGCCGACAACTACAACTATGTTTTCTCCCAATCATTTGCGCCGTCGGCGTCACCATTGACGATGAACGTGTGGACAGACAATTTCTTCACCGCTTTCGCGACGAATGGTGGATCAGCGTCGCCGGTGACAGCCGATCCCACGCCGGGTGACTTTGCGTCTGGGACGCCGCGGTCGTTCTTCCTGCCCACAGGTACTACAAGCGTCCAGCTATACACCTACGGCGACGGAACCACGGATGGCGTCGACGTGAGCTTCACAACAACGCCCGAGCCCAGCTCCATGGCGTTGCTCGGCACGGGCCTCGTTGGCCTCGTCCCGATGATTCGTCGCAAGCGCAAGGTTTGATATTCGAGTAACGCGATTGCGTTACTGACGAAAAAAAGGGGGGAGTCGCAAACGCGGCTCCCCCTTTTTCTATCTACGATAGCACTTCGCCGAAGTCATTGCCGGCGCGCCTCGAAGAACTCGCGCAACACCGCGCCGCACTCGTCCTCGAGCGCCCCAGCACTAACTTCCGGCCGATGATTGAGCTTCGGATGGCGCAGAATGTCGCCAACCGACCCGCCCATCCCCGCCTTGCCGTCCCACGCCCCGAACACGACACGATCAACCCGCGCGAGGACTATCGCTCCAGCGCACATCGCGCATGGCTCCAGCGTCACGTAGAGCGTGCAGCCTTCGAGCCGCCAACTCTCCAGCGCGTGGGACGCGCTCCGGATCGCGAGCAACTCTGCGTGCGCCGTCGCGTCGTTGTCCCGCATCGTGCGGTTGGAGCCAATACCAACGATCTCGCCGCCGTGCACCACGACCG
>PLEG01000316.1 GCA_003136975.1 Gemmatimonadota bacterium | reverse complement strand
AAGGTCCTCGCGCGTCCACAAAATGGAAGTTTTGCCCGAAATCTCCAATAGAACCGACCAAGCATCAATCCAGTTCCTGCGGAGTGCACTGAGGACGAGGGAAGGCTCCTCTAGCGCATCGATAACCACGCAGCCTTTGAAAAGGTGACCGAAATGGCTGGCAGGCCACGCAAACCCACAAACGTTCTTGCGATTACCGGCGCGTTTCAGAAGAATCCTAAGCGCGCCAGAGAGCGTGCGGGAGAGCCCCGGCCCGATGGACGTCTCGGTGATTCGCCGGCGCGCTGGTGTCCGCATCCATCTGCCGATCAGGCCGCCGCTCTTTTCGCGGAGGGCCGCAACGCCAACGAAGTTGCCACGGTCCTCGGCCTCGATTGGGAAATCGCCAAGACTCTGCGCCCCGACGCATCCAGCGTGAAGGTAAGCGCCGACAATGAGCAGCTCCGCGAGCTCTGGGCCGAGGTCGCGACGATGGCACCCTGGCTCACATCAGCCGATCGCTGGACGGTGGCCAGCATCTGCGAGCTTAAGCTGCTGGAGATCAAGCGCGTCATCAAGCCCGGCGAACGCGCCGAGCTCGGCCGGCTCTGCGGCAAGTGCGGTCTCAACCCCTCTGATCGGTCGCGGGTCAATACGTTCCCTTCGGCGTCCAAGGCGACTGCGGCCGCCGATCCGCGCACCGAGTACATGCGAAGGAAGATGAGACCCGGATAATATGACGAAGCGCCGCAGTGTTGCTGAAAAGTACATCGCGGATGTTCTCGCCGGCCGGATCCTCACATCGAAGTTTGTCCGTCTCCAGATCGAGCGCCATCAACGCGACCTGGTCGACGGTCCAGCCCGCGGCCTGGTCTTCGATCGCAAGGCCGCTCAAGACGTCATCGAGTTCTTTCCGCTCTTCCTAAGCCACCATGAGGGAGCGTGGGCCGGCAAGCCGTTCGAACTCCGGCCCGACCAGCAGGCCATGCTTTGGATCCTCTACGGATGGAAATGGGAAGCCACTAAGTTCCGTCGTTACAAATACGCCTATGTTGAACAAGCACGCGGCACCGGCAAGAGCCCGTTAGCGGCCGGCCTCGCTGTTTACGAGTTGTATGCTTTTGGCGAGCCGGGTGCTCAGGTCTATAGCGCGGCCACCGACAAAGGCACCGCGAAGGTGGTATTCAACAATGCGAAGCAGATGGTCGAGGACTCCGACTATCTACGCCAGCGGATTCAGTGCGGCGTTGGTAATATGTGCGTCCAGGAGACAGCTTCGTTTTTCGAGCCGGTGTCTTCTGAGGACAAAAATCTTCTCGGCAAGCGTCCGTCGTTTACGGTCCTTGACGAACTTCACGCGCATGTGAGCTCAGGAGTTTGGGAGGTATTTGATTCGGCGTCGGGCAAGCGTCCGAACTCGCTGATGTTTGCGATTACCAACAGTGGTTATGACCGCCATTCAGTTTGTTGGAACAAACGCGAGTACGTCGCCAAGGTTCTGCAGGGCATCATTCCAGATGACACCTGGTTTGGGTGGATCTGCGGTCTCGACGGCGAAGACATCAAGGATCCCAACGGCTGGAAGAATGAAAAGAACTGGATCAAAGCGGCGCCGGCGCTCGGCACCATTATCCGCATCGAGGAGATGCGCCGCCAGGCGGCTCAGGCTGAAAATGACCCCTCAGCCCTTAACACATTTCTTCGTTACCAGCTGTCCGTTTGGACATCCGGCCATAGCGCCTGGATGCCAATGGACAAGTGGGATTTGTGCAACTTTGTCGTCGATCCCATAAGCCTGCGTGGCCGCAAATGTACCGGCGCTCTAGATCTTTCGACGACGACTGATATCTCAGCGTTAGGGCTTTTGTTTCCGCCATTTGAAGACGATCTCAGATGGTCGATACTTCCCTTCTTTTTTCTGCCGAGAGAGGCAATCGAGAAGCGTAGCAGGCGCGATCGCGTCCCTTACGACGTCTGGGCCCGTCAAAAACTCTTCATCCTCACGAATGGAGACGTGATCGATTATGACTTCATTCGGGCCAAGGTCAATGAGGTCGCCGGCGAGTTTGAGATTCAGGAGATCGCCTACGACCCCTACAACGCGCAGCAGCTTGTCACCCAACTCACCGGCGACGGTTTCACTATGGTTCCCATCCGGCAGGGTTTCCTTAGTCTCAACGCGCCAACCAAGCGGCTGATGGAGTTAGTACTTACGCGCAAGTTCGCGCATGGCGGTAACCCCGTACTTCGTTGGATGGCTTCCAATGTGATCGTATCCCTCGATGCAGCGGGCTGCATCAAGCCCGACAAGACTTTGTGTCGCGAAAAGATTGACGGCATCGCCGCGACGATCACGGCCCTGGCGCGCGCCATTGTCGCGCCTGAGGAAATAGGCGACTTTATCTCTCCCGTAGTCCGGAGCGTGTAATGTTCAAGACAATCAAGAGCGCGGCCAGGCGCATGACGAAAGCCGCCGCGTTCGCGTTCGACACGATCAGCGCCGGCTGGTACGCGCGCAACGGCTACTACGGCATCTACTCCGCGCTCTCGGGGGGTCTTCCCGCCTGGTCGGGCGAGCCGGTTTCGACCGAAACAGCCATGGGTCTCAGCGCCGTCTGGGCCTGTAACAAAGTCATCTCCGAATCCGTCGGATTTCTCGGCCTCGACATGATGCAGGCTTCCGGCGATACCAAACAGCTGGCGCTCAAGCATCCCATGTACGCGGCGTTGAAATACGCTCCAAACTGCGAAATTACCACGCAGAATTTTACTGAACTGCTCACATCGCATTCCGTTCTGCAAGGCAATGGCTTTGCTAAAATCGTGCGCCGCTCCGGGACGGGGACTGCGGTTGAACTCTATCCGATTCAGCCGCAGATGGTTTTCCCCGACCGCGAAAAGACCGGGCAAAAGCGCCTTGTCTACGTCGTGCGCGAGGAGCATCAGCCCGACAAAATCTACACTGTCCAGCGCGACAAGCCGCAAGACATCCTCCATCTCCGCGGCCTCGGGTGGGACGGGGTCCGCGGCTACAGTCCGATCACTATGGCGCGCCAGTCCATCGGCACCGCTATCGCGCAAGAGCGCAACGTCGCCAACTTCTACGCCAAGGGCGGCCGCGTCCCCTACGTGCTAAAGCATCCGGCCAAATTCAAAAACGACCAGGACGCGGATAAATTCCGCGCAGACTGGGAAAAGACCTATTCCGATCCGCACAAAGCCCCCATCCTCGAAGGCGGCCTGGTCTACGAGAGCATCGGTCTCTCGGCGGCCGATGCGCAGCTCATTGAGAGCCGCATGTTTACCATCCCAGAAATTTGCCGCTGGTTCTCTGTTTTCCCCACCATCGTCGGCGATCTCTCCAAGGCGACCTTCTCGAACATCGAAGCGCTCGCCGATCAGTTCGTACGCTTCACGTTGATGACGCACCTCACGCGCTGGGAGCAGGAACTCTGGCGCTGCGTGCTTACGCCCGACGAGAAAGAGCAGGGTTACTTCTTCCGTCACGATCTCGGCGCCTTGTTGCGCGCGGACTTCCAGGCCCGCATGGCCGGATATGCAACCTCTCTGCAAAATGGCATCGAGTCTATCAATGAAGTGCGGCACCACGAAGGAAAGAATCCTATTGCTGGCGGCGATGAACACTTCGTTCAGGTCAATCTCGCGCCCGTGCAGAACATGCAGAGCGCAACCCCCGCGGCCCGCATCAAGGTTGGCGGCGACAAGTAACAGTCCCAAACGTGAATCAGGAGCGAAGATGAAAAACAAGCAACGTCAGTTTCGGATGGCGGTAAAAAACCTCACTGAAGATGGATCGTTTGAGGGTTGCCTGTCTCCCTACAACAACATCGACGAGGGCGGCGACCTGGTCGAGCCAGGCGCCTATACCAAAACAATCCAGGAGAACGAGGGGAAACTGATAGCGCTTTGGCAGCACGGCGTCAAGGATCCAATTGGCCAACTGCTGCTCGATGACCGCCCGGACGGACTGTGGTGCAAAGGGCAATTGCTGCTCGATATCCCCGAGGCGAAGAAGGCTTATTTGTTGATGAAAGCCAAAATCGTCAGGGGCTTGTCGATCGGCTACGACGCCATAAAAGCTCAGGTTATCGACGGCGTGCGTCATCTGAAAGAGATACGTCTCTACGAGGGGTCTATCGTTACTTTCCCCATGAACACGCTGGCTCTGGTGGCCGACGTCAAGGCGCGCGGCGAAGCGAAGGGCGACTTCAACGAGGAACTCAACGAGCGCCAGATATCCGACGCTGGTTACCAGATGATCTACGCGTTGCAGGACGCGCTGTCTCAGATCCCATGGTATTCGGGAGGGAAGCGCGATGAGATGATCTCCGCGGCGGAGACCGTGCTGCAGCAGTTCCACGACGTCTACATGGAGTACCTGCCCCAATATCTCGATCTGCTCGCTGAGAGGTACGGCACCGCCACCAAGGCCTGGGCCGGCAAGCGCGAAACCAAGGAAGGCCGCACCCTGAGCGCCGCCACCAAAGGCACGCTTGGCGACTGCCATGGCCATATGA
>PLEG01000193.1 GCA_003136975.1 Gemmatimonadota bacterium | reverse complement strand
CGCAACCGGAGGGTCACGCTCGCGATCGCCAAGCACGGCGCGCTCGCGCGTTCGGTGGGTGGCCATCGCCGTCGCCGCGCTCCTGGTCGGAGCCGCGTCCGGATTCTGGGGATCATGGCTGCGGCGTCCGCGCGCGGACGATGGTGTGCTGCGGACGATGATCGCGTTTCCATCCGGGCAGGAGCTCGAGGCGGCGCCGCAGGGGAACAGCTTCGTGCTTTCCCGCGATGGAACCGTCCTCGTGTACTGGGGTCGCTCAGCCGGCGACAGCCATCAGCTCTGGTCGCGTCGGCTCGACCAGCTGAACGCGACGCCGATTCGCGGCACCGAAGACGGGGTGCTCCCTGTGCTCTCGCCCGACGCGCGGCAGGTGGCGTTCGGGACGTTGACCGACCGCAAGATCTACGTCGTTCCGATCGAAGGAGGCGTACCGCGGATCGTCGTGGACTCGGCGCGCCGCGGCGGGTTGGATTGGGCGACGGATGGGATGCTTTACTATCGCGCGACGAGCGATGGACTGAGCCGCGTACCAGCTGGAGGGGGAGCGTCAGAGAAACTGATTCAACCGAACACCGACGCTGGTGTCGGGGGCAAAGGGTACTTCTGGCCGCAGGCCCTTCCCGGGAGCCGGTCGCTCATCGCGTCCTTCCGCCCGTCGAGTGGCGACAACGCTGCGTCCCGCATCGTCGCGATCCCGCTGGACACTCGAAAACCCATCGACATCGTCGCCGGCGTTTACGCTCGCTACGCGGCAACGGGGCACCTTGTGTGGGCTACGGCCGACGGCTCCATCTACGCGGCGCCGCTCAACACTCGCACGTTCGCGCTCGGGGCGCCGACGCTGCTCCTCCAGCACGTGCGGGTCGAAAGCGCCTTCGGATCCGCCGACTTCAGCTTCTCCGACCGTGGTCGACTCCTCTATCAGTTCGGCGACGCGAGCGGCGGTGATCTTGTCTGGGTCACACGCGCCGGGACGATTGTGCCTCTTGGCGTGGACGGGATTCAGGCAGGGCTGGGGAATGGCATGGCGCTCTCGCCCGATGACAGATACCTAGCCGTAAGCCGTGTTTCGGGCACCGAGATCGACGTGTGGACAAAGTCGCTCCCCGACGGCGCACTCACCCGCCTCACCACGTCCGGCTCGCCCGACCTGCAGCCAAACTGGACCCCCGACGGCCGTTACGTCTCGTTCCTTCGGCGCGGGGCGATCTACAAGCGGGCGGCTGATGGGACAGGAACCGACAGTCTGGTGCTGCGCCGTCCCACCGCGATTACGGATGCGGCGTGGAGTCCGGACGGCCGCTGGCTCGCCATCGTCGAATCGCCGTCCCGCTTGGTGTTCCTGCGGCGCGGAGACTCGACGGTTCGCGTGATCTCCGAGGGATCACGGTTCGCCGAGGGCGAGCCACACTTCTCGCCGGATTCGCGGTGGATCGCCTACACGTCAGCCGAATCCGGCCAGAGCGAGGTGTACGTGCGGCCATTCCCGGATGTGACCGCAGGGAAATGGCAGGTATCGATCGGAGGGGGCACGTGGCCGCGATGGTCGCACACCGGGCATGAGCTCCTCTATCGTACCCGAGGCAGTGCCAGGCTCATGTCTGCCACGATCCGAACGTCGCCCACGTTCGGCATCGTCCGCCGCGACTCGCTGGCGCCGGCCGCGACGCAAGCCGTCGGCATAAATGCGGATCCGTTCGAGGTCGGCGCGAACGATCAGCAATTCCTCGTTATCCGTTCGCGCGAACAGGGCCAAGGCCTCGTGATCGTCGAGCACTGGTTCGATGATCTCATGCACAACGCTGGTCCGTAACCATGTATGCAGGGCGGGAGCGTGACAGCGACGCGTACCTCTTGAAGTAGCATCGCTACAGTAAATGCCACCGATTCGTGAGCAGATACGGGTGCTATCCGATATCGCCGACGTTCGCGAGCACCACGACGTAGCGGTGCGAGGCCTGAGGATCGTGGGAAAGAATCTCAATGACCGAACCGTCAACGATGGTGGTGGCACATCGTGCTGAGCCTCCTCGGCTGCGTCGTCGGCGGGCCACAAACTCGGACCGGTTTTTGCTCGGCTAAGACACGCCGCAGCAATCTTCTAGCGGCTTACTTCCGCGAGGAGAGTATGCGAGAAAAGAGTGTCGTTCTGCTGTTGATGGTTGCCACGGCATTCACGGCAAAGCAACCAGCGAGCCAATTCGATTCTTCAGCGAGCCGGGCGACGACCGCGACGGGCAGCGGCGAAGCGCCCGTTACTTCGACGGAATCGCCCATTGCGCCCGAGGTACCCGCCCGGCGACATTCCGGACACGCAGGCCTTCGTGCCGTATTCGTCGGCTAGCGGCCATTCGATCGAAGTCCCCGAGGGACGGGCCCGGACCGGGAATGGGGCGTCGGTCACTTTCATTAGCAAGCTCGACGGCGTGCGCGTGGACGTCGCTCCGGCGACTTCTTCACCGACCGTGGCCAGCGCCGCGCACCCCGCGCAGTAAGCACGTCGCGCCCTCCGTGTCACGTCCATCCACACCATGGATTCCTCGTTCGTTCGCCAGTCGAATGCCACGGACACCTCGCGCCACTCGCCCGTCTGCCACGACGCACTCCAGGCGGGGCTGGGGGCGCCGTCGGGCGTGCGCGAGTTCGAGGCGCCCGCGCCGCTGATCGCACCCGGGCTGACCGCCGGCGAATCGCTGGAGCACGTTGCGACCGCCGCCCGGAGATGCGCGTGACCACGCCCCCGCTCTCCGCTCGGCCGCCAGCGAGCTCGAAAGGTCACCGCGTCGGTGCGGAGCAACACCCGCCGTTCCGTGAAGGTGGCGACGGGGCGATCCATACTAACGCCGCGCGCGCGCCCGTCGCGCGGACGGTAGCAACCGTCGTCACCGCAGGGATGGCGCTCGGTGGCCTGGCTGCGATCTGGGTAGCGAGGCGCGAAATCCTCGTGCTCTTCGCCGGTGTGCTGCTCGCCATCCTGCTGGCCACGGTGACCGATGCCGTCGCGAGCCGCCTGCGAATCCGCCGAGGATGGGCACTGGCGGGAGTCCTGCTGACGGTGGCTGGTACGCTCACGCTCGGACTGACCCTGCGCGGACCGGCAGTCGTGGAGCAGCTCGGTGCGCTACAGGATGCGTTGCCGCGTTCGGTGGCGGAGCTTGGCGAAGAGCTGGCGAAGACGGCTTGGGGACGCTGGGTCGTTGCCAGCGCGCCACGCGCCGATACGTGGCTGCCGTCGTTCGCGGACATGCTGACGCAAGCAAGGGGCGCCATCACGACCAGCCTGTCGCTCATCGTGGCGCTCGTTATCGCGATCGCCATTGGAATATTCGTGGCCGCCGAACCGGCTCGCTATCGCGACGGCGTTCTGCGGCTTGTGCCCATGCGTCACCAAGCGCGTGTAACTGACATCCTGGCCGCCGTGGGGCACAATCTCAGGTGGTGGCTCGTCGCACGGGCAGTGTCAATGCTGGCGGTAGGCGTGATGGTGACCGCCGGTCTGCTAGTACTGCGAGTGCCTCTGGCTGGCACGCTCGGTGTCTTGGCCGCGCTGCTGACTTTCGTGCCGAACGTGGGTCCGATCGTCTCCGCCATCCTGCCGATACTGCTCGTGCTGCCAACCGCCCCGCCGCGCGCCCTCGCGGTGGGCCTCCTCTTCTTGGGTGTTCACGGCATCGAGGGGTTCGTCGTCTCGCCGCTCGTCGAGCGGCGAGCGGTGCAGCTTCCACCGGCACTCACGCTTGCGGTGCAGGTGCTCATGGCCACCCTCGTCGGTGGGATTGGCATCGCCATGGCCGCGCCCGTGACCGTGGTCGGCGTGGTGCTTGCGCACCACTTCGGAACAGCCCCACCCGAACGAAGTGCCGACTGACGTCAGCCACGTTTCTTTCGCGGCGTATATCGCCAGCGCCGCCGTGCGCTCGGCGAGATGCCGAGGTCTTTCCTAATCGCCGCTCGCGAGTACAGCAGCCGCATTTCGCTGCAACCCCGCCAGCTTCGCGCGCTTCATCGGTGACTTCCGGAACGCCACGCTGAACTCCCCCTGCGACATCGCCAGGATTTCCATCGCCAGCGTCCGCGCATCCTTCCCCGCGATCACCTCGCGTGCTTCGAACGTCGGCTCCGTCACATCCCGCGAGAACTTCACGTTCCACGGACACACGTCCTGACATACGTCGCACCCATACAGATGCTCGCCGATCGCCTCGCGTAGCGTCTCCGCGATCGGTCCCTTCTGCTCGATCGTCTGGTACGAGATGCATCTCGTTGCATCCAGCACGTGCGGCGCAACGAACGCGTCGGTCGGACACGCATCCAGGCACCGCGTACAACTTCCGCAACGATCGGTCTCGAACGGATTGTCGGCGCGCAAATCCAGATCCAGCAGCAACTCGCCGAGGAAGAAAAACGAGCCAAGCTCCGGGTTGATCAGATTCGTATTCTTCCCAATCCATCCCAGTCCCGCACGACGCGCAAGATCGCGCTCGAGGATCGGACCCGTATCCACGTACGGCTTCCCGCGAACAGACTGTCCGACTTCGCCTTCGATCCACCGATGCAACTCGTTCAGCCTGTCAACCATCAGCTCGTGATAATCATCACCGCGAGCATACCGCGCAACGGGACCGGGTGGCTGAGTGCCGCCGTAATTCATTGCGACAACTACAGCGCTCCGCACTCCCTCGAATGGCTTTCGCGTGTCCTGCCGTTTCTCGGCGCCGCGCTCGAGATAGCCCATCTCGCCGGCGTAACCGGACGCGATCCACGTGTCGAAGTGTCCGACAGTTTCAACGACGCCCAACGTCGCGATACCAACGAGATCGAAGCCGAGCTCATGCGCGCGCCCCTTGATGCGACTTTCCAACTCGGGCGCGACACTCATTTACGCGCCGCCCACCGCACGTATCGCTCGGCGTCGCGCACCGACGGTATCGCGTCAGGAGATCCATACGCGGTGTCCATGCGCCACCGCACGTAATCCCGGTCTGGCACAGGAAGAAACGGCGCACGCCGATACCAGTGCCTGTTCCGAAAACGCCAACTCACCCGCGCGAGATCGAACGCGAGCGTGGGATGGCGTAGCGAACGAACGCCGAGCGCGAGTGCGAGTCTCAGCATGGACATGCAAGCAATTTAGATGACTCGCGCATCCCGCGGCCGACGGGCCACCCGTCACACACACTTCTCGTTGAGGCGCACTTCCGCCTAGCTTTGAACAATATGACCCCCACCCGCCGCCAGGCGCGATCGTGATCAAGCTGGGATTGATATCTGATACTCACGGACTCCTCCGCGCTGCGGTGCATTCGGCGTTCACGGGTGTCGATGTAATCCTGCACGCGGGCGACGTCTGCGGCGATGACATCCTGGCTGAGTTGAGTATCATCGCCCCCGTCCACGCAGTAGCGGGAAATTGCGACACGCCCGGCGATCCAAATCTGCCACCATCTTTCGAACAAACGTTCGAGAACATCCGCCTTCACATGAGCCACGGCCACGAGCTCGGTCGGCCAAAACCGGAGCAGTTGCTCCAGCAGTACCCCAACGCCGATGTCATCGTGTACGGCCACACGCATCGCCAGTTGATCTTCGAAGCAGCCGGCCGAATCGTCGTGAATCCAGGCGCCGCTGGCGCGCGACGATTCGATCTCGCGCCCAGCGTCGCCGTGATGACCATCGACGGCAGCCGCGTCACGGTGGAGCTGATCGAGATTGAATGATCCAGCGCGCAACATCGTGCAATCGCTCGAGTTGAGCGAAGTGCGGATCTTCACGCTCGATACCGGAGACAGCGCCACCACCCGTGACGTTGCTCGGCGTATTCTGGCAGCACTGCTTGACATCGCGCCAGCCGACGTCGAGATCTTTGATGCTCCAAAAGGCAAGCCGCTGCTACGCAACGACTCGTCGCTGCATTTCTCCATCTCGCACTCACGCGACGTTTCAATGATCGCCGTAACTCGCGTCGCGCCGATCGGTGTTGACATCGAACAACTACGCGCGGTGCCGAACGCCGAGGCCATTCTTCGGCGCTTTTTCACGCACGAAGAAATCAGCACGATCCTCAGCGATGACAAGCGCGATCTCCGATTCGTCGAGGCGTGGACACGCGCGGAGTCACGAGTGAAAGTGCGCGGCGCGAGCGTATGGGAAGCGGCGACGCCGGACCCGAATACCACCGTGCGATCGATAGCCGCCCCGGATGGTTTCGCGGCCGCGGTCGCGGTGGCAAGCACAACATGGACGATCTCACAGCACAACATTTCGGTCGCCGATGTCGTAGCTCTTTAGATCCAATACTGTTCAGTTAAGCGTATAGCTGCGATCCTGCCGAGTTAGCCACCCGGAGTGCACAATGTTCTCATCGATCGTCATCCTCGCCGAAGGCGGGGATCCATGCTCGGCGGGATGACGACATCCAGCGTGCCCAAGCGCTGGTCCGCCAGCTCAAGACACTAGTTCGTCGCGCCCGTAACCACGTCCGCCTCATCACAGTCGCCGCATTCCGGATCGACAGCGTGAAACTCCGCGCCGGCATTGTCCGCCGGACAAACGTGGATGATTGCGCCGCTCACGTGCGCGACGTGGTGAACGAGTTGGTGTTCCACAGCCGCGGCAATCGTGTGCGCCTCTCCCACGCTCAGCGACGACGCCACGATAACATTGGCCTCGGCGTAAAGTTGATGACCCATCCATCGCGCGCGCAGGTCGGTTACGTCTTCAACGCCGTTTACTTCCAGCGCCACGGTGCGAAGCTGATCCAATGTTTCTGGCTCGACGCCGTCCAGAATGCGCGTGAAGATTGTCTTCGCGCTGGTCCAGACGATCCCGCAGATCGCGACCGTAATAACGAGTCCAACGATTGGATCGGCGAGCGGGAAGCCGAGATACACGCCCAGCGCGCCAACGAGCACGGCCAGCGCGGTCCAACCGTCAACGCGAGCGTGATGTCCGTCGGCGATGAGCGCGGCGCTTCCGATCTCGCGACCCACCTTGATGCGGAGTATCGCGACAGTCTCGTTGCCAGCAAAGCTCACGATTGACGCGATAGCCACAATGCCCAAATGCGTGATCTGCTGCGGATGGAACATGCGCGAGATCGCTTCGTAACCGGCGATGAGGGCATTGGTGAACAATACCGCGACTACGAGCACGCCCGCGAGATCCTCGACTCGGCCGTATCCGAACGAGAACCTGCGTCCGGGTTCTCGGCGCATCAACGCGAACGCAATCCATAGCGGTATCACAGTCGCGAAATCGCCGAAATTGTGGATCATGTCGGCGAGCAGTGCGGTGCTTCGCGACATCGCGACTACCGCCAGCTCCACAAAGCTGACTGTGAGTAGCAGTATGCCGGACCATTTGACTGCCCAGAGTCCGCGCTCCGACGTCGCGATCGAGGGATCCACTACCCCATGCGAGTGGTCATGGTCGCCGTGTGCGTGATCATGGCCATGGGAATGCCCATCCAACGAGCCATGGCCGTCATCGTGCGCGCCGTGCGTGTTTTGGACCGATCCCATCGCTAGTTTGTCCTTAAGGCGGAACGTCGTGCCGGTGATCCCTGAGCCATAGAAATATATGCNNCGCGCGTGCTTCCATTCATTCTTTCGTTCCGGCGTGATGTAAGGCGCTGGGTCGTGATCGGAAGGCCGGCGAAGCGATCGCGGGCCTTCCACGCACGCAGGGCGGAGCGCCTTGTCGCAACGATCGCCAAGCTCGGACCGAGCTTCGTAAAGATTGCACAAGTATTTGCCGGACGCGCTGATTTACTCCCGGAACCATACCTGAGCGCCGTAAGTACTCTGACCGATCGCGTACCACCGGTCCCGGTGGAACAGATAGAACGTGTAGTTCAGGAGAGTTACGGTCGCTCGGTGAATGAGATCTTCACCGACTGGTCTCGCGTTCCACTCGCATCTGCCTCCCTCGGACAGGTTCACCGCGCGCGTTATCTCGACGTTGATGTAGTCGTGAAAGTGCTGCGCCCGCGTATCGAGCTGACCGTTGCATCGGACGTCAAGGCGTCCGCGTTGATACTGCGATGGGCCGAGCGTTTCTTTCCGAATCCACACGTGCTCGGACTGCGCGCAATACTCGGCGAGTTCGCGCGACGGATCGGTGATGAGATGGATTTTCGCAAGGAAGGTGAGTACGCCGAGCGCATCCGAACGAACTTCGCGTTCAATTCCAAAGTCGCGGTTCCGATCGTCTTCGCCGAGCTTACACGCCAGCGCGTGATCGTGCTGGAGTACATGGCCGGTACCCGAATCGACGCACTTGCACCGCTCATCGCGGCCGGGAAAGTGGATACCGGATATCTGGTGCGCACCGTGATGGAGCTGTACGTCCAGATGATGCTGGTGGACGGGTTCTTTCATGCCGATCCGCACCCTGGTAACCTGCTGTGGGGCGATGATGGCCGCGTCGTGTTACTCGACTTCGGGCTTGTTGTGGACGTTCCGCAAGCAACGCGGCTCGCGCTCGTACGCACGGTATTCGCCGCAATCAAGAAAGATGCGAACGCTGTGGTTGACGGTTTCTATGCACTCGGCGTGGTTCAGGATGGCGTTGACCGCCATGTGATCGTGCGACTGGTGGAAACGCTGCTCGGCATCGCCTTTGAACGCACGACGGCGCAGGAGCGGATTGCATTCGTCGAGCGCGAGCTGATCGCGGATCAGGTACTCGAGACGCTCTACGATTTTCCCGTCGTGCTCCCGCCTGACATGGTCTATTTCGCGCGCACGGCAGCCCTGATCGAAGGACTCGGCGCTCGTTACGACGCGCGCTTCAATGCGCTGCTTGTCGTAGCGCCAATCGCGATCAAGATGCGGCGCGAGATCCTGTCATCACTTGGCGAGCTGGATCGAGCCGAATCGCGCAATCCGGTTCAACTCTTTTCGGGATTCCTGCGCGCGGCCGGCGGTATCGTCTCGCGCGCCGCGCGCGAGCTCAGCATGGTTGCGATCGAAGCGATCAGCGCCGTCCAACCGAGCCAGGATATACGCTCCGGCCAGTCCAGATCTACCAGTATGCGCCAGATCACCAGCGGCGCGGTGAATACGGTAGCCAGGGTTGATGACCCGGGATCGGGCGAGTCGCGCACGTAGACACGTACCGCGTGTCGCCGCTCGATTCGTATTCCGCGCTGGATAGCCGAATCGAGCTCCGCGGGATTCATTCTGCGCCAGTCCGGAATTTGCATGACGCTCCAGCCCGCGGCGGTGTTTCCCCAACCATGATTGTCCGAGCCTGCGACGACTGAGAGGTTGAGCGTGTCGGCAAACTTGATTATCTCCTGGCGGCGCTGCTGGATCATCCCAACGCCTTTTGGTGCGGCGTCACTGAGCTCAACAGCATACAGGCGCGCAAATCCTCGTGTTTCGTTTTCAGGCAACTTGCTGAGATTGCCCGGAATTGTGAGTATGAGGAGCGGGGCCGATCCTGTGATGGCGAGTGCCGTGTCGCGCTCCGGATCGTGCCAGTCACCTTTGGGATCAATCGCAAATGTCGAGTCGATGCCGATCGCGATTATGTGCTCGTACTGATCGCGCGCCTCGAGCGCTGGCAAAAGGATGGTTCCGTCGCCAGCGTGTGCCGGATTCCGCACCGATGCGGCAATCGCGCCCGCAAGACTCTTGTGATCGCTGACGTACGCCACATCAAAGCCTGACGCCGCGTGCCACGCGCGGTTACGCTCCGGTGTGAATCGCTTGTTGGCATCCCACGACGAATTTGTGTGACTGTGGAAGTCAATTACCACGTCGTTCCGATCGTGCATCTGAATCGCGGCCATCGGACGCGGAATCACGGCACCGCCGCCGTACACAACCACGATTCCGATCAGCGTTGCGCATGCGATTCCCGTTTCACGCAGGATCGACGTGCTCCGTGCCGACGCGCGAACGAGCCGCCAGGCAATCACGCACAGAACCACGGTGGCGAGAACCGCCGCGTGTTGATGCAGCGAGAGCAGGGTGAGCGCGTCGAGCAGGCCACAGACCGGCGCGAGCATGGTGTACGTCGCCGAGAGAATCAGGGACGCGTCATGGACCGGAAGGCCGGTTTCGGCGTTCAGGATCGGGGTCGCCCCGATCGTCGCGGTGACAAGAACCAGGATCGCCGCCAGCACGATCGCGATAGAGCTTTTCGAGAATCTCACTGCCGGTAATCTATTTTGGCCGCGGCGGCGCGGCGATTGCGAGGCTTCCGGTGTACTTTACAGACCTGACCACCATGAAACGAGGACATCAATGAGACAACTGTTCGCTTCGCTCGCTCTTGCTGCCGCATTCGCGCCTGGGGCACTCACCGCGCAAAGCTCAGCTTCGCTCGCGCCAGTATCACCAGCCCCGGTAGTCGCCACGGTGCCTTCCCAGTCGACGATGGTTCGGCCAGACGTCGCCGGCGTCCGCACCAAATCCGACGCGAACGCGCCGCTGGTAGTATCCTCGGCGGCCGCTGAGGGTCTGCATCAGGGCGAGGGTGTGGCGCTCATGGCGGTCGGCGGCGCTGGCCTCGTGGCGGGCCTGCTGATCGGCAATGGTGCGGGAACTGCCGTCGCTATCGGCGGCCTCGCGGTCGGACTCGTTGGCCTTTACGAGTACATTCGGTAGTTATTCGGCCGGTCCCGACGGAAGGCCAGCCAGAAAGAGCCGGAAGATCCATGGATCTTCCGGCTCTTCACGTTGGCTATACAGCTACCGCCAATGGCGCTTCTTCCTGTGCTGGCTCGAGTGCATACTGCAGCACTTCCGTCAACGTCTCCACCGGATGGAAGGTCAGCTGTGAGCGCACCTCTTCCGGAATGTCCTCGATGTCCGCTTCGTTGGCTTTGGGCAGGATTATGTGCTTGATGCCGGCCCGGTGTGCGCCGAGCACCTTTTCCTTGAGCCCACCGATCGGTAGCGCGCGGCCGCGAAGTGTGATTTCGCCAGTCATCGCTACGTCACGACGAACTGGACGGTCGCTCATCTCCGACACGAGCGCAGTTGCGATCGCCAGACCAGCGCTCGGACCGTCTTTCGGAATTGCACCGGCCGGCACATGGATGTGTGCCTCGATCGATCCGAGTCTGTCTTTCGGAATGCCGAGTCGTGCGGCATTGTTTGTTGCATACGTGAACGCCGCACGTGCGGACTCCTTCATTACGTCACCAAGCTGCCCGGTAAGAATGAGCGACACAGCACCGCCGGGGCCTGGCGTGTCGGAGTTGTCGTTCGAGCGGTTGCCGAAGAAACGCCGGATCGACGCTTCAACGAACATGATGTCGCCGCCCATTGGCGTGTAATACATACCCGTCGCCACGCCGACCTCATTCTGTGCCTGGATGTGCTCCGGGTGCACTTTCGGCCTGCCAAGCAGCGTGCGCACTTCGTCTGCGTCGACGCGCTTTGGAACCTCGTCATTGCTCGCGATCTTGCGTGCGAGCTTGCGTGCGACTGCGCCGATCTGTCGCTCAAGTTGGCGAACACCAGCTTCGCGCGTGTAGTTCGACACGACCGACATCACCGCATCGTCCGTGAACTCGATACCCTTGTCACTCAACCCGCTCTCTTCGAGCTGTTTCGGCAGAAGGTACTTCTTGGCGATCTCAGCCTTCTCTCGCTCGGTGTAGCCGGCGAAGTCGACGACTTCCATTCGGTCGAGTAGCGGTCCGGGAATGTTCTGGATGAAGTTCGCGGTCGCGATGAACAGCACCTCGCTCAGATCGAACGGGATGTTGAGATAGTGGTCGGTAAAGGAGTCGTTCTGCGCAGGATCGAGTACCTCGAGCAGTGCGGATGACGGATCTCCCTGATACGAAACGCCGAGCTTGTCGACCTCGTCCAGCAGGAAGACAGGATTTCTGGTGCCTGCCTGTTTCATCCCCTGAATGATTCGGCCCGGCATCGCGCCAACATACGTACGGCGATGGCCACGAATGTCGGCCTCGTCGCGCGCGCCACCCAATGCGATGCGCACGTACTCGCGTCCCAGCGAGTGAGCTATGGACTTCGCGATCGATGTCTTGCCGGTACCCGGAGGGCCGACGAACAGAAGAATTGGTCCCTTCGCCATTGCGCGCGACTTGACCTCTTTCTCGTCCGTGATCGGTTCCTTTTCGTCGTCATCGTTGAGCGACGGTGTAGCCTCGTCCTTCTCGGCGCGCAGTTTTTCTGCTGGCACCGCGCCCGTCTCCTTCACCTCTTCAGCGAGCTGTTGCGCCCGCAACTGGCGAACGGCCAGGAACTCGAGCACGCGATCCTTTACGTCCTGCAGCCCGTAGTGATCGTCGTCCAAAACTTCCGTAGCATGCTTGAGATCGAGGTCGTCGTTCGAGCGTTCGTTCCAGGGGAGCTCGGCGATCCATTCCAGATATGTCCGGATCACCTGCGCTTCCATGGACTCGCGCCCCGACCGCTCGAGCCTGCCGAGCTCGCGCTCGACCTCGGCTCTGCCTTCTTTCGGCAGATTCAGCTTGGAGAGCTTCTCCCGAAGCTCCTCTACTTCTTTTGAAGAGTCTCCGTCTCCGAGCTCTTTCTGGATCGCTTTCATCTGTTCACGGAGGTACATCTCACGCTGCCGCTCACCCAGCTCTTCCTGGACCTGCGACTTGATGTCCTCCTGAGCTTCGAGCATCTCGATCTGGCGCTGGACCTGAACAAGCACCCGCCGCAACCGCTCCTCGACGCTCAGAGTCTCGAGCAAGCCCTGCTTCTCGGCGACCGGCAGGTCGATGTAGCCGGCCACGAGGTCGGCGAATCTGCCCGGTTCGGTAACCGCTTCAAGCACCTGATGCACTACCTCTTCAGGAAGACCGCGCTTCTCGCCCAGCTCGCCGGCGCGCTCGCGCGTTTCCTTCTCGAGTGCCTCGAATGCCGCGTCGTGCTCGTCAACCGGGTTCATTTCCTCGGCGGGCACGATCACGGCGCTCAGGAAGCCGTCGGTCATCGTGTACTGAAGTGCCGTGGCGCGCTGCTCACCTTGCAGCAGAAGCTGGACGCCACCCAGGCCGCGCTGGATCTGTCCAATGCGGGCTATTACACCCATGGAGTAAAGAATGTCGGCCGTTGGCTCATCGCTGTTATCGCGCTGGGCCACCGCAAAAACGAGCCGGTCCGCCTTGAGGGCTGACTCGATCGCTCGTAAAGTTCCGGGGCGGCCCGCCGAGATGGGCGAGGTGAGGCCCGGGAACATGACCGTCCCCCTGAGAGGAAGAACGGGAATAGTCTGACGTTGTGCCATGATGGGATTATCGGATTCTTGGTGAAGCGCCATGTCTCGAGTGACCAACTAACTGATGGATTCGTGAACTGGCGCAAACCGTGAGCCGCGGCGCGTGTCTAACGCGTAACCACTCGATGACGCTAAATTGCATATTCCGCGCTCCAAGTTCCACGCCAGCACGGCAGGATTCTTTATGGTAGCATGCCGGTCTGACGTATGACCGAGCCCGAAAGTCTGCCAATCCGGCCTGATGATGCGCTTCGCGCTCAGTTGGGCCGAGTGCTGGAGGCTAACTACGAGCTTGACCAGGAGATTGGCCGCGGCGGAATGGGCATTGTGTATCGCGCCCGCGATCGCAGGCTCAAACGTCTGGTAGCTGTAAAGCTACTTCCGCCCGATCTCGCGTACCGCGCAGACATCCGCTCTCGCTTTCTGCGCGAGGCGGAAACATCTGCGCAACTGAGTCATCCGTCCATCGTTCCGATCTACACGGTCGAGGAAGCCGACAATCTCGTCTTCTTCATCATGGGGTACGTGAACGGTGACACGATCGCGCAACGGCTGCGCCAGCGCGGGCCTATGGACGCGGAGGAAGTGCGCAGAATTCTGTGCGAGGTGGCGGATGCGCTGGCGTACGCGAATGCGCGCAACGTGGTGCATCGCGACATCAAGCCTGACAACATTCTGCTCGACTCCGATAGTGGCCGCGCGATGGTTACCGATTTCGGAATCGCGCGTGCGGTGAGTGAAGGCAACGACACGCGCCTCACCACGACCGGACTCGCGATCGGAACTCCAGCTTACATGTCGCCGGAACAGTGTGCTGGCGATCGCGGCGTCGATGGCAGGAGCGATATCTACTCGCTCGGCATTGTGGGATATCAGATGCTGTCGAACGATCTTCCATTCGTCGCGTCGAATACTCCTGGCATGTTCGTGAAGCATCTTACCGAACAGCCGCGTCCAATCGGTGACCGAGTGCAGGGCCTGCCGGCGGATCTCGGTGCCATCATCATGCGATGCCTCGCGAAAGAGCCGAGCGATCGCTTTCCGACCGCGACCGCGCTGGTCGATGCGCTTAATGGGCGAACGACAGTCGGTGCCACATCCAACTCGCCGTATCAGCCCCGGTCAGCGCCGGAGCCCACGCGCGTGCCGATGTCGCGCAATCCGACGCCAGTGCGTCCGATGTACGATCCGGCGCGCGCAGTCGAAAAAGCGCGTTGGGAAGCACCACCGGTACGCTCGTATCGCAAGAAACTTGTGAGCTGGCTTGCGGTGACTGGTCTCGTATTCGTCCCGCTCGGATTGTTCGGCGACCACTCGTTCTTCTTTATCGACGTGATATGGGGAGCGAGCGTCGCCTTTGGGTACTCCAAGTTGTGGAACAAGGGCTACGACTGGCGTGACGTATTTCGGCAGCCGCGTGACGCACTCTTCGCCGACGTGGTGAACGAGCGCATAGATGATGCGCGCGCGCTGTTCGATCCGCAAAAGCGCGATCTCGCGCGCGAGCG
>PLEG01000116.1 GCA_003136975.1 Gemmatimonadota bacterium | reverse complement strand
TACGACGCGCACCCGATGTCGATGATGCAGAGCTCGGTTGCCGCGCTCTCGTCGTTCTACCCGGGGGCGCGTAACATCTTCGATCCTGAGCAGCGCAACATCTCGGTGATCCGGCTACTGGCCAAGACTCCGACGATCGCGGCCTTCTCGTACCGTCACTCCAAGGGTCTGCCGGTCGTGTACCCGGATAATTCTCTATCGTACGTCGAGAATTTCCTGTCGATGATCAACCGCATGACGGAGCCGCGCTACGAAGCGAACCCGACGTTCGCGCGGGCGCTCGAAATCCTGTTCATTCTTCACGCTGATCACGAGCAGAACTGTTCTACCAGTGCGGTGCGCGTAGTGGGATCATCGCATGTCGATCCGTTCTCCGCGATGTCCGCGGGAGTAGCCGCGCTGTTCGGTCCGCTCCACGGTGGTGCGAACGAGCAGGTGCTGCGCATGATCGAGGAGATCGGAACCATTGAGAACGTGCCCGCGTTCATCGAGACGGTGAAGAGCGGCAGCGGCAAGCTGATGGGCTTCGGTCACCGCGTGTACAAGAGCTACGATCCCCGCGCAAAGATCGTCAAGAAGCTCGCCGACAGCGTGTTCAAGATCACGGGCGTCGATCGCGGTTTGGAGATCGCGCTCGAGCTCGAGCGCATCGCGCTGCAGGACGACTACTTCGTATCGCGCAAGCTTTACCCGAACGTGGACTTCTACACGGGTCTGATCTACCGCTCGATGGGCTTCCCAACGGAGTACTTCACCGTTCTGTTCGCGATCGCGCGCATGGCGGGTTGGTTGTCGCAGTGGGAGGAGATGCTGCTCGACAAGGAGCAGAAGATCGCTCGCCCGCGTCAGATTTACACGGGGCATGCCGAACGGCAGTTCGTGCAGACGATAAACGTCGGCGGGAATCGCTAGCAACGCTGAGTCGCGCGCGTCGCGTCACAAGTGACGTTACGCGCGCGATTTTCCGGCGTTACCCCAATTTCGCGGTCAGCGTAATCGCGACGTTGCCCTTCAGTGCCTGGGACACGGGACAACCATCCTTCGTCCCCTGCGCGATTTGCTGAAACTTTGCGTCGTCGATACCAGGAACGGTCGCGTTCACGATCAGGCTCATCGTGGTGATCTTGAATCCGTCGCCGACTTTCTCGACGGTGCACGCAGCACTCGTCTCGACCTTCTCGGCGGGCGTGCCATTTTTTTCCAGACCGAGCGCCAGAGCCATTGAGAAACAGGCGGCTTCGGCTGCGGCCAGTAGTTCTTCCGGGTTGGATCCGGCGGCATTTTCAAAGCGCGAGCCGAACGAATAGCTCCCGTTGACCGTGCCGCTCTCGCCCTTGAATGAGCCCTTCCCGTCCTTGAGACCCTTCTCCCAGATTGCGCTTGCCTTGCGTGTAGGCATGAGATACTCCGTTGATAGTGACGCTTTAACTCTCGCATGATGCGCGCCGACGTGGCTTGCATCACGCTCCGTCACGTCAATGATTGTGCGCCCATCTCCAGAACTGGTCTTTCGTCGCCACGATCGATGGCTCGGGAAGCGTATCGGTGCGTGCCACCGCCAGATTGTTGGGCGCGAGGACAACCACGTCGATCTCCCCGTCGGTATCGAACCTATCGCCTTCGGCGTTGTGTGATTCAACGCGGATGCCCATGCCGGAGACTTTGAATAGTGTTCCGACCTGGCCGGCCTTGACCAGGTTAGCCACGAGAGTGTCGCGCTCCTCGTCCACGTCTGGCGCGATATGGTGAGTTGGGTGCAGCCCGGCGTGGCTCAGTCCAGCTCGAAGGTCAAAGGTGGCATCGCCGAGCCAGACTGGCCGGCCGTCGTGGTCAACTCCATCGGCGAGCCAGAAGCGCGCGTGGTGGCGGCTCCTGGCGCTCTTCCCAACTTCTCGCTCGAATGCGATGTCCTGGGCACGACCAAACAGGTAGAGCGGACTGACGGGTGCGGTTGAGTCAGCGCGGTTGAGGAGCACACTCTTCGCGATGGCGAAATCTGTTTTGCGGTTGGCGCGATCCGCCACGACCCAGCCCGCGGCGTGCATCGCGGCAGTCAACTCACTCTCCGTTCCCACAGCTGCGACGTTGATCGGGTCGCCCTTGCGGTGACTGGCGTTGGTCGTGCGCTTTGGTAGCGCCGCCAGCTCGGGGGCGTGATCAAAATGCGTGAATAACTGCGGGGCGATCCAGTGAGTCGCGGCGTACACCAGCACGATCACCGCCACCGCGCCCAGAGCGGCGGCGATTTCCACGCGACGTTGGAAGGAGCTGGGATGCCAACTGCCCTGGCTGCGTTTGGATTCGCTCATCATGATTGGATGGACGGGTGCACTGGGTGATACGGGGAGATAGGGACGCTCGTTGCGACGGCTGGCGGTATCAGCACCGATGCGCCGCCGCTGCGGCAGAGTGTCTCATTGCACCGTAAATTGGCTCCTGTACCATCTCAGCGTAAACCGTCACAGGAGCTGTAGTGTTCAATTCAAGGCCCAGCCGCAGGACTTTCGTCGCCCATTTTGCCGCGTTAGCAGGCGCGACTACGCTTTTTCCAGACGCATCATTTGCGCACCCTTCGATAGTGCCGGGCGACGAGCCCGAGGCCTGGCTAACGGCTCTCACTGGCAGGCATCGCCAACTCTTTCATTCACATGACAAGTGGGCCAAGGGACTCGACTACGCAACGCGGTTCAAGCTTGCGTACCCGGTGGAGTACGGTGTCAAGCCTGCCGACGTCAATTCAGTTCTCGCCGCGCACGGCAAGACAGGAATCATCACGTACACCGACGCTGCGTGGGACAAGTACGGGTTCGGGAAAACGTTCGACGTGAAAGAGCCCAAGAGCGATAATCCGGCAACGCACAACGTGTTCTACGCTGGAACTGCGGAAGATGCGGGAGTGCGGGAAGCTCTCGCCGCCGGCGTAGTGGTCCTTTCATGCCGCACAATGCTCCGCGGTATGGCGTCCGGACTGGCTGAACAGAAGAAGTTCGGTACAGCTGAAGAAATAGAGAGAGATCTCACTGCGTCGCTAATCCCCGGGGTGATACTGGTGCCAGCGATGATAATCGCCATCAGCCGCGCGCAGGAGCAACACTGCACATATCTCTACACGGGCTGATACCCAGCTGGGTTACGAAACCGTCCGCGTCTTCTTGCGCAGGAAGTCCATGAGAATGAACTGACCGAGCGTCATCGTGTTGGTGAAGTAGGCTTTTCCCTTCGCGATTGCGGAGACACGCTTGACGAATTCGACCAGTGCGCGATCCCGCGCCAGCATGAACGTGTTGATCACGATGCCGGAGCGCCGGCAATCAGCCACCTCGCGTAGCGTTTCCGCAACAACGTTCATGTCGAGGCCCATCGAATTCTTGTAGATCTGTCCGTTCGGTAGCGTGAGCGCACTCGGCTTTCCGTCTGTGATCATCACGATCTGGCGCATGTCCTTTTTCTGCGACAGAAGAATGCGCCGCGCAAGCTTCAGTCCTTCAGCGGTGTTCGTGTGATACGGCCCAACCTGCGCACGTGCCAACGCCGAGATGGGAATCTCTTCCGCCGAGTCGTGGAAGAGGACTATGCGAATGCTGTCGCCGGGAAATTGCGTGCGGATTAGATGCGTCAGCGCGAGCGCGACCTTTTTTGCCGGTGTGAACCGATCCTCACCGTACAGAATCATGGAGTGCGACGTGTCGAGCATCAGCACCGTCGCGCACGATGATCGATACTCGGCTTGATGCACCATGAGGTCGCCGTAATCGAGATCCATGGGAAGCGTGAGAGAGCCTGTGCGCGCCATCGAGCGTTTGAGTGTCTCGTTGACATCCAGATTCATCACGTCGCCGAATTCGTAGGGCTTGCTCCATCCATCGGATTCGATTCCCGTGGCGAGGTACGGCGTATCATGGCTTCCAAAGCTGGACTTGCCGAGCGAGCTCATGATGTGCCGCAGGGCCTTGTAGCCGAGGAAGTCCACTCCCTTGTCTGTGAGGTTGAACTGCACCGATTTGGAGGCCGCGTGGGAAAGACTCCCTTTGCCTTCCACCGCCTGGTGTCCTGCCGGCATCTGTGGCGGGGCTTCGAGGTTGAGATAGCCTTCCTTGGTAAGCCGCTCTATCAGCTCGTCAAGGAACTTGGCGAGCTTTTCCTGAGCGTCCTCGTCGCCGTTGCCGCGCAAAGCGTCGAGCATTTCGGGGGTGAACTGGCCGCTCTCGATCATGGCGTTCAGGATCGCGTCGCGCAGAGCATCCACGGAGCGGTCAGCATCCTCGCCGGTCATCCCCCAGTACGGATGAAAGCTCTCGCCGCCGGCGAAGCCGGACTGCAGGAGAAAGTCGGCCATTTTATCCAGGAGCGACTGAAGATCGACCGCGTCGGCCATCTCCGGACTGAACTTGGAGTACGTATGGAACCGCATGTGTGAATAATACACTCGGCACGCAATACATTTCCCGCGTGGCCACGCTCGCTCGTACCAACCCTTTCCGCCCGCTCGTACACCGGAACTTCAGGATATTCTGGAGCGGGCAGACACTGTCGCTCATCGGGACGTGGATGCAGGCGGTGGGGGAAGGGTGGTTGGCGCTGCAGTTGTCCAATAGCGCCCTGATTGTTGGGGTTGTGGCGGGTGCGTCGGCGCTTCCGGTTTTGCTACTGTCGTTGTATGGTGGAGTGGTCGCGGATCGCAACGACAAGCTCAAGGTGGTTCGGATCGCGCAGTCGCTGCTGTTGATTCAGGCATCCGTGTTGTGGTGGTTCACCGCGACGGATCATCTCACGATTCGTTGGTTGATTCTGCTGGCGACGATGAACGGGCTCATAAGTGCATTCGAGATTCCGGCGCGGCAGAGCTTTATCGTAGAGTTGGTGGGCCGCGAGGATCTCGTGGACGCGATCGCGCTGAACTCCGCGGGTTTCAATCTCGCGAGAGTCATCGGTCCGTCTGTTGCGGCGATAGTGATCGGGACACTCGGCCCCAAATGGTGCTTCGCGCTCAACTCGATGAGTTATCTGGCGGTACTCGCCGGACTGTTCATGATTCGTGTGCCGGCGTGGGAGCGCGTGGAGACTGGCGCTTCCCCGATAGAGGGAATGCTCGAAGGGTTTCGCTACATACGAGACACGCCGCTCGTGAGCGTGCTGGTTCGCGTGGTTGGGGTGACAGCAATCTTCGGGATATCATTCCTGGCGATGATGCCTGTGGTCGCGAGAAATGTGCTTCGCTCTGGTGCTTCGGGATACGGCGTACTGCTGACGTGTGTCGGAATCGGCGCGCTTGTCGGCGCGCTGTCACTCGCGGCGTTGGGGCAGCGTATCCCTCGAGGGCAGCTGTTCATCTGGGCCACGTACGGCTTTGCTGCTGGCCTTGTGATCTTCTCACTGATGCACAGACTGCTTCCGGCTGCGATCATGCTCGTCTTCGTTGGATTCGGCATGCTCCTTCATGGTGCACTCGCGAACGGGCTGATGCAATCGATCGCGCCGGATGAGCTGCGCGGCCGCGTCGTATCGGCGTATGTATTCGTGGCCGTGGGACTCGTGCCAATTGGTTCCTTTATTCTGGGTGCGGTCGCGCGAGTCGCAGGAGTGGATTGGGCGATTGGAGGTTGCGCCGTCGTCGTGCTCGCACACTCGGCGTGGGCATTCGCCAAAAATCCCGCGTTGCGTACTGTTCGCTAGAAATGACACTCTGAATACAAGCACGTGAACGGACCCCGCTATAATTATTTAGCATCTTCGATTCGATCAGATTCTCGCACAACCACAGCTATCAAATGCGCATCGCCATCGGTTCAGACCACGCAGGTTTCCGCTACAAGGAAATGTTCAAGGCACATCTCACCGAGTTGGGACACGAGGTGAAAGACTTCGGGACTGACTCGGAGCAGCCAGTGGATTACCCGCTGTACTGTCACCCCGTAGCGGAAGCGGTAGCGAGCGGCGATACCGAGCGTGGGATCGTGCTCGGCGGGTCCGGCAACGGAGAGGCAATGGTCGCGAATCGTGTTCGCGGCGTGCGCGCGGCGTTGTGCTGGAATGTTGAATCAGCGAAGTTGGGGCGGCGACACAACGACGCGAATGTTCTGTCTGTTGGTGAGCGGATGGTATCCGAAGAGCTTGCTATTCAGATTCTTGAGACGTGGCTGAACACGCCGTTCGATGGTGGGCGGCACCAGAGGCGGATCGAGGAGATTGATGCGGTTTAGGCACAATACTGTTCCGTCAAGGCCATCAGCCAGCGATCGCATTCGGATCCATCCAGAACACTTCCCAGTGGTCAGGGCGGGACGGTCCATTCAACCACTAAGGATTAGCATATGAACCGCCGTATTCTACCTCTCGCCTCATGCGCATTGGCACTGCTGGTCGCCACCACGGTCAGCGCGCAAGGCAACTCTGGCATCGCCGCCGAAGTCCAGGCCGCCTATCCGCGCTCCGAGGCGCTCTACCTCGATCTGCACCAGCATCCCGAGCTCTCGTTTCACGAGGTGGCGACCGCTGCCAAGCTCGCGAAGGAACTCCGCCAGCTCGGCTACGATGTGACTGAAGGGGTGGGTCGGGTCGGCATCGTCGGCGTTCTGAAGAACGGCACGGGACCCACGGTGATGTTGCGGACCGAGCTGGACGCTCTTCCAGTGACCGAGGACACGGGATTGCCGTACGCGAGCACCGTGCGCACCAAGGATGACGCGGGTCTGGAGGTTGGTGTGATGCACGCATGCGGTCACGACATCCACATGGCCGCGTGGATGGGAACCGCGCGCATCATGGCGGGGAATCGCGGATCGTGGCGTGGCACGCTGGTGCTCATCGGCCAACCCGCGGAAGAAACCGTGTCGGGCGCGAAAGCCATGATCGCCGACGGCTTGTTCACGCGATTCCCTCGACCGGATTTCGCGCTCGCGGTGCACGATGATGCACGCGAACCTGCTGGTGTGGTGGGATATCACGCAGGACCAATCCTGACGAACGCGGACGCGGTAACTATTCGAATCTTTGGCCGCGGTGGACACGGCGCACGTCCGGAAGCGACGGTGGACCCAATCGTCATCGCCGCACGCACGGTGCTCGCGCTCCAGACAATCGTATCGCGTGAAACGTCGCCGTTCGATCCAGCTGTAGTTACGGTGGGCTCCATTCACGGCGGTACCAAGAACAACATCATTCCCG
>PLEG01000218.1 GCA_003136975.1 Gemmatimonadota bacterium | reverse complement strand
GTCTTCGGGAGCTTTTCAAGTAGTTCATTCAGATCGCGATAATCTGCGCGCAATGGCACCGAGTCTGCGCGCGGACGAACCTGTTGTGCCGCGACAGGGACTCCAGCAACTACGGATATCGCGATCACACCGAATGATCGAACGAGCCGCCGCACCCGGTTAACCCGACGCCGGCACCAAGCATTTCTGCTCATGCGTTTGATCTCAGTGGCACGTCGGTGCATTCTGCGGTTTGGTATCCCAGTAGATGCGAGTGGCAAAATTATCGGGGCCCTGTCTTGCTATTGCGTCGTTGAGGTTGGCGGCGTTGACAAGTGCCTCTGTGGTCGCGTAGTAATACCGGCGCGGCACATACGGCACAATCGCTGCCGGTCCCGGGAGCACGATATCCGGCTGGCACGTACGTCGCCACTCGGCCCAGACTTGCGGACTGTCCGAAAATAGCGCGATCCAGTTCTGTGTGGCGATTTGCTTGAGTCCCGCTGTGCCACCCTTGTAGGCTATGCCAGGACTGGCGAGGAAGACGTCGATTGCCCCCCCATCAGTAATTCCCCACTGCTCCATTGATGCTCGTATCGCGGCATAGTAGTCCGTCGCTGCCTCGCCGCTCGGCACCCCGCCCAAGCCCCGTTCTGCAGCCTCAGCTCGAAGAAAGAGCAACTCGGAGTATGTCATGATATACGACGGAGTTTTCAGACCGGCCGACGTACCATACGTGCCGTACGATGTAACGCCTGGACCGAAGATCGCACCAGGCCATGATGCGAGTTTGAACCATTTGGCCGCCGAGTCCGGCGAGAGTCCGGATGGTTCACCACCATAGCCACCAGGGTATGCGCCGGAATCCGCAACCGGCCTCCCGTAGACGCGTATGCGCGGATCATTGGTCATGAGCGAAGTCAGCGTGCGTGCGAGTCGCACGTCCAGGCGTGACTTCACACCCGACGCGAATGGATTGTCATACACGCCATCACCGGGCCACACCATCTTCGCATTGTCGGCGTTGGATTGGAAGACGCCGGCCGCATCCGTAAACGCAGCCTTGAGTTCCGCGCCCGCAGTAATGGGATCAACATTTACCAACCGCATCGCATAACGGACGTGCAACGAGTTGGCAAAGCGCCGCCACTTGGTGAGATCACCGCCGTAGACCGGGTCCGACGATCCGAGACCAGGAGATGCCGCGGGCGATGCCGCCATGGCATCAACCGCCGCCTTGAGCGTAACGAAGAAACCTGCATAAATATCTTTCTGCGGATCATACTTGGGAGTGACGGTCCCGGAGTCAGCTTTGAGTGCTTCCGTGTAGGGCACGTCACCCCACTGATCGGTTAGGTTGCTAAAATCCCACGTCTGAAGCACCATCGCGGGCCCATAAACTCCAGCTTGGCCGGCCGCTTTTCCCGCGTCGACAACTTTCCGAAAGTCCGCCAGATCGCTGGTGTACGCAGATGTAAATGAACCGGATGTCCCGTCGGCCTGAAGACTGATGTACGAATCTACAGTTGGGTAGAGCACACTAGAGAACTGTTGCGTCAACACAGCCCCACCGCCGAACACCACCCAACGGCCCACGGAATTCACAGTTGCGTTCGCGAACAACGCGCCGGGTGGAGCTGAAGTTGGGCTGTTGGGATTTTTGTTTGCGTTGGTGAGATTGTCGGTGCTGCACGCCATCGCGCTGGTCATAAGCGCGAGCCCCGTAAGGCCGCGTATCCAAATCTTTGTCATTACTTGTTCCTCGATATGCGGTGGCTAGTTATGGGGTGACCTGCAATGTGATTCCGATGCTGCGATTGGTTGGCAAAGGTGCATATTCGAACCCCTGTGAATTTCCGGTGCCGTACGTGAACTCTGGATCGATATTCGGGATGCTGGAATGCGTCCACAGGTTGCGACCGATGAGTGCCACGTTGACTACGTGCGCATTGAAGCGGCTAGCGAACGCATCCGGGAGATCGTAACCAACGCGCACTTCGCGAAGTTTGACGTAACTGTCGTCGTACGTGTACTGCTGGTGAATCAGCCAGAGAGACAGGAAATATTGCTCTGACGTGACGGTCGTGGTGTTGGGTTGTCCTGTTGCCCGATCAATTCCCTTTACAACAACTCCGGGCTTATTCCAGTCCACTTCGCGTCCTTCGAGCGTGTTGGCGCACTGGCCGCTTTGATCACACATCATGTTTGTCGTGCTGAAAACCTTGCCGCCGACATTGAAATGGAGGAGGAAGCTTCCAGTAAAGCGCTTGAGCCGGAACTCATTATTCCAACCGCCGACCCACTTCGGATTAACGTTGCCGAGCACCGCCAGCGGCCCACGGATCGGCAATCCTTTTGATGTGAGCAGGTTTCCGACTGAATCACGCAGGTATGTGTAGCCCTTGATCTGCCCGTATGGCTGACCCGCTGTCGCAGTAACTGTTGCGCTCCACTGACTGGCGAGCACAACGCTCGTAAGGCCAGGAGTAAGTGCTATGACGTTGCTTTTGTTGGTTGCATAATTGAACGTACTGGTCCAGTTGAGACCGTTCTCCGAACGTAACGGTGTCACTCCCAACGTTGCCTCGAATCCCTTGTTGGAGATCTGCCCTGCATTAATCGCCTGCGTGGAGAAACCAGACGTCGGCGGGATCACGAGATTGAGGATCTGATTCTTAGTATTCTTCTGGTAGTAACTCGCGTCCACTGTGATCCGGCTGTCATAAAACGCCAGCTCAGCGCCTACTTCCGAACTCGTCGTCTGTTCCGGCTTGAGGTTCGCGTTGGCAAGATTATCAGCCAGGGAAAACAGCGGCACTGCACCAAACTTTGACGCCGATCCCTGAAACACCGTCTGGAGCTGATACGGGCTTGCATCACTACCGACGCGAGCGTAGGCGCCGCGAATCTTTGCATATGAGAGCACTTTCGACTTCAATCCCGGAAGCGCATTTGTCAGCACCAAGGACGTATTGACACAAGGATAGAAGTAAGAGTTACTGCCTGGCGGAAGCGTAGAGGACCAATCAGTACGGCCCGTTCCTTCCACCGTCCACCAGTTGTCCCATGTGAGTGCAGCCGATTCGTAAAAGCTGTTGACCCGTTGATCAGAGGCAAACTGCTGCAGCGTCGGCGTAATGGCCGCGTTCGACACGTTGTAGATGCCGGGGACCGAGATGCCTGGTGTGGATATGTTTGAATTGCCAAATGCAGTGCGGCGGAGCGTCCCGCCAAGCAGCCCGTTGAATGCAATCCGCTGCGTGATGGCCTTGTTTGCGTTGAGCAGCAGGTCAACATTACTCGCGGTATTGTGCTGGTTGACCGCGGAAAAAGCCCCTGCATAACTTGGGTTCGTCCACTGGATATTCCCCTTCGCAAAGTCACGGTTGATATCCCAGTCGTAATAGTCCTGGCCGCCACGCAGCGTCGCGGAAAGCCAGTCTGCAATCGCGTAGGTGCCACTTATGCTCCCGATTATTCGATTACGTACATCGTATTCGGGGTTATCGTATTGCAGCCAGTAAGGATTGTTGTGAAAGGTGGAGTTCCAATTGAAAAGATTCCCATTCTCGTCGTATTGCCTGGCTTTGAGTGACGCCATGTCTACCTGACGTCCCCACCAGAGAAACTGCTGTACGATCGATGTGTTGTAGCCATCCGGCGGGCGATTGTAAGCCCGACCCTGGATGTACTGCACCGATCCCGACGTGCTGAATTTGCCCATGCGGAAGTTTCCCCCGAGGGCGCTCGTAAGCGTGTTGAACGCGTTATTCGGGATGACACCCTGGATCTGGGTGTTGCCGATCGAGAGCCGCCCGTTCGCATTGTCGGTTCCACCAGATACCGCGAACGTGTTCGACAGATTGTGTCCAGTCTCGAAGAAACTGTCGGCGTTATCGGGATGCGGGATGAATGGCGTTGCCTGCCGGACTCCGCCTACGACAGGACTGTCGAACTGAGGGATCAGTCGCCCATCCATGAGCGGTCCCCAACTCTCGGCGGCGGCGTCGTTTACGCCATTGCCCCTTCCATCTACGTATGAAAACCGTCCTGCAGTTCCCTGACCGTACTGGTTCTGCCAGTTCATGTACTTCGACGGCCTATCCCATGTGTAACTACTTGTCAGCGCGCTCCGCAGTTTCGAGTCGCTGTTGGATCCGTGCTTTGTGGTAATTACAATGACGCCGTTGGCTGCGCGAGATCCGTACAGTGCTGCAGCGTTCGGTCCCTTTAGCACCGATACCGACTCGATGTCTTCGGGATTGATGTCATTGATCACGCTACCAAGATCGAGACCCTGTGACGACGCGTTGGAGAGCGAGCCCTGATTGTAGGATCCACCACGATCATCATTGGAGACCGGCACACCATCTACTACGAAGAGCGGCGTGTTG
Organism: Gemmatimonadota bacterium; assembly: GCA_003136975.1. GTDB lineage: Bacteria > Gemmatimonadota > Gemmatimonadetes > Gemmatimonadales > Gemmatimonadaceae > Fen-1247. The sequence continues at coordinate 11,898 of PLEG01000218.1, read as the reverse complement.
TCGCCATTGATGGAATTGGAGCCGCGAATGGTGATCTTCGTAGAGCCACCTGGCGTGCCCGAGCCGGTAATCGTCATACCGGAGACCTTACCGGCAAGTTGATCGACGAAGTTCTGCGAGTGCACAGTGTTGAGATCCTTGCTCGAAATCTCCTGTTGCGCCGTTCCAAGCTGGCTCTTCTCTCGTTGCACACCGAGCGCAGTGGTTACAACGCCCTGAAGCTGATTGATCACAGCGGCGAGAACGAAGTCTGCTTCGGTAGTGGTTCCGAGCCGTGGAGTAACAGTCATGCTTTTGGCGCCGTAGCCGATGCGACGCGCCAGCACCGTAACTGCGCCGCCAGTCAATCGAGCAGTCGGGATGGTGAATGTAAAACGGCCCTGAGCATCAGTGATCGCACCGGTGTTCAGAGCAGCTATGGCGACCGACACCGCGGGTATCGCTTCGCCCGTCTCGGCAGTCACACGTCCGGAGATGGTCGCCGATTGCGCCTGTGACATGGCAGGCGTAGCGGGAATGGCGAGCATCGATCCGGCGAGCGCAGCAGCAACTAGCAATCGCTTCAAGGGTTCTCCAATGAGAGATGCGCAGACTTTGGACGCTCCATCCCGACGGCCAGCGGGGGGATGAGCTATGGAATAACGCTTTGGATACAATATCCGTGGATACGGATATAATATCCGGGCACGGAACCGCAAGAGCAAACATGTGGAATGCGACAATCAGTCTCACGGCGGAATGCGGCGGCGAACATAACTCCTTATAGCTCGGTCGTGGTGTTGAGACGACCCTGCGGTGCACTGTGGTTGTTCTTCGACCGTGTTGCGCGTCGCATCGCAACGACGACGTGACCCTGCGTCTTACCTCCACCCACGATGGTGCGTTATTCCTGCCCTAGATTGTGAGCGATTCGGTTTCGGGATTGAGGCCCGTAGTTCCGCCTCTGATATGTTGTACCGGCGTGCATTGTAGCTCATAGTTGCGATTACGCCCAGAAGTTCGCGGTTCACATACTGAAGTCGCTCGTTTTCTGTTCGAAGGTCCGTGACTACCTGGACACGCGCAGCATTCTCATCGGACCTGCCTCCACTAGGTCGCGGCTGGTGCGCGCCGGCGCCGATGATGACCTGAGCCCGTGCTTGTGCAGTGTGTCGCGATGGGTCGGAAGCCCACGGCTCACCAGATAGACTACCGCCGCGGTTACTGTAATCGGTGCATCGCTTGGGCTCTTTGGCACACGGAAAGCAATCCATTCTTCAAGTAGCGCGTGCGCCTTCTTCACTGGGTACTTCGGACGTGGCACTGCTACCCCTCGGGCGAGAGAGCAACAAAGTGATTGGCTCCATCCGGAAACGGCCGGACGAGTCCATCCGTGGCGCCTTGTACTACTTCGAGAATTCGGGTGACGTTGCTCAGCGTGCGCTCGTAATAGTCCACCCACGAGGGCGCGACGCGTCCAGCGTCGACCAGCGAACGCGTGCGATCGAGCACATCCTTAGTTCGGCACTGAAGCTGAACGAGTTGTGCGCGACGAAGAGACGACGGCACATATGCGAATCGATCTTTACAAGCGAGCCATCAGGCTCACGATACTGCGTACCAAATTCTACCTCAAATCGAGCAAAGACGCTCGGCGTGTCGCCCTTCCCTTGAAGCCACGTCACTAGGCCGCTCATCGATACGTCATCGATAAGCGGCAACGTCGCTTTCCCTTCGCGCAATTCATTCACTCGCGCACACAGGAGTGATTCAGACGCTCGTTGGCCTCTGCGATGGGCCGTTGGCTTTACCACGCTCAGTAAGCTCCAGTCCTGGCGCTCTGACATATACTCCTCGAGCGTGGCGACTGTCATTCGCCGTATTGGATAGGGTTTTGGCGGCACACCCGGATCGGATTCGCCAAGCTTACTCAGGAATATGTTTGCCTGATCACCACACACGCCGAACGTGCGCTCAAGATCCTGACGATATAGCCACACGGGGCGTCGCCAGAATGGCCACGCCCATCGCGGCGATGATTCTTCAAGTCAACGCGCCACAACACGAGCGCCGGCGCAAAGTTCTGTTAGCCGCTCTACCGCCATCCACGCGAGTTCGGCGCGGGTGAGCACTCCTGCGCCACGCGTTTCAGGATCGTTGACGCGATGGCTATTCGTATCGGCCTGCCGCGGTGTAAGTCGGCGTGCCGGAGATCGTTCCATACGAACTGAACCGGTGCATCAGCTCCGCGTCGCTCCGCGATTGCACCCCACAGCCATCGCGCTGCGAAGGCTCGCTGGTTCAGCCGGCTCGCTGTGCCGCCCGCCATGACGATCCATGCCTTCACACCATCGGCATAGACGGCAGGCAGCGGAGTCGTCCCGCTCCCACGCTCGGTGAAGTAGGCCCGCTGTGTGCGGTCGGCCGCCGACTTCGCGAGCGCGCGTGTCTCCCACGTCGCGTCGTCGAACGACACACCCGGTAGCCACACCTTCAAACGAGTGCGCGCTCGGCGGACGTAGACGTCGAGTTCAGCAGAACGCGGCTTGAGCACCATCGTGGTCACGCTACGTCTCCGCGCTCGGCGTTGATCAGCGAGACGACTCCTCGCGCCGCGCATAGCGGGCCCGCGATCTGAAGCGCGATGCGATCGCCCATTTGCCGCATCGATCGTTCGACCGCGACGACCACTTGCTCGTGAGGGCCGTCGCGGAACGCAATAAAATTCTCGCAGGTGTAGCAAGTGACTGGCGGAGCTAACTATGCAGATAGCCTTGCTCCCACACACACCAATACCGCCGACGTCCAAAAGCGGAAGATGCGGGGCCACACCGGGAATCTCGTTTAACACGGGGACCGCCTCGCCACGCTCCACGAGCCGCCCTTTGAAGCGAGAAACCAGCAGCGAGTAAATTGCATCCACCTTATCACGAATGCGCAGCAGGAAGTTCGGCGAGCGATCAAGATACACTTGGACGTTCTGCAGATCAGTGTGATCCGCGAGAACAGCGAGGTGCTCAGGCGACGCGCCTTCATCCGCCGCATTGGTGATCACCGTAACGCGGAAGCGGCGCGGGTTGAGCGTCATGATCTCGCCAGTGCAGGGACTCACAAGCTCAGCGTCAGCCGCCCAGCGCTGCATCTGTGGAGTCACGCGAAAAGATAAATCGACACCGCACCGCTGTAGTTGTTTCGCATAAGATACTACCACCAAAAAACGACGGCGGCAAATCCAAATTGGACTGCCGCCGTCGTCCTCTATCACGTGATGCCGCAACTACTTATACATGAGGAGCATCTGTCCGAAACCAACGGATGAACAACTCGTTTTTCAGAACGGAAGGTCGTCGTCCTCGTCCTGCAATGCGGCCGGGAAGTCTTCGAACTCACCGCCGGTCTGTGCACCGCCGGTGCGCGCCGCGGCTGCCGGACGCGCTGCACGCGATGGCTGCGATTCTCCATCAAAGTCCCCGCCGCCGGCGCGACCGCTCAACATCACTAGCTCCCGAACGCGGATCTCCGTCGTGTAGCGCGTCTGGTTCTCCTTGTCCTGCCACTGGCGGTACTCGATTGGACCCTCGACGTACAACTTGTCGCCCTTCTTGACGTACTTCTCGACAACGTCTGCCAGGCCCATTCCCTTCTCTCCGGCCTGACCGCGTCCGGCGTTCCAGACGACGCAACGATGCCACTCGGTCTTCTCCTGGCGATCGCCACTCGGTCCGTTCCATGTGCGCGAGGTAGCGAGCGAGAACGTCGCAACTCGGCCACCATTTGTCGTCGAACGGATTTCGGGATCCTGTCCAACGTTTCCGATCAACATCGCTTTATTGAGGCTTCGGCTCATTTTGTCTCCTGGCGAGGAAAGTGGCTCGCCGGTGAAAGTATGGAATCAACCGGCTCTGCGTTCAAGCTGAGACCGGCTCGTGTTACCGTTTCGATGCGCGCGGTCGAGCGGAGGTCCGCTCGCAGCACAATCGCGTCCTCGCGCGGCGCCTGATAATATCGCTTGCGGACCCCCATGGCGGCGAATCCGCGAGCGTCGTACAGCGTGCGAGCTCCAGCGTTGGACGCTCGCACTTCCAGCCACATCTCCAGCCCACCCGCATTCCTGCATCGGTCCATCGCGGCGTCCAGCAGCAACCCTCCGATCCCGCAATTTCGCCGAGCCGGATCCACGGCGATGTTCAGCAGCTCAGATTCGTCCCCGACCACTCGAGTGATTGCGAAACCCACGACATCACTCCCGTCCTCCGCTACCAGAAAACTATTCCCGACTTGGGACACGAGGTGCGAGCCGAACATGCCGCGCGTCCATGGATCACTGAATGAAACGGTCTCGATCGCAATGATCGCAACCAGATCAGCACGCATTGCTTCGCGAACAGTGACAGTCATACGGAAAGCGGCCGCCCATGTACTGCTTCCCACTTCACCTGCGCCTCCGCGAGCCGCCCATACGCTGGCTCCCACGAATCCAGATCGACGGCGCCGCGTACCTCGATTTCACTCAGCCGCGCAATCATCGCATCAGCACGCGGACTCACGTCGTAGTCCAATCCAGGTCCGATCAATTGCGCATGCATTCGTCCCGCTCGCGCGCGCAGCTCCTCGTCACCAAGAAGCTCCGCAGCGCCCACAATCATCGTCTGATTAGCGAGATTGACGTCTGCGGCGAACCACTCGTTGCGGCCTGCATGAAGCGCCGCGATGAAGCTGCCGTCCGGAACGATAGCGCTCCATGCGAGAAGATCCAGCGATGACACGGCATACAACGGGATGCGTAACGCCGAGCACAAACCCTTGGCGAGCGCAGCCGCTGAACGCAGGCTGGTGAATCCACCGGGGCCGGCACCACACACAATCGCAGAAAGCTCGCGCGCCGATATTGATCCGAGGGCGAGACACCGCGCGACAGCCGGTCCAAGCGCTTCGGTGCGTACTCCCGTCACCGAATCACGCGAAGAGAACGACAGCTCCGCGAGCAGCGCGCCGTCGCGCGCGATGGCAACGGAGCCCGCTTCCGTGGACGTCTCGACTATCAGAACGTTGCCGATCATCAGCCGGCGAGCAGAAGTCGGCAATCAGGGCGATCTGGCGCGTAATCAAGGGCTATCGGCAGATGACCGGCCGGCAGCAAGTTGCCAGCCCGCTCGGGCCATTCAACTATGACAAGCGCGTTCGCGGCGATTATATCGCTCCAACCAATTTGCTCCAGCTCCTCTACACGCTCGATGCGGTAAAGGTCGATGTGAAACACCGGCGAGTGTGGCGACGCATACTCGTGCACAATTGCATACGTCGGACTCGTAACTGGATCAATCACACCGTAACCTCGGCATATCGCCTGTGCCAGCGTCGTCTTGCCGGCACCGAGCTCGCCGGTGAGGGCAATGACCAGCTGCGGATGCGAGTCAGCACCCAACTGTTCGCCCCACGCGATGAGCTCAGCTTCGCTCATGACGAGATGACCGCGTGTCGCCAACGGTGGAACCGTGTGGTGATGCGCGTCCATCAGTCGTTCCTCAGCGCCGCGAGAGACGGCGATGTGCGCTTGGCCCTGGCGTCACGTTGCGCGCGCAGCTCGAATAGCTGATCGCGAATGCGTGCTGCGCTCTCGAAGTCGAGATCCTTCGCCGCGACCTTCATATCGTCCTCGAGCGTCTTGATCAACGCGTCAATGTCCACGATCTTCGCGTATTCCGGCGATGATTCGGCGACGCGACGCGTCTGCGCAGATTGACGGTCCTGACGCTCCGACCGCGCGTCGGCCACGCGCGTGATGAAGCGAACCTGATCCGTGCTCTTCGTCACGCTGCGTGGCGTGATCCCGTGCTCGATATTGTACGCAACCTGGGTCGCGCGACGGCGAGCTGTCTCGTCCATGCAACGTCGCATCGATCCGGTTATGCGATCCGCATAGAAAATCGCGCGCCCGTTCAGGTGCCGCGCTGCCCGACCAGTAGTCTGGATCAACGATCGGTCGCTGCGCAGAAATCCCTCCTGATCCGCATCAAGGATAGCCACGAGCGATACTTCGGGCATGTCGAGTCCCTCACGCAGCAGGTTGATGCCAATCAGCACGTCGAACTCGCCGAGCCGCAGTCCGCGTATGATCTCGACGCGCTCGATTGCGTCGATGTCGGAGTGCATGTAACGCACTCTGACGCCCATCTGTTGCAGATAGTCGGTGAGATCCTCGGACATGCGCTTGGTGAGCGTCGTGACAAGAACGCGCTCGTTCTTGCGCTCGCGAAGATGGATCTCCTTCAGAAGATCATCTACCTGACCGCGCACAGGACGCACCTCGATTTCCGGATCAACCAATCCAGTTGGCCGGATGATCTGCTCGACTACAACGCCCTCGCACAGCCGTAGCTCGATGTCGCCCGGCGTCGCGGAAACGTTGATCGAGCGCGGTGTGAGCGACAGGAACTCATCGAACGTGAGTGGCCGGTTATCCAGCGCGCTCGGCAATCTGAAGCCATAGTCGACGAGCGTCAGCTTGCGCGCACGGTCGCCGTTGAACATTCCGCCAATCTGCGGAAGCGTGACATGCGATTCGTCCACCACCACGAGAAAATCGTCCGGGAAGTAATCGAAGAGACACGCAGGACGCTCCCCAATCTCGCGCCCCGACAGATGCCGCGAATAGTTCTCGATTCCCGCACACGTTCCGATCTCGAGCATCATTTCGATGTCGAAGTTCGTGCGTGACTCGAGCCTCTGCGCTTCCAGCAGCTTGTTGGTGTTCCGCAACTCCATCAAACGCTCGGCGAGCTCGGCCTGGATTCTCCGAACCGCGCGCTCGATGGTGGGACGACTCGTGACGAAGTGCTTGGCCGGATAGATCGCGGCACGCTCGAGCGCTGCGATGACGTTTCCCGTGAGCGGATCTATCTTGCTGATGCGCTCGATCTCGTCACCCCACAGCTCGATGCGTACTCCCTGCTCCTCGTATGCGGGAAGAATCTCGACCGTATCGCCGCGCACACGGAACGTGCCGCGCTCGAACGCCACATCGTTACGGCCGTACTGGATCTTTACCAGCGAGCGGAGGATGTCGTCGCGCGCGATCTTCTGTCCCTGCAGCAGCGTTACCATCTGCTCGCGATACTGAACAGGATCGCCGAGTCCGTAGATCGCCGATACCGTGGCGACGATTATCACATCTTCGCGCTCCATGAGACTCGACGTAGCGCGGAGACGCAGGCGATCGATGTCCTCGTTGATCGATGCGTCCTTCTCGATATACGTGTCCGTGGTCGGCACGTACGCTTCCGGCTGGTAGTAGTCGTAGTACGAGATGAAGTACTCGACCGCGTTGTGCGGGAAGAACGACTTGAGCTCACCGTATAACTGCGCCGCGAGCGTCTTGTTGTGTGATAGAACGAGCGTCGGCTTCCCGTACGCCTGGATGACGTTCGCGACCGACATCGTCTTGCCAGATCCCGTAACGCCCAGCAGCGTCTGGAACCGATCGCCGCGCTCCAAACCGCGCGACAGCTCCGCAATCGCCTTGGGCTGGTCTCCGGCTGGCTGAAACGGTGCAACTAATTCGAACTTTGCCATGAGTACCGAAATTTAACCGAAGATCGGCTTAGAACGAGCGTTCGAAAACGACATGCACTGAGCGTTATCCACGGCCGGCATCTGCCAGTGCGAGCGCGCAATTAATCAGCGCGATATGGGTGAATCCCTGTGGAAAGTTACCCGCGAATCCACCGGTCGCGGGATCCAGCTCCTCGCTGTAGAGACCGACGTGATTGGCGTGCTTGAGCATCCTGCAGAAGATACGCTCACCCTGGTCCGCGTCGCCCGATAGCACCAGCGCCTGCGCCATCCAGAATGTGCAGATCGCGAATACCCCCTCCTCTCCCGGAAGGCCGTCGTCGTTGCGGTACCGATACACCAGCTCCCGATCTTCGCTGGTCAGGTCACGAAGCGTCGCGGCGATTGTGCCTTTCACCCGTTCGTGGTCTGGCGGAAGAAACCCTACCATCGGGATCACCAGGTTCGCCGCATCCAATGCTTCGGTCCCGTAGAACTGCACAAAGCTCTGCCGCTTCTCGCTCCATCCCTTCTCCATCACCTCCGCCCACACGGCATCGCGCGCGGCTTCCCAACGCGTGAGGTCGGCGGGGAGATCGAACTCGCGCGCCATGCGCACGCCTCGATCCAGCGCGACCCAGCACATCACCTTGCTCATCACATAGTGTTCTTCCGTGGAGCGCACTTCCCATATTCCGCTGTCCGGATCTACCCAATGGACAGCCACCCAATCAACCAGCCGGCTGAGCGACCACCACGTTCCTTCACCGACGACAGAGCTGCGACTCCACCTGTACGCGGTCGCGAGGATCTCGCCGTACACGTCCAGCTGCAGCTGGTTGACAGCTGCGTTACCTACGCGCACTGGCGCGGAGTCGCGGTATCCGGACAGATGCGGAAGAGTTCGCTCGGGGAGATCCCGGGAGCCATCGACGCCGTACATGATCTGCAAGTGCGAATCGGTCGCCTTGCGCGTGATGCGTCGCAGAAAAGCCATGAAAGCGCTCGCCTCTTCGTACTGGCCGAGCCCCTGAAGCGCATCGAGCGTGAAGGATGCGTCGCGAAGCCAGGTGAAGCGATAGTCCCAGTTGCGTTGTCCACCCATCTCCTCCGGAAGCGACGTTGTTGGCGCGGCAATTATTGCTCCGGTCGGCTCGTAGCAAAGCAGCTTGAGGGTCAGTGCTGATCGCTCGACGACCGCGCGATGCGCACCCTCGTACTTGATGGTTGAAACCCAACGGTCCCAGAATGCGACCGTCTGTTGCAGTCGTTCTTCGGAACGATATGCGGCAATCGGGAGCACCTCATCGTCATCGTAGCGGAGCACGAACCAAGCGGACTCGCCGGCGCGCAGCCTGAGCTGCGCAGTCGCACCCAACTCAGCAGTCTGCCACCAAACGTCGGGCGGACCGGATAGCGCCGCGGCTTCGTTATCGTCATCCGTTGCAAGCAGTCCGTTGCGCCGCGGAATGAGACGCGCGGGCTTCACCGCGTAGTCGAATCGCGGGGAGAAGCACACGGAGATGTCCATCTGCCCGCGCGTGCATTTGACCTGCCGGTGGATCTCCGCGAAACCCGGTCGCCTTCCCTCTGGTCCGACCGGCATGAAGTCGCACAGCTCCAGCGTGCCGGTGCTATCGTGGAACGCGGTGACGAGCACATTGGTCGCGGGGAGATACCGTTGCTCGCTCGTGTGGGTGTTGGCCGGCGAGATCTGGAACCGCCCTCCGTGCGATGCATCCAGAATAGCCGCGAATGTAGATGGCGATGAAAAATCAGGTAGACAGCACCAGTCGATGGATCCACTGAGTCCAACGAGCGCGGCTGTCCGCATGTCGCCGATCACCGCATACGCCGAGATCGGTGCATAGCGCGTTTGCGCAGCAGATGACCAGGCGGCAGGCGCCGGATTGCTGACCGAAGTCGCGGTCATGAGCGCGCCGTCACCAGCAACGACAGTAGCTCGTGCACATCGCGTGGACCATCCAGCGAGAACTGTGCGAGCGATGTCGCATTGGGACTTCCCACACGCAGCGTTACCGAGCCAGGGATTTTCCGAAGCGTGCGAAATCCGTCCTCATCGGTTACATCATCACCAGCAAACAGGATCGATGCGCCAGCGGAGTGTCCAGCAATCTCGTGCACGATTTCCAGCACGGCATCGCCCTTGGTGGCGCCGCCAGCTGGAAGCACATTGATTACACATTTACCTTGCGCCAGACGCAGAGCGAGCCGGTCCGCAATATTGGCCACGCGTGAGTTGAGATCGGGAAGTTGTGCGATATCCATCGCGCGGAAGTGAAGCGTCAGGCTCAAGCCTTTATCCTCCAGGCTCGTTCCCGAAAACGCCGCGACGACGGAAGCCAACTCGCGTACGGCCTCGCGCAATTCCGACGACTCCGTCTCCGACCCCCGAGACGTGTCAAGGGTTCCGGCGGCGGACATGCGCTCCATTCCGTGATTGCCGTATATAACTGCGCCTCCGACAGCAACCATCCGCCGCGCGTCGACGGCTGATCGCCCGGTAACAAACGCCACGTGCGTGCCATGACCTGACCGGCCGCTGAGGGTGCGCAGCGCGGCTTGCGCGACGCTGGGGATGCGCGCGTCGCCCGCGTGCTCCACTATCTCGCAAAGGGTTCCGTCGATATCGAACATGAGGATCAATGGAGTTCTATTGAGCAGGCGCACGATTTCGCGCGGGGTGGCCCGCTTCACCGCGCAGCCGCGTCGCCTTTCGCGGTCTGTCCAGACGCTTCCGCCGCGACGATAATCGCGTCAAGCCAGTCATCGATAGTCGCGTTCGCGATGCGCTCCCGCAGCACAGTCATGCGCTCGGCCCGTTCCTTCGGTCGCATGTCGAGCGCGACGGCAAGCGCGTCCGCGAATGCATCAATGAAGAATGGGTTCACGAGCAATGCCGCGTTCAGCTCGTCCGCGGCGCCCGCAAAGCGGCTCAGGACGAGGACTCCATTCCTGTCCTTCCGGCACGCGATAAACTCCTTGGCTACCAGATTCATTCCGTCCTGCAGCGATGACACGATGCATACATCCGCCGCGCAGTACACCGCCGCGAGGAGATCCGCGTCAACGTTATCATGCACCAGTACTATCGGCGTCCAATCCAGCGTGCGAAACTCGTTGTTCAGCCGCGCGATCGCAGCCAACACATCGCGCTCGAGCTTGGCGTACGCGGGGATGTCAGTGCGGGACGGTGTCGCGACTATGAGCATCGTGAACGCACCGCGCCGCTCCGGATTGTCGGTCCACATGTGCTCCAGCGCACGCAACCGCCGGACTATCCCCTTGGTGTAGTCCATTCGATCGACACTTACCACTAGCTGGCGATCACGAGGCGCGTAGCGATCACGCAGCGTCCTGCAGACCTCAAGAGTGTGCGGCAGCAACGCCAATCGCTCCCATTCGGCAACATCGATGCTGATTGGGAATGCTTCCACCCTGGTTTGATGGCCATCGAGCTCGATCAGATTCTGCTCGGCGTGCACGTGCGCTTCGGGCAACGCGCGAGTCACGCAATCCATGAAGTTGCGGGCATAGCCCTCCGTCTGGAATTCGATGAGATCGTTTCCGAGCAGGCCACGGAGGAGCGTATCATGGACGCCGAGCGGCAGTATCCGGAATACGTCCGGTGGCGGGAATGGGATGTGCCAGAACTGGTGGATCAGCGCATCCGGTACCATCGCCCGAACGTGCGCCGGTACCAGCGCGAAATGGTAGTCGTGCACCCAGATCATTGGCGCGCCACCAACTCGTTCGGCTTCCTGAGCGGCCGCCGCCGCAAACAACTGATTCGCGCGCTCGTAGCTCTCCCAATTGCTTCGTCGTATGTCGATCATGTTCACGAACAGATGGCATAGCGGCCACAGCGCACTGTTCGCGAATCCCAGATAGAAGCCTTCCACATCGCTCTCCGACAGCCATACCCGGCGCAACGTGTACGACGGATCGCCCGGTGGAACGGCTACGCGTCCATCATCATCCGCGGCGGTCCTATCGGCATTACCGGAAGCCCAGGCAACCCACGTTCCGTGGGTGCGGCGTAGAATCGGATCCAGCGCGGAAACCAGTCCGCCGGCAGGGAACCGCACCTCGATCCCGTTTGGCTTGTGGACGTGCTCGTAGGGCTCGCGATTGGACAGCAGTATTAGCGGGCGGTCCAGCGCAGTGTGTGGTCTCAGAGGCATCTGGCAGCATACCTGAGCACGCCCCATGCCTACACGACCCATCCGGCTGCAGTCGAGACTAATCCGCCATTTGTTCGCGCCGCGCTACTTCCGTGACGCCCTTCACGCGCCGGATAGCGCGGAGCGTCTTGCGAAGATGGGGGAGATTTTCGACCTGCACTTC
>PLEG01000297.1 GCA_003136975.1 Gemmatimonadota bacterium | reverse complement strand
CCGTGGTTGATCATCACCAGCAGCGCGCCCTGCACGCTCTGAACGGTGAGCGCAAAAATTCCGAGCATCACGAAGCCGAGGTGACTCACTGACGAATATGCGACCAGCTTCTTGAAGTCAGGCTGCACCATGGCGACCAGCGCGCCATAGATGATGCCGATCACCGCCAGCGTCAGGATAATCGCCCGCACCGTTGGATTCATCGCGGCACCTGGAAATAGCGGAAGCGCGAAGCGTAGGAATCCAAACGTACCCATCTTCAACATGATGCCGGCCAGGATTACCGATCCGGCCGTTGGTGCCTCGGTATGCGCATCCGGCAACCAGGTGTGAAACGGGAATACCGGGACTTTTACGGCGAACGCCAGGAAGAAAGCGCCAAAGAGCCACAGGGCCGTTTTGGGCGTCAGCGCGCCAGACGCAAGCATGGCGTCGTAGCTGAAGTTGGGGATGCCCGTCATCAGGTCTCGGTTATGGAGTCCGAGATAGATGATCGCCACGAGCATGAGCAGCGATCCAAGCATCGTATAGATGAAAAACTTGAGGCTCGCATAAATGCGCCGCTGGCCGCCCCAGATACCGATTATGAAGTACATCGGTATCAGCATCACTTCCCACGTTACGTAGAACAGAAAAAGGTCGCGCGCAAGAAATACGCCGAGCATTCCGCTCGTGAGGATCAGCAGCAGCGCGAGGTATGCGTGAATCTTGGTCTTGATCGACGTCCAGCCGCCAAGTACGGCGAGCGGCATCGTGAGAGTGGTGAGCAGCACCAGCATCAGCGAAATGCCGTCGATACCGAGCGAGAATCGAACACCCCACGCGGGAATCCACGCAATGTCGACGCCGGCCTGCCATCCCGCCACGCCGGGAACGAACGACCACCACAATCCGCACGAGACGATGAACTCCAGGATCAGTGTCCAGACGGTGATCTGGCGCGCTGGTCCGGCGTTGGCGTCCGCGTCGGCGAGACTGCTGCGCGACGCGCCGTGCGCCCATACCAGCAACGTTCCGACAAGCGGAATGATCAGCAGAGCCGGAAGGATCCACGAGTTGTAGTGGATGCCGTTGAGGAAATCTGTCATTCGCTCGTCTTACCTGAAGGAGAAGGCACTGAGAACCACGATTGCGCCGATGACTATCGCCCAGGCGTAAACGCCGGTGCTGCCGGTCTGCGCTCGCGCGCCAAGCCAACCAAGACCGCGCGCGAGCGCGGCGGATCCGTTGACGAAGAGATTGTCGATTATCCCGGCGTCGAGTCCGCGCCACAGCACGTTCCTGGATAACTCGTAAGTGGGACGCACGATCGCCGCGTCATATGCTTCGTCCACATAATACTTGTCGGCGAGCACCTTCTCGAATCCGTGTTCCGCGGGCGATTGTGCCTTTGGAACCAACGACGACGGCTTGAGCGCCAGAAACGCGACCGCGATGCCGAGTACGGCGATCACGATTGCCGCTCCGATCAGCGCGGCTTCGGTGCTGTGCGCCGTCTCGAGCGCGACTCCATTCGTGATCGCACGCGTCGCGCTGCCGACTACGGGATCAAGCCAGTGGTCGAGCCCGCCAACAGGCCCGAGGAATGACGTAATTGCCGGAAGATTCAACCAGCCGCCAAACAAGCTGAGCGCGCCGAGCACGACAAGCGGTCCGGTCATCACCCATGGCGCTTCGTGCATGTGCTTCTGTTCGTCATCACTCGCTCGGCTCGTACCGTGGAACGTGTAGAGCATCATGCGAGTCATGTACACAGCCGTGAGGAACGCCGCCGCGAGTCCGATCGCGTAAACAGCGAGCAGCACGGTATGACCCGACATTCCCAGCCACGTCGCGCCGCCCAACACCGAATTATCAGCGTGCTCGTACACCGAGCCGAGGATCGAGTCTTTCGAGAAGAATCCGGCGAACGGCGGGATACCCGAGATCGCGAGCGTGGCTATCCACATCAACACCCACGTGACCGGCATGGACTTTCTCATCCCGCCCATGTTGCGCATGTCCTGGGCGTCCTCATGGCTACCGCTGTGATGATACGCTGCGTGCATCGCGTAGATCACCGAGCCAGCACCGAGGAACAGAAGCGCCTTGAAAAATGCGTGCGTTGCAAGATGAAAGATACCGGCACTGTATGCCCCGACTCCCACGCCCACGAACATGTAGCCAAGCTGTGAGATCGTCGAATACGCCAGGACCTTCTTGATATCCCATTGCTTGATCGCGATGGTCGCGGCGAAGAGTGCGGTGATCGCGCCCACGACCGACACTGTGATGCAGGCGACCGGAGACATCGAGAACAGGAACGAGCTGCGTACGATCAGGTAAACACCGGCCGTGACCATTGTCGCCGCGTGGATGAGCGCGGACACTGGCGTCGGGCCAGCCATGGCGTCGGGTAGCCACACATATAGAGGGAGCTGCGCGCTCTTGCCGGTGCAGCCGAGAAACAGGAAGAGGCAAATCGTGGTGACGAGCGCGCCGCCAAACGGCATCGAGCCAGCACTGGCGGCGACGCCAGTAAAGTCCAGCGTTCCGAGATTCGCGAAGATCAGAAACATCGCGATCAACACGCCGACGTCTCCAATGCGATTGACGATGAAGGCCTTCTTGCCGGCGTCCGCATTGGCCTTGTCCAGAAACCAGAATCCAATCAGCAGATACGAGCAGAGTCCGACACCCTCCCAGCCGACGAACAGAATCGGATAGTTGGCGCCGAGCACGAGCAACAGCATGAAGAAGACGAACAGATTGAGATACGCAAAGAACCGAGCGTATCCCGGATCATCACGCATGTAGCCGACGCTGAAGACATGAATCAGAGTTCCGACGCCGGTGATTATGAGCACCATCACCATCGAGAGCTGATCCAGCTGGAAAGCGAAGTCGACTTTCAGATCGCCAACTGGCATCCAGCTCCAGTAGCGCTGGATGAACGGCGTCGACATGTCCACGCCACGCATCGCGAAGAACATCGCGGCTGCGAGCAGGAACGAGAGCAGCATTACGCCGGGACCGATCAGGCTGACCAGTGAACGGAAGGGCGGCGCCACGTGCGAGTCGTGTGATGAATGCTCCGACGCCGCTACGGAGGCATCGTGCTCGCCGTGTACCATATCGGGATCTGCGGGACCGACGCGCGCTCTGGCACGAAGACAGAGCGCGCCGTTGATGACAAAACCGAGCAGCGGAAGAACCGGTAGCAACCACATCCACGCCGCGATGGTGCCGGCAAGCGGGTGACTGCTCGAGAGAGCCATGCTTTGAGCTTGCATCACCCTTTGAGCACGTTGATGTTACGAAGGTCAACCGTCTGCTTGTGACGGAAGATCGATATGATGATGGCGAGTCCCACAGCAGCTTCTGCCGCCGCGACTGTCATCACAAAGAGCACGAATACCTGGCCGCCCATTCCGTAATACCGGGAAAGTGCGACGAAGGTCAGGTTCACGGCATTGAGCATCAGCTCCACGCACATGAAGATGATTATCGCGTTACGGCGTGTGAGAACTCCTATCACGCCGATCACGAACAGTATTGCAGACAGTCCAAGCGATTCAGCGAGCACTGGAAGACTCCTTGCGCCCGAGTATTACCGCGCCGGCGATTGCTACCAACAGAAGAACGCTGGTCAGCTCGAATGCGAGCGAATAGTCGCGGTACAGCGGTCTCGCCACAGCGCCGACCGCTCCATACTTCGCGAGTTGCTGGCCAAGATAGTCGCGTCCCACCACGTACTGCCCCGATGGGATGCCCGTGCGCGTGAGTATTCCCACCTCGGCAAGAAGCACCAGCCCGACGAAGCCGGCGAGCAGCTTGCCCCATACGCCGCGAATGTCGGTGACGTCAGAGGCCTCGCCGAGGTTGAGCAACATTATCACGAACAGGAAGATCACCATGATCGCGCCGGCGTATAGCAGTACCTGCATCGCGGCGATGAACTGCGCGTCAAGCATCACGTATTCAGCAGCCAGGCAGAACATCGTGACGACGAGCCACATCGCAGCCGCAACCGGGCTTCGCCGCGTGACGAATGTAACCGCTGCCACGATCGCGATGATTCCAAACAGGTAAAAGTGGAACTGGTAAAACAGACCGTAGTTATCCATGCTCACTCACCCTTTGGGTCGGTGGCGTCCCAGAGCTCGGAAACCGGGTGCGTTTGCGCCATCAGCCGTTCGAGATCGTACACGTGGCCTTCTCGGCTGTATTCCGCATTCTCGTAATGCTGGCCAACGTGGATCGCGTCTTCCGGGCACACTTCCTGGCAGTAGCCACAGAAGATGCACCGGAACTCGTCGATCTCAAATACCAGTGGATAACGGTTGCCGTTCTCATCTTCACCAGGCACGAGCTTGATGCAGTTGGACGGGCAGATGCTCGGGCAGAGTCCGCACGCAACGCAGCGAGCCTTACCATCTTCCTTTGTGAGCATGCGATGCGTTCCGCGCCAACGCGGCGACAGCTCCCACCTCTGCTCAGGATACTCGATGGTGATTTTGGGCTCGAACATGTGCTTCAACGTGAGAGCCATCCCCTGAAGTGTCGCCTTCACATAACTGGTCTCTGCGACAGGACGGCTGACGCGCTTGACGGTGATCGCCATTATTTACCTGCTCCTTCGGTGACGGACGGCAGTGCGCTGCGCGCACGAAGCTTCACAATGCGCGCTTGCTGTGCGCGCCCG
>PLEG01000337.1 GCA_003136975.1 Gemmatimonadota bacterium | reverse complement strand
GCCATCTTGCGGCGGTGCACCTTATCCGCAACCCATGCATACCGCTCCATAAGCTGCTCGACGAGTGCAACGTAGGCTGTCTGCGCACTCTCGATCTGCGTCTGCCACGCGGCGCGTAACGTGTCATCGCCAATGATCGCGGGCGGAATGACAAAATTGGCTTCGGATTCGTCCACGTAACGTTGAGATAGCTGGGAGAACGCCATGCCGGCGCGGTGTCGCACGAGCTCATGCGTAAGGGAACGACTCACTCCTTCGACCAGTATCGAGTAGTTGGCGTGCTCGAGTACGCTGCCGTGACCCTGCTTCTTGATGTTCTCCAGATATTCCCGCGTGCTACGCGAAGCGGGATTGCGCTGGCTCATGTAGCAGAGTCTGCCCGCGAATTCGGCGAGCCGTTCTCCGTCGGTGCTCTCGCCGATCCAGTTGACGGGAAGGTCGGCCGGCTCGGCGAATTGCGGTCGGGAAATTACGGTAAGCTTGGGCTCGGTGTAGTACACGGGTCCGGAACGGTCAGGGTGAGTTACGT
The DNA here is from genome assembly GCA_003136975.1 of Gemmatimonadota bacterium. Classification (GTDB taxonomy): domain Bacteria; phylum Gemmatimonadota; class Gemmatimonadetes; order Gemmatimonadales; family Gemmatimonadaceae; genus Fen-1247. The sequence continues at coordinate 2,140 of PLEG01000337.1, read as the reverse complement.
CGCTCGCCAAAGTTATGCAGCGCCGTGCAACATGTCGAGGCGAAACTCGGAGTACGCACGCTCGTCACTCACTCTCGCGAGAGCAGCCGCGGCGCTTGGCGGATGCGCCGGAAGGGCGGGATCATACTTTATATCGACAATCGCGCGCTCACCGGCAATCGCGATCTTCACTCCCGGATTAAATATCCCGATTGGGTCGAACGCACGTTTGACCGCACGAAAGCGTTCCAGTATCTCCGCGCTCCAAACCTGGCCCAATAGCGGCGTGCGGAGCCTCCCGTCGCCGTGTTCGCCATCGAGCGTTCCGCCGAGTTTGGCGGTGAGCGCTACGACCTCGGAAAGCATTGCTGAAACAACCTCGCGCCAGTCCGCACGATTCACATCGATCAGTGGGTTGACATGAATGTGCGAATCGCCGGCATGGCCGAAGATGACTCCCTTCACGTCGTGTTTTGTAAGAATTTTGCGCACCCCGCGGACGTAGTCCGGAAGTCCGGCGGGTGGCACGGCGCCGTCCTCGACGAATTGCATCGACGTGAGAGTGGGGCCGAGTCGAGCAAGGATTGGACTCGTGGCATGACGGAGCTCCCACATCTCGCGCTCATCATCCGCAGTGAGCGCAAGCTCGACCGCCGTCGCTCCTGCGGTCTGGAATGCGTTGGCGAGCGAGCGGGCGGCTCGGTGTGCTTCGTCCTCGCTGTCTGCCTCGACCTCGGCGAGAAGTACAGCCTCGGAAGTCGCAGGAATGTGGGGAAGCGGTGTTTCACTCGCGGCAACGTCGAGAAATGTACGGTCCAGCAGCTCGCACGCGGCGGCGCCCACCTCGCGTGCCTGAATCGCGGCGGCTACAGCGGTCTCGAGCGTGGGAAAGCAGCCAAGCAGCGAGCTCGTCTCGCGCGGTGCTTCCGTGAGCATGAGTTCGATACCAACCACTATGGCGAGAGTTCCTTCACTTCCAACAATGACATCGACGAGATCATCACTCTCAGCAAATGCGTGAATGCCGTATCCCGACGAATCCTTACGCACTCCGACGTGCACCGAGGGAGAGATTGCTTCCGCCGTGCACAGCGCATTGGCGATCGCGTCGAATCGATCGAGGGCAGGGATGTTTGCGGGCGGCGCCGCAGCCCGGCGGATAGTTGCGCGGCTTCCGTCATCAAACACACAGTCAAGTGCATGAACCCAGCGTCGCGTCGCACCGTACTTGAGCGAGTGTGCGCCGGACGCGTTGGTCGAAACCATTCCCCCGATGCTGCAGAAGGCGCCGCTCGATGGATCGGGCGCGAAACGAAGTCCTGACTTGCGTGCAACATCCTCGACGTCGCGCCAGGTTGCGCCGGGTCCGACGGCGATCGTCCGAGATGCAGGGTTAACGGGCGAGACATCCCGCATTCTGCTGAGATCGACTATCACGCCATCGCCAATCGCGCCGCCGGCCATTCCGCTACCAGATCCGCGCGGTATGATCGGCGTGCGCGTGCTGTGAGCCCATCGGACGAGAGTTTGTACGTCGTCGATATCGACGGGAACCGCGACGGCGCGCGGAATCATGCGTGCGATGCCAGCTCCTTCGGAGTAAACCGCGAGCGCTGCGTCATCGGTGCGAAATATGCCGCGGAATGACGTCGGCGCGCTCAGTGCATTGATGCTCACACTATCGCCTGGTGAGCTAGACGCCGATGTTGTTTGGAACGGGCGGGTTCCTGGAGTAGTCGTAGAATCCCATCCCTGATTTCTTCCCATACATGCCGGCTATCACCATGCGTTTGAGCAATGGCGGTGGCGCATATCGTGGCTCACGATATTCATCGTACATGATCTCCGCGATCTTGTAGGTAGTATCGAGGCCCACGAAGTCGAGCAGAGTGAACGGACCCATCGGGTATCCCGCACCGAGCATCATTCCCTTGTCGATGTCGGCGACCGACGCGACGCCTGATTCGAGTGCGCGGATTGCGTCGATCATGTACGGCACGAGCAGCAGATTTACGACGAAGCCCGAATTGTCGTGCGCTCGGATTGGTTCTTTACCAAGCGATTGGACAAATGCGAGAGCGCGCTCGACGGTGTTCTCGCTGGTTCGGATCGCGCGCACGACTTCTACGAGCTTCATCGCCGGAACCGGATTGAAAAAGTG
>PLEG01000382.1 GCA_003136975.1 Gemmatimonadota bacterium | reverse complement strand
TTACGAATTTCGCGAGACGCTCGGCGGCAGCGCGGATGTCATGCAGTGCACAGCCGCAGGCGTCGTCGCATCCGACAATCCGGTCCTGTGCGATCGTGTGGTACTGGGCCAGTTGGAGCTCAGAACTCAGCTTGCGTCGCATCCGTTCGACTTCTTCAACATTCCGGCGTTGAGGTTGCGAAGCGTTGGATTCACCGCGAGTCCCGTCGGTGTGTTCTTCGTCGATTTCGGAAGAGGTTGGCGAACTACGACACCGTGGCCAGCTGCATACAAGGGCGACGTTGGAGCCGGCCTCGACCTCGGCCTGATCGGCGCATACGTCGCCAAAGCGGTGACTGACCGAAGCGAGCCGCTGCGTTTCTTTGTACGCATACGACGCCGATTCTGAAAGTGCGCTGGGTTGGAGTCGTCCTTTTCGCCATTTGCGTTTCCGCCGCCAGCGGTGCGGCGCAATCACCTCGCGCGGATGTCGTGCTTCCGGCCACGCCCGATCTGGCGACTCAGCCGCCTACCGTGCGTACTGTCGGCGTGCTCTCGGCGGGTCGTACGCCCGAGCTCATACGTAACGGATTCCCCGCGCGCCTGCACTACAAGTTGGAGCGCTGGGCCGCCGGCACATTCGTCAACGATGTGAAGGCGACCGCCGAGTGGGAATTCATCGCTCAATACGATCCACTAGCCAAGACTTACAAGCTCATTCGAGCCACACCGCGGAGCGCGGTGATTGTGGGCGAGTACACTGATCTGAGCGACGCCGACGCAAAACTGGCCGAGCCCTACCCTGCACCGATCTCGCCGCCGCGGCGCGGGGAGAAGAGCTACTACGTCCTGTCGCTCGACGTGGAGGCAATGTCATTGAGCGATCTCGATGAAGTTCAGCGGTGGCTGCGCGGAGAGCTGCGGCCGGCCGTCCGAGGCCACCGCAACCCCGGGACCGCCATGAGCTCCGGCGTTAGAACGCTGTTCGTGCGAATTCTGGGTGGCGAACGCGTGGTGTATCAGGCCAGCACGGGAGTATTCAGGCCGTAGTTGTTGCGCCGGAAATGGGTTGGTACGGCGAGTCTTCGTAGTTGCGCTGCGGCTTCGTAGATGTCGTCATCCCGCCGAAGGCCGGGATGACGACATTTACGAGCCCGGCGACATCCCTATTTGATAGCCGGAGTTACAGGCGGCACCGCGAGCGCGACAATAATGTCCATGACATTTGTTCCAGTTGGCCCGGTCCGCACGAGTGCACCGAGTGCCTTCCAGAAAGTGTGAGTGTCATTCGCCGCCAGCGTCGCTGCTGGATCGAGGTGCAGTGCGCGCGCCTTGATGATCGACTCGCCGTCCGCGACTGCACCGGCGGCGTCAGTTGGTCCGTCCACGCCGTCGGTGCCAAGCGAAGCGACAGCCATGCCGGGGGTGCCATCCATCGCGACAGCTGCGCCCAGCACCAGCTCCTGATTGCGACCACCGGTGCCAGCACCCCGCACCGTTACCGTCGTCTCGCCGGCAAAGATCAACGCAATTCGCTTTGCTACACGCGCGCACTCATCTCGCGCGTCGCGCACGATGTCGGCGCCAACCACGCTCGCTTCACCGGTGAGCGACGTCGTCACGACGCGCGCCACGTAACCCAGTGACCGGGCCTGAGCGCAGGCAGCCTCGGCGGCAGTCACGTTGCTGCCGATTATGCGATTGACGGAGCGCGACAGAAGTGGATCGCCGGCCTTTGGAGACTCGTCCATGCCGGTCTCAAGGTGCGCACGCACGGCAGCCGGGACGAGATCCCAGATGCCGTGCGATCGAAGTACATCTGCGGCATCGGCAACTGTCGAGGGATCCGCAACGGTTGGCCCCGACGCGATAGTCGCGAGCGAGTCGCCGACCACGTCTGAGAGAACAAGTGCCACCACCCGAGCCGGAAACGCCAGCGCCGCGAGCCGGCCACCCTTGAGCTGATCGAGATGCTTTCGCACGCAGTTCAATTGCTGGATCGTAGCTCCGGCGCGTAACAGAAGCGTGGTGGTGCTGGCGATATCCGCGAGCGACAGGCCTGCGGCTGGAAGCGCCATCAATGACGACGCTCCTCCGGAGATCAGGCACAACAACGTAGCGTCGGCTTCGAGCGGCTCGACGATACGCGCAATCGCGCTGGCGCCTTCGAGTCCTCGTTCGTTCGGCACCGGATGACCGCCCACGTAGCACGTGATTCGGTCGCTCGCGATCACGACAGGATCAGGTGAGATCACCACACCCTGTCGAACGGTACCAGCTAGCGCCGCAAGAGCGGCAGACGCCATCGAGCCGGCGGCCTTGCCGACAGAGACGAGCGTCACATTGCCTTCGATTCGAGTCTTGGTGAGCGCGCCGCGCACTAGATCGCCAGGATCCACAGCCGCAATTCCCGCAAGCGCGCAGGTTACCGCATCCCTGCGAATCGCCTCGCTCAACGCTCGATCAAGCGCTCGCGGCGCTTCTCCTCGCGGAATATGCGGCTGATTCGTAGACGTCCGGATTCACGACGTTCGGAGCGCGCGTGCCGTTGAGATGCGCGACGGCATTGGTGGCGGCCATTGTCGCCATCCGGTCGCGCGTATCCTGGCTGCCACTCGCGATGTGCGGCACCAGCAAAGCGTTGGTGCATTCAGCGAGCCCTGGCTTCATGAGTGGTTCATCCTCGAACACGTCCAGCGCCGCACCGGCTATCACGTTATCGCGTAGCGCCTGGACGAGCGCAACTTCGTCCACGACCGGGCCGCGGGAGACATTGATCAGGTAAGCGCTGAGCTTCATCATGCCCAGCTCGCGCTCGCCGATCATGTGACGCGTCTCGGGCGTGAGGAGCGGATGTAGCGACACGAAGTCGCTCTCGCGCAACAGTTCTTCCAGTCCCGCCGCGCGCACATGCCGCGCGGGATCGGCGGCATCGGTAGCTATGGCGCCGGGGTTGTGCGGATCGTAAGCGAGGATGTCCATGTCAAAGCCGACAGCGCGCCGCGCAACGGCGGCACCAATGCGACCGTAACCAACGATTCCGAGGACCTTGCGCTTGCCAGTGCCGCCTGGGCTTACATCACCACCGAGGAAGAGATTCGGCCCCCACAGCTTGTAACGACCAGCGACCATGTACTCGTGAGCCGGAACGATGCGTCGCGCAATTCCGAGTATCAAGGCCCAGGTGAGATCGGCCGTGGTATCGGTGAGAACGCCCGGAGTATTCGAGACGGGGATTCCAAGCTCGGTTGCGGCCGTGACATCCACATTGTTGAAACCGACTGCGTAATTCGCGACGCCGAGTAGCCGGGGATTCGCACTGAGTACCTCACGCGTGATCGGTTCCGTGAGAAGCGACAGCAGCACATCGGCCGCGCGCACTCCGTCGAGTATTTCCTGAGGAGACAATCCCTTCTCCTCGTCAGACTGCCCCACGGTAACCGTGGCGCCAGCTTCGCGCAGAATCGGAAGCGCGACTTCCGGTATGCGGCGAGTTATGAAGACGTGTTTCTCTTTCATGCTGCTACGGGTTGAAGGATCGAATCGGTCAGCTGTACAGCTTTTCCTCGTTCATGAAGCGCACGAATCCCGCACGATCGGTGGACGCCGATTGAATTCGCGAGACACCTTCCTTGAGCCTGTTGAGGCTCGTAGCTATCGAGAGTCGCAGGAAGTGTTGACCTTCAGCGCCGATCTTGCCGAACGAGTTACGGTCCATCGTGGCAACGCCGTAGCTGTACAACAGGAACATCTGCAACATCGCGGATGGAGCGGTGCGTGCGCGTCGCTCAGCCGGAAGCGCGTCATACGCTTCGATGATACCAAGCTGCTCGCACAGTCCAGCAACATTGGGGAATACATAAAACGCACCCTTCGGATTCTGACATCGCACGCCTGGCATCGCATTCAGCGTTGGAACTATCCAGTCTCGCCGCTCCTGAAACGCTGCAACCATTCGCGCGATCTCGGGCGCGGAGTCATCACTGGTGAGCGCGACGCGGCCAGCCTCCTGAATGAACGGCGGAACGCACGATACCGTATTGATCGTGAGCTGCTTGAAAATTGCCGCCTCGGCAGCGGTCGGAAGCACGACGAAGCCCAGCCGCCAGCCCGTCATCGCGAATCCCTTCGAATGGCCCGACGAAATTATCGTGCGTTCTTCCATTCCTGGTTCAACGGCGATTCTGTGATGCTGCGCCCCATCAAAAATGCAATGTTCGTAGATCTCATCCGAGTAGACGCGCACATCGCTCGGTGCTTTCTCCCGAATTACGCGCGCGATTCCAGTGAGCTCCTCCCTGGAGAGCACACCACCCGTTGGATTGGATGGAGAGCAGAGGAATATGACGCGTGTTTTTGGAGTGATCAGCGCGGCGAGATCATCCGGTGTGAACGTGAATCCGGATTCCTCGCGCAGATGCAGCGGCACTGGCTTCGCACCGGCGTATGTGATCCACGATTCGTATATCGGAAAGCCCGGACTTGGATATATCACCTCATCGCCGGGATTTGCGTATGCCTGAATCGTGAATCCAATTCCAGGCTTACCGCCTGTCGTTACAACTATGCGATCGGTGGATACGTGAAGCCCGCGCGACCGTTCCAGATGATCGGAGATCGCTTGCCGCAAGCCGAGGGTGCCTTGTGGGTCACAATAGTGCGAGTTACCGCGTCTGATTTCGGCGATCGCGGCCTCATTGATGTGCGCCGCGCTATCGAAATCGGGCTCGCCAATGTTGAGCTTGACCACATCCACGCCGCGAGCGGCTACCCTGGCGATATCCGCACCAACACTGAAGGCATTCTCGGTGCCGAGCGATGCAATCCGATCAGCGAAATGAGTCATGTTGAAACATACCTGTGTGCGGCAGATTCCCGCCCTCGCGGAAATGACGGAGTGCGCTCCGCCAAGTGAATCAACTTGCTACGAGAGTGGCGTCGATCGATCTCAGGTCGTCGAGCGTGGCGCGGCCATAAAAGATCTCGATGTACTTGGACTGCGCCGGAGTGAGACGTCGCACGGCCCATGCGAGCTGCACAAAATGCGGCTCGAACGGAGCGGTGAGCGGATGCATGCCGATCTCATTCGGGAGCCGGTTGGCCTTGCGTGTATTGCAAGGACTGCACGCCGTCACGACGTTGGTCCAGATGTTGAGACCACCACGCGAGAGCGGAATCAGATGGTCGCGCGTGAGCGACTCGCGACCCTTGAGCGCAGACTGCTTGCGGCCGCAGAACTGACATGTGTAGCGGTCGCGCGCGAACAGGAACGTGTTGGTCACCTGGCGGCGGAACTTGCGCGGCACGTGAATGAAACGCGTTAGACGGATCACCGCTGGGTGCGGGACGGAGAGGCGTTCGGAGCGGATCAACTTGTCCGCATCGGTCTCGATGATTTCCGCTTTCCCGTCGAGCAGGAGACGGAGCGCACGACGTACCGGAACCATGGTCAGAGGTTCGAACGAAGCATTGAGAGCAAGACAGCCG
>PLEG01000267.1 GCA_003136975.1 Gemmatimonadota bacterium | reverse complement strand
TTGTTCGGGGTTGCGTGCCTCGGCGGGATCGGCTTCACGATGTCGCTATTTATCGCTGGTCTCGCATTCGGAGGCTCGTCGGAGCTGCTCACGGCGGCCAAGCTCGGCACGTTCACCGCGTCGATACTCGCCGGTATTGTTGGGTGGCTGGTGCTCCGGGGCGCGAGAATCGCCGGTCGGCGCTCCGCTACAAACACTCAGGCGAGCTAGCGCTACTGAACGTGATCCAGGCCAGTGTTCTCACAGCTCGTCATCCTCGCCGAAGGNNCGATTGAATGCTATGTACCACCTTTGCAGGTGCGAGCGACGCTTGACGAAAGTACGAACCAGTCAGAATCAACAGCATGGAATCCTGCGCTTCGCTAGCTCTCGGTACTCCTGCAAGGCGGGGCAACGTTATCCACTCCTCGTCCATGGTTCCCGGCCTTCGGCGGGATGACGACATCCGACGAACCCGGCGTATGCGTAGGATATTCCCGCTTGGATCTAGGCCTTTAGCGCAGCGAAGCTTTTGGAGATGCAGGTGAACATCTCCGATGTCGGCACATTTCCAAGCTTCTGCTCGAGTGCCGGACCTTCGTGATCGTACATCGTCTTCACCGCCTTCGCGATCGCGGGATCCCCGCCGGTGAATTCCTCCACAAGTGCTTTCCATCGGCGCGCGAGAGCGAGCATTTCGGGGCTCGCCGGATCGACTCCGGTTTCCATTGCGGTTCGCACTTTCGGAATTATCTCGTTCCATGAGTCGCGCACTTCGCGTATGCGCTCCTCGCCGACGCTGATCCGTCGCTCCTCGAGCACTTCCAGCTGCTCGGGCGTAAAATATTTCTCCACTTTCATCATTTCCTCAATGGTGCGGCACAGCTCATCAAGCGAGACCGGCTTTGCCGTATCCAGGTGTTGGGCAAGCGCCCTGAGACGTCTGGCCAGGCGCTTATGCATGGCGATCTGCTCATGCAGTCTGGCCAGGTGCAGGTCAATTACCTGCCGAGGAGAAGCGCTTGCCCCGTCGAGCAGATGCTTCGTCTCGTCCAGCGATATTCCCATCAGTCGCAGCGAGTGGATCTGCTGGAGCCGCTCGATGTCGGACCGGTCGTACAGCCGGTGACCGGCCGTCGTTCGCAGAGATGGCCGGAGCAGCCCGATCTCGTCGTAATGGTGCAGAGCGCGAACGGTCATTCCGGTATTCCGAGCCAGCTCCCCGACCTTCCATGGCGGTTCCTTCATTCCCTGTCTCCCTACATTGATGGGTCCAATGTGGCCACATGACCATTGTAAACCCTACCGTAACGTTAGGTGCAAGGGGGAATTTCTCGGGGTGACTGGTGGGCCGATGCGGTGCGCCACCTGTGGAGCGTTCCTGTGGAGCGAGTTGCTTGACGGCTCTCGACTGCGCCCACACATTCGTACGTGCTTCAGGCACGCCCCTTAAATCAAAGGTCGATCGATGCATCGCTTCCCGCGCGTAATACGATCGCTGATGCTCTCGCGATGACATCAACCCGCGACGGTTTCGTTCCGACGCCGATTCCGAACCCAGGGATCCGATTCCCGCCACCTCTGATTTACGTTGCTGGTCTCGTCGCCGGCTGGGGTCTTCAGCGCATGCGGCCTCTAACGTTGCCTGATGGCCTGGGCGTGGTTCGCGTTGTTCTGGCCGCGGCCTGCATCGTCGCATGGCTCCTGCTCATGCTCTGGGCTTTCGCGACATTTCACCGCGCGCACACCGCGATCAAACCTTTTCGCCCCGCGAGATCGATCGTCACGAACGGGCCATACCGGATCACGCGCAATCCGATGTATGTGAGCATGACGGCGCTGTATCTGGGGATCACACTCCTGATCAACAGTTGGTGGCCGCTGCTGCTCTTGCTGATCGTGCTTTTTGTGATCCGGCGGTTTGTCATTGCGCGCGAGGAGCGCTATCTCACCGATGCGTTCCCTGTGGAGTACGCCGCCTACTGCCAACGAGTTCGGCGCTGGCTGTAGCGGCTGTCGTGTTGCTCCGGTTCAGCGAATGTGCAGGAAGTGGATCAGGGTCAGGCTAAGGCAGATCAGAACGCATAGTGAGCCAGTGACAGTGACGATGACTCGCGGACCGACCTTGCTTATCGCCTTGAGATCGACGCCGAGTCCGAGCGCTGCCATCGCCCCAACGGTGAGCCAGCCAGATACCGCGCGCGTAGGTGTCACCCACGTTGCAGGCATCGCGCCTACGGATCGCAGGATCGCAAGGAGAAGGAAGCCGATGATGAACCACGGGACAAAGCGCGTCAGTTGAAAGCGTGGCGCACTGGTATCACCGTCTGCGTGCGCGCTATTTCTGTGCGTGAGCGCGAAGAAGAGAACGACGGGCCCCAGCATTAGAACGCGCACGAGCTTCACGAGCGTGCCGACCTGGCCCGAGAGGACGCTCACTGGAAACGCGGCCGCAAGAACCTGCGGTACCGCATACACGGTGAGCCCCGCAAGCACGCCGTACTGGTAGTTGTTGAGCGCCAGCGGGTGAATCAGCAACGGAAGCCCCAGCACGACAACGACACCGAGGATTGCGGTGAACGCGATGGATGAGACAACGTGTTCCTTCTTGGCGCCGATGACCGGCGCAATTGCCGCGATCGCAGAGTTGCCGCAGATCGAGTTACCACATGCAACGAGCACCGCAAGCTTGTGTGGCAGGCCGAGTGCGCGTCCGATCGAGTAACTGCCCGCCAGACCGAGGATCACGAGAAGCACGATGCCGACGGCGAGCGACGGGCCGGCGCGCAGCAACAACGGCAGATCGACTGACGCGCCGAGTAGGAAGATGGCGACCTCCAACACCTGCTTCGCCGTGAAGGCGACACCACTATCCATCACCGCCGGCGGTGTCCACAGTGTACGAACGACCATGCCAAGCAGGATCGCGACCACGAGACCTTCGATTATTGCGTGCCCGAAGGCCCGTTCTTCTAGCGCAGCGATAGCGATGGACGCCAGGCTGACGATCGTCGCCAGGAGGATGCCGGGGAGCAGGCCGCGAAGGTCGCCGAGTCGTGGTGGAAGCGCACGAGCAGGTGGGCTCAATGGTTCAGCTAGGGCGGTCATTGGTAAGGCGGACGTCTACATGGGAATGCGGTCAGAATCGAGTTGCAGGCGAAGGTTAGGAAGTGTTCAATCATAAGGCAAAGACATTATTTCCATATTAGTATTCTATTGAGTTATGGCAATGAACCTCCACCATCTACGCGTCTTCGCCGCTGTCGCGGAACATGGCGGCTTTTCCCGGGCGGCGATCGCGCTTCGCCTGAGTCAGCCGGCGGTGTCGAAAACAGTGCAGGAGCTCGAGCGGCAGATTGGACTTGCACTGTTCGACCGCGCCGGCCGCTCGCCGCGGCTGACCGATGCGGGAGAGACGCTGCTCGGTCGCGCACGCGAGCTGTTCGGCGTGGAGCGAGTCGCCGAGGAGGAGCTTGGCGCGCTGCGGGGATTGGAGCGCGGGATTCTGCGGGTGGGGGCCAGCACCACTGTCGCGACGTACTTTCTTCCGCAGCTTCTCGCGCGCTTTCACCAGCAGCACCCCGGCGTGACGCTCCGGGTGCTGAGCGCGAACACGCGCGCCATAGCTCGCAGGCTGGTTGAGGGACGACTCGACATTGCGCTGGTGGAGGGCCCAGTTTCGCACGAGCGGATATCGGTGATTCCGTGGCGCGAAGACGAGTTGGTCGTGATTGCGCCCGCTACGCATTGGCTGGTGCGCAAAAGACACGTGGTTGCGGACGACCTGCAGGGCGAGCCGTTCATCCTGCGCGAGCCCGGATCTGGCACGCGGGCGGTGGCAGAGGCCGCGCTGGCCAAACATGGAATTCACCCGAGTGCGACAGTCCAGTTCGGAAGCACGGAGGCGATAAAGCAGGCTGTAGCAGCCGGACTCGGCCTGGCGGTTGTGTCGCGCGCGGCGGCAGCCGATCAGTTGGCGTTGGGATACATCGCCGTGGTGCCCCTGAGCGGAGTGTCGTTCCGCCGCGCACTGACCGAGCTGCGGCTGACGGGACGATCGGCGAGCGCGACAACGGTTGCGTTTCGCGCCCTCCTCGGCGTCGCGAGCTCCGTCGCGTAGCATCAGTCCGGCAGCAACCAGCATCTACCCGGCGTGAGCCCGGAGTTAACCCGGAGTTAACCCGGCAGGATCAACCCGGTTGCTGTATGTTCAGGCGGTGACGTTGCCACTGTATGCGCAGCAAAGAATAACCTGCGAACGTAAGCATGTAGGCGAAGAAAAATGATCGCGCTGTTCCATGTACTGTTCACCTCGACCAACACTCCGCATGTCCATTTCGTTGACTCGTCTAATGATGATCGGTTCACTCGCCGGCGTTTCAGTCGCGCCGCTAGCCGCTCAGACACCAGCTACATCGCGGCCCGATTCGACTCCAGACCCGATCAAGGCGATGGTGGCGCGGTTGGATCTC
>PLEG01000103.1 GCA_003136975.1 Gemmatimonadota bacterium | reverse complement strand
ATCGAGTGGATTCATTAGTATCTCAAAGATACTAATATCGCTTCAGGAGGTCGGATTCATCAGGGGCGATGCGACGTTCAGGGCCTGGGTCATCAGCTCGATGTCGTAGCCTTCTCTGCGGATGCGGATATCGTAGTAAAGCAGGGTCGCGACGATGGTGCTGAACGGCGAGATAACTGTGGTGAGTATTAGCGTTGCGACGGCCGTGACAGCGGCGCTTTGCGATAGCGACGTGATGGTCTGTGTCAGGAATATCGTGACGAACATGGCAAAGACAAAAACACCGCCAATGAGGCCGAAGATACGGGTGCCGTTGCCAGTCGCAAGCTCTCGGGAGCGCGTCACGGCATCACCAACCTTGTTATCCTCGAACAACACCGTCATGGGGACCGCGAAATACCGCTTGAAGACGATGAGACCGGGGACTATGAGCAGGAACAGGCCGAATACAACGAGTATCCACTTGGTGAACATCGCAACGAAAAGTCGGCCAGGGCGCCTCAGAGCCGTGCGCACGGACGTTTCAAAGTCCACTGCGCCACCGAGATAGGCGGCTGATGCGGCACAGGCCATCGCGCCCTCAGTGAATGGAGATATGAACGCGCCGAGGAGCCGGACCAACGCTGACGTGAAGAGTCCACCGGTCTGTTGCTGCAGTATCGCGTCCTGCCCGATGTATGACGATATGGCCCACGGGATTGCGGCGAAAATATTTATTGCGACAAAGACAGCGAAATTGCGCCGGTAGATCTCGAATGCTGCGTCGAGGATCTCGGAATTGGAACGCGGGCGAAAATCGGACATCAGCGCGAATGGGTAGCGCTTGAGTGTGGCAGCAATCCAATTGGGGCTGCCATGGCGCCGGCTACGCTATGCGCTTGCGGCGGACGTGTTCTGACCCGCGGCGACGGCGGCTATCTGGAGAGCATCAGCGCGGACGGCCCAACCAAGTCCGCGACTGGCGACTACCGCATCGGTAAGGCGGGCTCCAACGAAGTAGCCACTGCGTTCGGGGATGATGTTGCGATCGACAGTTCGCGCGTCGTCGCTCATTCCCCCGGATAGATAGCGCAGCCGTAGACCAAGTCCCGCCCGGTCGAAATGCTTGGCTACGGTGCGCATAATAAACGGCTCGGCTTCGCGAACGCGTGCGTATTCCTTGCGGGCGTAGCCGAAGTATTCCCATGCCGCATGGCCGGGACTCACGATCCGGCTGGTCTGCACGGCAATGCCTTCGTTGACGATGAGCTCGCGGAGTGAGGTGCGACGCCCTGTCTCCCAGTAGTCGTAGTTTCCGCCTGCCTCGGCGATCAGCTGCCGCATCTCGCTCTGGCTGGTCGGTGAAGTGTATCGGACGGCATGCGCAATCTCATGCGCCAGCCAGAGCGGAATAAGCTCAGGCTCGAGGCCAAGCGCACTCGTATCGGGGTTTGGCTGCCCGGTGAAATGCTCGAGGGCGATGAACGCCATTCCGCGGCCGCCGACGACGAGCTCACCTGCGTTGGCGGCTCCCACGCCGACCATGAGAACCACGTCGGTATCGACATCAGCATCCAGAACGCGACGGCTCTCGGTTTCGGCCAGGCGTGCGAGAGCGACTACATCGATGCGCGCGAGCATGGCGCGGAGGTCGTCGCGATTGGCGTGTGTGGTAGCGCGAACCACTTCCTGAAAGTGCGGACCCTCGGGATCGAGGACGTAATTGGTCCAGTACGATTCGAGTATTCGACGGTGCGCTTCGAAGTATCGCAGGTATGCAGCGACGCGATCTGTGCTGTCAATGACAGCGAAAAAATCTGGGAGCAAGTTGATCAGCATCGGCGCCAAGAAAATACCGCGTTCCGAAATGCACAACAAGAGTCAACCGCGAACTGCTCGAATATTCGTGCGCCAGAGGATCGTCCCGCCGAGCGTCTGATAACGCTACTGACAAGCAATTTCACACCGTGGCACAGAAATTCCCTTATGCCATTGCGGGAGGCGATTGAAGAACCTATGACTGCATTACGCAAGATTGAGCTGCGCTGTCCTTCGTGCAGCCATGAGTTTCCATCACAGACGGTCGTATCTACCAATTGGTTTGGTGGGAAGCGAACGGATTTTCACGAACGTGCCGCTGGGGCGCAGCCGTGGGCATATCAGGTACACATGTGCGACCGATGTGGCTACTCGGGCGCCGAGCGTGATTTCACGGACCAGACCGACATAAGCCCGCTGGTGCGGGAGCGTGTGTGGAGCGAGCTCTCGCCGAATGCAAATAGTGTAGCGACTGGCTCCGAGAAGTACGAGGCCGCCGCGAAGGTTGCTGAATGGCAGGGCGCCGATCAGCGCCACATTGGCGATTTGTGGCTACGTGCGGCATGGTGTTGTGTGGACGAAGGCGACGTGGAAGCCGAACGATATTTCCGCCGACTTGCCGCATGGTCGCTGGAGCAGGCGCTCGAATTCTACGATACGGTTGAGCAAGACGATCGTGCGGTACTGGTATATCTCGTTGCCGAATTATGGCGTCGCATCGGCGATCTGACACAGGCTAACGCTTGGTTCGATCTGGTACCGGACGAGGTGACCGATCCGGTTGCGCAGCGTTGGATTATCGAAGCCGCACGGCGGCAGCAGACCGATCCGAGAGAGTGGTTCGCGTAGCGAGGCTACGCAAGCGACCCTCCCCTACGTACATCACCGGGTTCCGAACAATCGGTCTCCGGCATCGCCCAGGCCGGGAAGGATATAGCCAACCGAGTTCAACTCGCGGTCCAGCGACGCAGCGTAGACCTGAACATCTGGATGCGCATCGAGCAGCTTCTGGACGCCTTCGGGAGCAGCGACGAGGCAGAGAAAGCGAATGCGGGTTGCCCCGGTTCGTTTTAGCGACGAGACCGCCGCCACAGCACTGCCACCCGTGGCGAGCATCGGATCAAGCAGGAAGAAGTCGCGTTCGGCGGCGTCGCCGGGAATCTTGAAGTAGTAGTCAACCGGCTGGAGGGTCTCGTGATCGCGATAGAGGCCGATATGTCCAACCCGTGCCGACGGGACGAGCCTGAGTACCCCCTCCACCATTCCGAGGCCGGCACGCAGGATCGGAACAAGCGTGAGTTTTTTTCCACTTATGTGATGGCCGGTCGTGTGCTCGAGCGGGGTGTCTACCTCTCGCGGCTCGACACCGAGATCCTTGGTCGCCTCATAAGCCATGAGGGTCGCGATTTCATCGACCAATTCCTTGAAGATCTTGGTGGGCGTCCGTCGGTCCCGAAGCAATGTGAGCTTGTGAAGAACCAGCGGGTGGCGGATAATTGTGAGGTTCGAAAACTCCATAATCCCAATGAAAGAATATCAGGCCGTAGTGGTCAAGCTTACGCGGCATACGCGTGAGAATGAAGATACCCTGACGGATCTGCTCAATGAGCGGAGCCGCGGTGGGTGGGAGCCGACGCTCATCAGTCAGGACGGCGAGCGGCTAGTGCTGATATTCTGCCGTTCGGCGGAAGGTTGATAATTTCCGAAATATAGTAGCGATCTGATACTAATATGGAAATAGAATTCTATGGGGCGGCCCGGGAGGTTACCGGGTCGTGTCACATCCTGCGGGCGAATGGCAAGGTCGTGCTGCTTGACTGCGGAATGTTTCAGGGCCACCGGAACCAGTCCGCGGAGAAGAACAAGACGCTGCCGGTAGCGGTGAACGAGATTGACGCGATAGTGCTTTCGCACGCGCACGTCGATCACTCCGGCCGGTTGCCGTACCTGGTAAGCAAGGGTTACTCAGGGACGATATTCGCGACAGCCGCCACACGCGACCTCTGTGCGGTAATGCTGGCAGATTCGGCGCATATCCAGGAGAGTGACGCTAAACACCTAGCCAAGAATTACAAGGAGTTCATCGAGCCGCTGTACACCATGCGTGATGCAGTTCGGACTCAGGAACTCATGATCGGGATCCCGTACAACAAAACGTTTGATGTGGTACCCGGTATTCGGTGCACCTGCATCGACGCTGGTCACATCCTTGGGTCTGCCTCGGTGCTCGTTGACGTTACCGAGGCCGGGGTTACAAAGCGCCTCGTCTTTTCGGGGGATATCGGCCAGCCGGGACTTTCGATTATTCACGATCCCGTAGTGCCCGAAGGGGCGGACGTGGTGATCATGGAGTCCACTTATGGCAATCGTGACCACGAAACGGTGAGCGACGCACGAGCCCAACTCGCGATCGTAGTACGCGAGACAGCTGCGCGGGGAGGCAGAATCCTGATTCCATCGTTCGCCGTGGGGCGTACTCAGGAGCTGCTGTACAATCTCAACGGCCTGTCGCGTGAAGGGGCGATTCCAGCCATTCCGATATACGTGGACAGTCCGCTCGCCGCGGATACGACCACCGTGTTCGAGATGCATCCCGAAGTGTTTGACCATACTGAGGATCTCGTAAACAAGTCGAAGGACCTGTTTCGATTTCCGCAGGTGCACTTCACGCGGAGTGTTGAGGAGTCCAAGGCGTTGAACAGCGCGCAGGGACCCATGGTGATCATTGCCGCTTCTGGAATGGTGGAGGCTGGACGGATTCTGCATCACCTTCAGCGCGGTGCCGCCGACCCCAAGAATACCATTTTATTCGTGGGCTATCAGGCAGAGGGGACGCTTGGGCGACGGATCGAGACGAGGCCACCGACGGTTCGGATCTATGGGGATGATGTTCCCTTGCGGGCACAGGTGACAATTCTGGATGGGTATAGCGCGCACGCAGACCGTACCGAGCTGACGGCCTGGATCGATGGGGTAAAAACGACGTCGCCCAATCTGGGTCCAATATTCCTCGTTCATGGGGAGGCCGATGTGCAGGACATCTTCAAAACAGCGCTTATCGCCAAGGGGTATACTGTAGAATGCCCCGAACCGCGCGCGAAGCGAACGGTCTAACCCGGCGCCAGGCGCGGCCGTCATGGCTACGCCGTCTCGTAGGCGCGGTCGCTGGTTTACTCGTGTTTGGCTGGATTGCTTCCATCATCGCGGTGATTGGTTTCGCCGAGTACGATGGGGTGCGCGAGGGAGCATTTGGAGAGCGGCAAGCTGATGCCATCGTCGTCCTCGGCGCGGCGCAATACGCAGGACGTCCATCGCCCGTATTGCGCGCTCGCGTGGACCATGCGCTCGATCTGTGGCGCAAGCAGGTAGCTCCCGTACTCGTACTGACCGGTGGAGTTGGAGTACGCGACACGACGAGCGAGGCAGCGGTAAGCGCGTCGTACGCAATGCGGCATGGCGTTCCGGAAAGTGCGATCGTCCTCGAGACTGAAGGCCGCACCACCAGTGAGTCAATCCGTTCCGTCGCGCTGATGCTTGGAGAGCGGGACCAGACTTATGTTGTGCTCGTGAGCGATCCATTCCACATGTTCAGGCTCTGGATTCTCGCTCGGAGGCATGGGTTGGATGCCGTTACTTCTCCGACTCGATCGTCGCCGATCTGGGCCAACGTTTCGGTGAACGCCAGGTATATTTTCAGCGAATCGCTCAAGGCACCAGTCGCATTCATAGTCGAACGATGACAAAAACCAGCACTGGCAGACATCAAAGAAAGTCGCGTAGTATCCCTCGTGCCGGCACTGCAGTAGTCGGATTGAGCGTCGTCCTGGCGTTCGTGGGTACACTCGGCGCACAGTCGATACCGCGCATTCCATTCGAGAAGTACACACTTCCAAACGGACTGGAAGTAATCCTTCATCAGGATCACACCACGCCGATGATCGCGGTTGATACCTGGTATCATGTGGGATCTGGCGACGAGAAAGCGGGGCACACCGGATTCGCTCATCTCTTTGAACATCTCATGTTCATGGGCTCTGAGCATGTGCCAACGGGCCAGTTTGACCAGCTTCTGGAAGCGGCAGGCGGCAACAACAATGGCTCGACGACTGAAGACCGGACCAACTATTACGAAACGACGCCATCAAATGCATTGGCGCTTGCGCTGTATCTAGATAGCGATCGGATGGGTTTCCTCGTGCAGGCGCTCGACAGCACGAAAGTCGATTTGCAGCGTAATGTCGTAAAGAACGAACGACGTCAACGGGTGGACAACGTACCGTACGGCAAGGCAGATGAGACGATACTCGCCACGCTCTATCCCAAGAGTCATCCGTACTCGTGGCCGGTAATTGGATCGATGGTTGATCTGTCGGCGGCGACGCTCGAAGACGTGAAGAGTTTCTTCAGAACGTATTATGCGCCCAATAACGCAACGCTTGTGATTGCGGGCGACTTCAACGCGGATTCCGCGAAAGCACTCGTGCAGCACTATTTCGGCGATATTCCTCGCGGACCAGCGCTACCGGCGCGGCCATCACCTGCGCCGGTCGTCATTCCGCGTGACACGTTCCTGGTATTGCAGGACAAGGTTCAAATTCCGCGTGTCTATTACACCTGGCCATCTGTCAAGAACTATTCACGAGATGACGCAGCGCTGAATGTGCTAGCGTCAGTGCTGGCTGACGGTAAGAATTCGAGGTTATACAAGCGACTCGTGTACGATTTGCAGATTGCACAGGATGTCAATGCGTATCAGGATGGGCAACGGCTAGCCGGATACTTTCAAATCGCCGTCACACCGCGGAAGGGAATCACGCCTGCGAGAATTGATTCGCTAGTTCACACGGAACTCGCGAAGCTACAAAAGGACGGAATCACGTCGCGCGAGCTCGCCAGAGTACAGAACTCAACGCGATCCCAGTTTCTGAGGGAACTGGCCACCGACCTGGGTAAGGCGCAGCTGCTCAACGAGTACAATTACTTTGTTGGCGATCCGGATTACGTACAGCGTGACGCGGCAAGGTACGATGCCGTGACGCGTGCTGACGTGCAACGTGTGGCTCGAATGTATCTGGGCAAGCCAAAGGTGGTGTTGACAGTGGTGCCAGACGGCATGACGTCGATGATGATAAAAGGAGATCGCCAGTGACGCGTCGTATCGTAAACGCCCTGGTCGCCGGTGTGCTTGCGGCACTTCCAACTCTATCCCCCGTACTTCATGCGCAGGTGGATCGGACCAAAGCGCCGGTATTGGGGCCGCCACCAGCGTTACATCTCCCGCCAGTAATCGTACGTGAGCTTGCGAATGGTCTCAAGCTGTTGATTGTGGAGCGTCACAACCTGCCGGTGGCCGACTTTGTTCTTGTAGTTCCTACGGGCGCAACTGCAAATCCAGCAGACCGCGCTGGTGTTGCGGATCTTGTCGCGAATATGCTGACCGAAGGGACGGCTACACGCAACGCGCTTCAGATAGCAGATCAAATGGCGTATCTAGGTATTTCGCTGTCCAGTGCGAGTGGATGGGATGCGACCACCGTGCGGCTGTCGACCCCAACGGCGCAGCTTGACAGTGCGCTTGCGCTACTGGCCGACGTGTCACTCCACGCGTCGTTTCCGGCAAGTGAATTTGCGCGAGTCAAGAAGGAGAGATTGACAACTCTTCTTCAGCTAAAGGATCGCGGTCCCGCGATAGCGAGCCTGATATACCCGAGCATTCTGTACGGTAAGGACAATCCCTATGGACGTCCGGCGATAGGTACCGATGCGTCGGTAACGGCGATGACAGCCGCTGACCTCGGCACATTTTACCACACGCACTACGTGCCGAATGGTTCCACGCTCATCGCTGTTGGCGACGTAACGCCCGCCGAAATGGAACGGAAAGTTACCGCGTTATTCGGAGCATGGGCACGCCAGACGGTTCCCGTAGTGGCGGTTGGATCCGGGAACGTAGCATCGGCAACGACTATCTATCTGATCGACAAGCCAGGCGCGGCGCAATCGTCATTCAGAATCGGGTCAATTGGTGTCGCGCGCGCAACGCCGGACTACTTCCCCATTACGGTGATGAATACAGCTCTTGGCGGCTCATTCACGAGTCGACTGAATCAGGATCTCCGTGAGGACAAGGGGTATACATATGGCGCATCGTCACGGTTCGACATGCGAAAGAACGCCGGTCCGTTTACAGCCAGCGCAGAAGTGGTATCAGCCAAATCGGATTCAGCGTTGATCGAGTTCATGAAGCAACTCCGCGGTATTCGCGACACGATCCCAACGAACGAATTGAGCAAGACCAGGCGCTATCTCCAGCTCGAGCTTCCCAGTGCGTTCGAAACGACTGGAAACATCGCGATGCGCTTGAGTGACGTGGCACTGTACGGTTTGCCGCTGGACTACTACAATCACGTCGTTGATCAGATTGGAGCGGTGACGCAGGGCGAGGCGCAGTATGTCGCGGAGAAATACATCGACCCATCGCATCTTGTCGTGGTGGTCGTGGGAGACAGGAAGTCAATTGAAGGACCAATCAAGGCGCTCAACATTGGGCCCCTTGTATTTCTCGACGTTAACGGCAATCCAGTTCAGTAACCGTCCAGCCAACGAGAATCGAATGCCGAGTCGAATAACCGTAGCGATAGCGCTAATGTCGCTCATCCTGATCGCGGCATGTCAACGATCCGATAATTCGAATGCGTCTGGTCGGAGCGCAGCTAGGCCAGTGGCGAATCAGGGTACCGGGCGAACATCAGGTGACAATCTGGTCATCCGAACAACGGATGGAACTATGAACCTTGGGCTGGTGCACGATACGGTGTTCATGGGACTCACGGATTCGGTGCTTGCGGTGGCGCGAACGGACATGGCGCGCGACACCGAAGAGACCAAGAACGCTCTTGCGGGAACGATCGAGCGGTTCGTGAAGAAAAGCGTGAGCTCCGCGCTCCAGACGCGTCTAAAATATCCACTCACCGATCTGGATAGCGCGACGTATAACAACGGTACCATCAAATTTGCCTACCGTGATCGTAGGCGTATGGCATTCGAAGACGTATCTCAAAATGGGCACAAGGCACTCCAGTCCTTTTCGCCGGCGGACGCGCAGCAATTTGTCGCCACGCTCAACTCAGCAATACGTACAGTACGGGGTAATTTCTAAATGACAATCACCATGGACGATCGATACCCAATCGGACGCTTCGTTTATGATGGTGATAGCTCACGTGGAGCGATCAATCGGTCCATTGCCGATATCGAATCGCTGCCGGTGTTATTTCGTGCGGCCGTTGATGGGCTGAATGACGAACAGCTCGACACACCCTATCGCGACGGTGGTTGGTCTTCGCACGAGCTGGTGCATCATGTAGCGGACAGCCACATGAATGCATATGTACGTTGCAAGCTCGCGCTTACGATGAATGCGCCAACAATCATTCCTTACGACGAGGCAGAATGGGCGAAGCTGCCTGATGTCAAGAGCGTGCCGATCGGCGTATCACTCAATCTCATCGATGCGCTTCACGCACGCTGGGCCGCATTGTTTCGCGCGATGCCAGACACCGAATTTGAGCGTACATACATTCATCCTGAGCAGCAGAATCCGGCACCGTTGCGTGCAGTGGCCGCACTATACGCATGGCATGGGCGCCATCATACCGCGCACATCTCGACGCTGCGTGGGCGAAAAGGGTGGACCTGATGCGACCCAGGATTGCTGTTGTAGCACTGTTGTTTGCATTTGCGCCGCCCGTCGCGGCACAGAGCATCACGGTTTCTTCAATTGCGCCGACTCCGGCTGACGATTCGCTCTACAAGCTGGCCGTCGATCCAGCGACACATGAAGGTGAATCGACACATACGCTCGTCGACGCGACAACGGTAAGAGTCGAAAGCGACGGAAGCGTGATCAAGACATTCCGCCGCGTGGTCCAGATCCTCACCGATGCAGGTGTCACGCGTCTGCGCGAACAGCAATTTGGCTATGTTCCAGGACACCAGACATTCACAGTTCACTGGCTTCGAGTTGTGCGCCCGGACGGATCCGTTGTGAGTGCAGCGCCGACTCAGGTACAGGAGTCAGATGTTCCAGCACCGGTGTCCACGTCACCCGTGTACAGTGACCAGAAGATTGTGCGCATGTCGTTGTCGGGTGTCGCGGTTGGAACAATTCTGGATGTCGAATTCACCGTGGACGAGCACAAGCCGGCATTGCCGGGGGATTTTACTCAGACCTATGTCTTTACTCCGGGTTCTTCCATAGAACGCGCACGTCTGGTCCTGGACGTTCCATCGTCGGTGACGCCGGAAATCAAGGAAGAGAATCTTGATTTCAAGCGCGTTACGCAGTCTGGTAATGGGCGAATGCACTACGTATGGTCCCGCAACGGGACACCCAAGATTCGTGCAGAACCATTCGCCGCAGATTCGAATGGTGTGGTGATGCGGGTGCGTATAGGCGGTCCGTTGAACTGGACTGATGTGTCGCACTGGTATGCAGGTCTTGCCCGTGATCGTTACCGTGCGACGCCGCAACTTACCCGGATTGTCGATTCACTCGTTGCGGGAGCGAAGACACGGGACGACTCGATTCGTGCAGTGCACCGCTGGGTCGCGCAGGATATCAGATACGTTGGAATCGAGTTGGGTATCGGCGGCTACCAACCCCGGACGCCTGACACTGTAATCGCGACGGGATACGGAGATTGCAAGGACAAGGCTACATTGTTCGTAGCAGCGCTCGACCATCTCGGCATACGTGCCTTTCCGATGCTGCTCAGCATCAACGCCAATGCTCGGCGCGACTTACCGACTCCACAACAGTTCAATCACGAGATAGCTGCAGTCGCCCTTGCCGCGGGCGGATATCAGTATGTGGATCTTACCTCGTCGTTCAACGCGTATGGGGAACTTCCGCGGAACATTCAGGGTGGATTTGGTCTCGTGATTTTTCCTGACGGCCGCAATGAAGAAGTGACATTACCGAGTGATACTCCCGCATCAAATATTCAGACTACACGGTTGATTGGCACGTTGTCAGCTGACGGAAAATTCGACGGCCATTACGAGGAGACGGCGACTGGATCTGTTGCAGCAGGGATGCGCGCATCATTCGCCTCGCCGTTGGATTCGACACAGCGTGCGGAAGCCGCGCGTCGTGTTGCACGGAAATATTTTTCGAGCGGCGAGGGTGATTCGCTATCAGCATTCAATGGACGGGATTATATGGCTCCCACGCAGGTGAGCGTACGTGTACGCAATGCCAATGCGATCACGATGGCGGGTTCTGTTCAACTACTGAATAACGCGTTTGGCACCTTTGCAGGGATGGCCACTGCCGCCGACGATATTGCCCGGCTGCCAATCCGTCGTTTTCCGATTGATGCATCGAAGATCATTGGACGCCAGACGACGGTCACCGAGCTACGCGTAACGCTGCCGGAAGGTTGGCACGCGCGGCTTCCGACTGGTATAACCGCGGCGAGCGTGTTTGGTAGCTATACGACCACGTATGCACAGGAAGGCCGAGAGGTTGTCATCAGCCGGCGCCTTGTGGGCGGGACCGGGATATTCATGCCAAACCGCGTCAATGAGTTGGTGACATGGCTTCGTGCGATTGGTAGTGACGACGTGAAGTTCATCGTGCTGGACAAGCCGGCTAGCTGACGAACCGCGATGCGCTATTTCTTGATGGCTGCCGGGGTGTCTGAGCTAGAAGTCACCCGGGCGCCCTCGGCCTCGNNCAGTTTGCCGACGGTTCCTTCTGTGGGGTCCACGTCGAAGCGAGTGACTGAACAGTTAGCTACCTCGCTCCCGCGATCGATCCGAAGAATCTCTTCTTCGTTGAGTCCTTCGATGATGTATCGCATGCACAGAACCACGACTGAATGTGCGATGACCAGCACGCGCTCGCCGTGATATTCTCGGCATATCATCGCAAATGCGCTTCTCAGTCGGAGAATCACGTCGCACCAGCTCTCACCACCGGGAGGCCGGTGGTAGAACTTACCGAGCGAGGCACGAAAGGCAGCCTGTTCGGGAAAGCGCTTCAGGACGCCATATCGGGTGAGACCATCGAGAATGCCGAATTCCTTCTCGCGAAAGCGCTCGTCGACCACCAATCGGGCCGCGTCGCCGGCGTAGGGGAATTCGCCCAGTGTCTTGAGGATATCGGTCGTCTGGCGCGCCCGCAGATACGGAGAGGTAATGACAACCGTGGGCCGCTGATCAACGGGGAGTTTGCGGAACCAGTGGCCGAGAGCTACAGCCTGTCGCTCGCCGAGGGGAGAGAGAGGGACATCCACGTCGCGAGAGGCGCTAAGGATAACCAGCTCGCGCGCGGCCGTAGCCGCATCGCGCGCGACATTCCCGGACGATTCCCCGTGTCTGACTATGAAAAGCGTATTCGGCCAAGCAGGAGAATTGCCCGCTCTGAAGGGATAGATGGGGGGAGAAGTGGAGATGGACACTCTCTATATTACCCTGAAACCAATGACTGTCATGCGCATTCCAATAGAGACATTCCGGCTGGAGAACGGGCTTTTCGTCACGCTCTCCGAGGATCATACCGCGCCCATAGTAGCGGTCAACCTCTGGTATCACGTGGGTTCTGCGAACGAGCGGCACGGACGTACCGGCTTCGCCCATCTGTTTGAGCACATGCTCTTTCAGGGCTCCGAGCATGTGGAGGCGAACGAGCACTTTGAGCTTGTGCAACGTGCGGGCGGGACATTGAATGGGTCCACATGGCTCGATCGAACCAACTACTTCGAGACAGTTCCGTCCAATCAACTTGCGATAGCTCTGTGGCTCGAAGCCGATAGAATGGGAGCACTGTTGCCAGCAATGACGCAACAGAAACTCGACACACAGCGGGACGTGGTATCGAACGAGCGCCGTTGGTCCGTGGATAACCAACCGTATGGAACATGGTGGGAAAAACTTCCTGCGCTCGCATACCCCGATCCGCATCCGTTTCACCATTCGTTGATCGGGTCATTCGAAGATCTAAATGCAGCATCACTCGAGGACATCGCGCATTTTTTTGCGACATACTACACGCCGGATAACGCGGTACTCACGATAGCGGGCGATTTCGACCCGCGTGAAGCACGAGAACTAGTTGAGTCCTATTTCGCGGCCATTCCGCGAGGCAAAGGGAAGCCGCCTCTGCCAGACATGTCGCTTCCAGCAACGTTTGGAGGCACTCTGCGCGAGGTTGTAAAGGACGATGTAAGCCTTCCGCGGTTATACCTTGGATTTCGGTCGCCTCCGTTTGGAAGCAGCGAATATTACGCTGCTTCTATCACCGGCGCGATACTCGGAATGCGGAAGGGCAGCAGGTTGCAACGCGCTCTCGTGCGCGAGCGCGAAGTTGCAACAGACGCGACGGCATTTACGTTCGATCTTCCAATGGGTGCTGATATTCTTGTGGTGGACGTAACGGCGCGACCAGGAATCACGCCAGAGCGGCTCGAACACGAAGTCGTGGCAGAGATCGAGCGGGTGCGGATTGACGGCGTTACGCAGAGCGAGGTTGATAGAGCCGTGGCGCTAATTGGGACTGACTTCGTTGCTTCAATGCAACAAGCGTCTGAACGCGCGGATCAGCTATCGCGTTTCGCAACGTACTTCGGTGACCCATCGTTCATCAACGACCAGATGAACCGGTACCGGTCAGTTACCGCCGAGGATGTAACCCAGTTTACCGCGACGCATTTTGGGGAGGACAATCGTGCCTTCTTGATGTACGTCCCGCGCGATGTTGCAGAGAATGCAGGCTCGGAAACAACAGCCGGTGCAGATGCAGCAATGGTGACCGCATGACCATCGCCACTCGTCCACAACCAGGACCCGCTCGCGAGTACCACTTCCCGACGTTCGAACGCTGCACGTTAGCGAACGGTCTTACGCTGCTTATTGCGCCGAGCCATAGCTTGCAAGTCGTCACCGTGTTGGCGATTGTCGATGCTGGTGCTGTCGCGGAACCGGGTGGGCAGGAAGGCGTAGCTGTACTGACGGCTCGCGCTCTCAACGAGGGGACGCCCAAGTATGACGGCGAGACGCTCACCGATTATCTGGAGCAGTTGGGCACTTCCGTGGGTGGTGGCGCGAGTTGGGATTCGGCGTCACTCGCCATGACCGTATTGCACGACAACCTCGACAATGCATTCGCGCACTTCGCCGAGGTGCTCGTTGCGCCCACATTTCCGGTGGCGGCGATCGAGCGGCTCAAGGGAGAGCGAATCGCCGAGTTGATGCAAATCGAATCAGAGCCGCGTGAGCTCGCGGATGAGAAGTTCGATGAGTACATCTATGACGCCACATCGCGCTTCCGTCTTCCGCTTGGCGGGACGGCGGAATCGGTCAATGGCCTTACGCGTAACGAAGTCGTAGCGTTTCATGCAAGCAGATATCAGCCATCAGCTACTACGCTCATCATTGCGGGCGACGTGGAAGCGGATTCTGTTGAACTCATGGTCGCTGGTGCGCTGGAAGCATGGACCGGCATCGCCGCACCGACTGTCAGGGCGAACGACAAGCCGGCGCGGACATCACGCGCCGTACGGATTGTTCGAAAGGAAGACGCTCCGCAATCAGAGGTGAGAATCGGTCACGTCGGGGTACCGCGCACGCATCCAGATTATTTCTCGATAACCGTGATGAACGCCGTGCTGGGAGGCCTGTTTTCGTCCCGGATCAATCTGAACTTGCGGGAAGTCCACGGATACACGTACGGTGCGTCATCGGCGTTTGATTGGAGACGCGAGGCTGGCCCATTCGTAATTGGTACAGCGGTGGCGAGCGATGTGACAGTTGCCGCTATTCAGGAGACGTTCAAGGAGATAGACAGGATGCGCGTAGAGCCGATCAGCGAGAGCGAGCTATCGCTGGCGACGAGCTATCTGGAAGGGGTCTTTCCGATTCGTTATGAGACCACGGCCGCGATAGCCGCAGCTCTTGCGACGCTCACGATCTACAACCTGCCAGTTGATTGGTACGACACGTATCGTGCGCGGATAAGCGCGGTGACAATCAACGACGTACTCGAAGCGGCGCGCAAGCACGTGCATCCCGAGTCGCTGCAGATAGTGATCGTTGGCGATGCGGGCGCGATTTGGGAGCCACTCGAAGCGCTTGCGCTCGGTCCGTTGGATGTGGTGAGTCCGTAAACACGAACCCCTCGATATCATGTCCGACCCGCTGATTGCGTCGCACCGAATCTATACCGGCAAGGTAGTCTCCCTGGATGTCGATCAGGTTCGTTTCCCTGATGGTACGACGGGTGAGATGGAGATCATCCGTCACTCCGGTGCGGCGGCAATTCTTCCGTTCATCAGCGATCCCGCCGGTGAAGATCCGCAGATCATGCTGTTGCGGCAGTACAGGTATGCAGCGGGAGGATACCTGTACGAAGTGCCGGCCGGCAAGCTGGAAAGGGGAGAGAGTCCAAAGAGCTGCGCGGAGCGAGAGCTTCGCGAAGAAACCGGATGCAGCGCGCAACGCATCGAGCCGATGTTCAGCTTTCTCACGACACCGGGTTTCACGGACGAGGTAATTCACTCATTCATGGCGACCGGCCTGACCACCGGCGAGAAGCAGTTGGAGGCTGACGAGTTCAGTGAGGTCGTGACGTTCAAGCTCTCGCAAGCTCTCAAGATGATTCAGACCAACGAGATTCGCGACGCGAAAACAGCGCTCATAATTCTGTACGCCGCTGGATTCAGCGCGGCGCTGTAAGTGCATGTAGTGCGGCGGTTCCCGGCATTCGCAGTAATCGGCACAGTTGTTGGTGGTACACTGGGCTTTCTTGCGCGTCCTTCAATTCCAATAATTGGCCGGCTGCCGCTCGATGCCGTACTCACGCGAGCATCCACATATCACGGACTTGCATCCGGATACATACATGGAATTGCCGATAGATCTCTCGGGATTCTGATGGTGGGTCTGGTACCTCGGAGGACTCGTGGGGTATGTCGCCGATCGTACCGCCGGCAAAATCGGCGGCGGAATCCGTGCTTGCCCACACTGCGCAGAACAGATCCGCAGCCAGGCACGGATCTGCCGGTTTTGCGGCCAGGACGTCAGTCCCTTAACGTCGAATTAGCCGTATTGCTAACGATCGTGCGACGGCGATAATTAATTTGGAATCGCGAGTTCGGCGATGTGCGACTGTGGCTTTGCTGCAGGCGTGGCGGAGTTCGCAACAGCGGTATCGCTCTGGTATGGCAACCAAAGCGTGAAAACAGAGCCACGAAGTGGAACACTTTCCACTGTGATATCGCCGCTCATCATGCGCGCGAGACGGCGGCTGATCGATAACCCGAGTCCAGCGCCATTGGTCTGTCGCGTGTAGGGATTTCCGTCGTCCGCTTCCAGCTGAGTGAACGGCTGGAACAAGCGGCCGATCTTTTCCTGGTCGATCCCGATTCCTGTGTCGGACACGCGGATCGCGACATACGTGGAAGCACTATCGAGATGATCGTTCGCGAAAGCCCTGGCCAGCGAGCAGGTGACGAGCACTTCACCACCTGTGTTTGTGAACTTGACCGCGTTAGAGAGAAGATTTGCGAGCGCCTGCCGCACACCGCGCTCATCGCCAAGGTAAGTTGTCGCAAGGAGATCGTCGGTTTGTACAATGAGCCGGATTTTCTTTGCCGCGGCGACCGGCTCAACAAGAGCGACAGCAGCGTCGATGGACGGGCGAGTTTCAGCTTGCGCCGTGCTCAGCTGCATCGTTCCGGATTCGATTCGGGACAGATCGAGTACGTCGTTGACGAGCGCGAGAAGATGGCCGCTACTCGTTCGTATGCGATGGAGGCTCTCGTGCTGTTCGGGAGTGAGCGGCCCAGAAATTCCAAGATCCAGGATGTCGGCGTAACCAATAATGGCATTGATCGGCGTTCTGATCTCATGCGACATTGTTGCGAGGAAGTTGGATTTCGCCTTGCTCGCTGTAACAGCCACCTCTCGTGCCTGGTCGAGCTCATCGGCGAGACGTTGGGCTTCACGAACCTGACCCGCGAGGCTTGCGTGTGATGCCGCGACCTCGCCAGCCATCTCGTTGAACGACACGCCAAGCCGACCGACTTCATCCTGGCTCTGAACGGTGACCCGTGCTGAGTAGTCACCGTGCGCCATCAACGAGGCTGCATCAGTAAGATCGACAAGTGGGCGCACTGCTCGGCGAATCAATAGCCACGAAACGGCAGCAGCAGCAACGAGAAGAAGCGAACTGAACAGTGTGAACTTGATTAGCAGCGACCACGCTCCCGCCATCACTGCTGAACGATCAACTTCCAGTACGAGCCACCACGGCGTCCCTTCAATCGGCAAAGCCGTGGCGAGTATCTTACCATGCCGTTTACGCTGGTATGACATTACGCCGAGCGTGCCTGCAGTCGCCGGCGCTGGAAGCGACGGTGCTGCATCTGGCTCTGCGACTGGAATCCCACCGAGTGTGCTCCAGAAGTTACCAATCTGATTCCTGAAGTATGCAGCGGTGTGGTCGCCGATCAATCCATTGATCTGGCGGTCCGCACCGGGCCGCGGCGCGATCCTCGCCTGTTCCGCGATCCA
The DNA here is from genome assembly GCA_003136975.1 of Gemmatimonadota bacterium. GTDB lineage: Bacteria > Gemmatimonadota > Gemmatimonadetes > Gemmatimonadales > Gemmatimonadaceae > Fen-1247. Next base: position 970 of record PLEG01000103.1, on the reverse strand, counting down.
GCCGACGTGGGCGCCATGGTCGAGGACGGGCATTGTCATCCAGTAGTAGACATGCCGATCTCGACCCTGGAAGAACGGCAGGAACTGAGCGTTACCACCAGCTGGCATCATTGTCTGTGGAGCACGGCGTCCTGGTATCGGGAACGTTTGCGCGCGGTCGCTCCCGGTCCACGCAGTCTCAGGCATGTTGCCAATGCTGTCGACAAGCTGCCCATCCGCTGACCAGAGCTCGATCGCGAGAGTCGAATCATTCGGAAGAGTCAGTCGGTGCAGCGCAAGAGTGGTAGCGGCGCTGCTCGCCACGTTTGAAGCAGCAGAATGGTCCGTGGATCTGGTAGCCGCGAGCCGTACCGCAGGAGACTGAGCGACTTCCTGGAGCAACTTGGCGCGCGCGGATATCGATGTCGCTGAAAGTGAGGCGAGCTGCCGCGACGCAGTCTGGATTCGAGCGGTGGCGGCAAGCTCACCAGACTGCCGTACCTCTCGATATGCGAGCGTAACAGCCGTGGCCAGCGTCGCGATGAGAACCGCGATAACGATGAGCGGGAGCTTCCGCTCCAACGACATATCCCGAATCGACAGATTCCGCACCGCGGCTATATCGCTACTTCAATCGTGGTGTGACAGCATCGAGTGCCATGACAGCAGCTGCCAGATGGATACGCTCACGCGTGATCATCTTCGGGTCCTCGGGGGGGCGAAATAGGCGAACAGGGCAGGCGCATGAGAAGTTATCGCTGCCATTGCCAGCCGGAAAGCGGCAATGGAGAAGTTAACCCGAGCGATTATTCGTGCTCGCGTACCATCCCGTACAGGCTCACCCGCCCCATCAGCAGTTCCGTCAACTGCCTGCAGTCAACCTCACGTCGCCATGGCCGCTGGATAACCGCACCGTACGGCCGCCACTTCCAAGGATCCCGTGCGCAGAACCGGTTCTCGCATAACGACCATGGTCTGCGACAGTGAGCGG
>PLEG01000222.1:7817-8316 GCA_003136975.1 Gemmatimonadota bacterium | reverse complement strand
GACCAGCGATCAATGAAGCGAGGCGTGCAACGTTGCGGCTGTCCTCGCCCGCCTGATTCGTGCAGCCGAAGATCACGTCGTCGATGGATGCGGGATTCAATTCGGTGCGCGCGACGAGTGCCCGAATTACCGTCGCCGCAAGATCGTCCGAGCGCACCCGAGCGAGCGAGCCGCGATGGCGGCCGATCGGCGTGCGCAGCGCATCAACTATTACGGCGTCAGTGCCAGTTCGCGCCACGGTCATTCGGGCACGACCGCGGTCGCCTCGATCTCGATATCGGCGTCGCGTTCGATCAAACCGTGTACGATCACCACAGACATCGCCGGATAGTGCCGTCCGATTATCTCGCGGTAGGCTTCGCCTATCTCGCCACGTGCGGCGATGTACGCCGAACGATTGGTAATAAACCAGGTCATTCGTACAAGGTGTTCTGGCAGTGCACGTGCGACGTTCAGCACCGCAACGACATTCCGAAGCGCCTGCGCGGTCTGATTCGCG
>PLEG01000222.1:0-7774 GCA_003136975.1 Gemmatimonadota bacterium | reverse complement strand
CGCGGATATTTGTAGGGCGCGATCTCACTTTTGGCGTGATCCTGAAGTGCTTTCACGGTTGGGAATTGGTGCGTGCATGCGCATGCAGCACTACGAACGCCTTGACGATATGGCCGCTTGAGGTCGTCAGAGCCGAATAATGTGATCGGGCCCGCGCCAAGGCCCTGCAACGCAAATACAAAGTCAGCGATGCCGGAGTACGACGCGAGTGTCTCGCGAATGATGCACAACGATCTCACATCCAGCGCATCCGAAGCGCCGCCGTACGCAGATGGAATTGCGCTTCTCAACCAACCGGCCTCGCCAAGTTTGCGCACGAGTGCAACGCAGACCTGATCCAACTCGGCGCCGCGCGGCTCGCTGGCCTCCATTGGGGCAATCTCACGTTCTGCCCCGGCTCTTACCCTTGCGGCGAGGGCGCGATGACTGTCATCGAAGAATGGCCAGTCAAGGAATGACGTATCGGACATCAGTTGCCCTCGAAGACGGGGGTTTGCTTTGCCACGAACGCTCTATACGCCCGCGCAAAATCCTCGGTCTGCATGCACAGAGCTTGCGCCTCCGCCTCGAGCTTTAACGCATCGTCGATCGGCATCGACCACTCATGATGCAGGCAGCGTTTCGTCAGGGCATGCGCGAACGTCGGTCCAGTAGCCAACATGTGCGCCATTTCCTGCGCCTCGCGTAGAACCGCATCGGCATCAACCACACGATTGTAGAACCCCCATCGCTCAGCCTCATCGGCGTTCATGAATCGGCCAGTGTATAGCAACTCACTCGCTCGTCCCTGACCGATTATTCGCGGAAGCATCGAGCACGCGCCCATGTCTGCTCCGCTCAATCCAACACGCACGAAGAGAAACCCGACTCGACTCTCAGGCGTCCCGTATCGCAGATCGCTCGCCATGGCGAGAATCGCACCGGCTCCCGCACACACCCCGTCAATCGCTGCGACGATCGGCTGTGGACAGTCACGCATTGCGGATACCAGTGAGCCCGTCATGCGAGTGAAGCTTAGAAGTCCGTCGAGATCGTCGTCCTCACGGAGCTCGATGAGCGGACCGATGATCTCGTGCACATCTCCGCCTGAGGAGAAGTTGCCACCCGCGCCAGTAATGACAACGGCCTTCACGTCGTCCATGTCCTGCATGGCGCGGAACGTCGCGATGAGCTCGCGGTAGGACGCGAAAGTGAGCGGGTTCTTCCGCTCGGGGCGATTGAGCGTGATTGTCGCGACGCGATCGTCAACCGACCACCCGAAGTGTTGCGGGTGCAGATCCACTCCCATCGTTGCGTCGGTCATGATACACGCTCGGTTGCGGATTGCGCGGATCTTTTGAGCTTGCCGAGCAGCGTGTACAGCTGTCGGCGGTCGGTGTCCGTGAGGCCGGCAAACATGTCTCGCACCCAGGAAGCGTGATCCGGCGTCATGGCATCGAGCGCTCGCTTGCCCGTTGCGGTGAGTGATATCATTTGCGCACGCCGGTCGGGCACCGCGACGACGCGCGCGACGAGTCCCTCGCGTACGAGCCGGTCTACAAGGCCAGTAAGGTTGCCGTTGGTGACCATCAGGCGGCGCGACAGCTCGCTCATCGTCAGACCTCGAGGTGCTTCAAGCCTCGCTGCATCCAGCTGTGCAAGGAGATCGAAACGCGGAAGTGTCGTATCGAACTTCTCGCGTAACGCGCCACGCACTCTGCCCTCAATGATGTTCGTGCACGCGAGCATTCTGAGCCAGGTGCGCAGAATCGCTCGCTCGTCGGACGCTCGATCGTGCGAATGCTGCCTTGGCTCCGCGCGGAGTGATGCGGTCACATTACCTCCCCGCCAGCGACGGCGATCGCCTGTCCCGTAATCGCCGACGCGCCCGGAGAACAGAGCCATGCAACGGTTGCGGATACCTCGTTCTGCGTCGTAAGCCGCCTGCGCGGATTGTTGCGGACAAGCATCGCGAGCGCTTCATCAGCACCCACGTGCCGGAGTGCCATGATTGATTGAACGGCCTGATCCGACATCCCGCCCTCAGTGTAGCCGGGACACACCGCGTTCACAGTTATTCCCTTCTGCGCCACTTCAGCTGCAAGCGAGCGCGTCATTCCGAGCAGACCATGCTTGGATGCGCAATACGCGGCGAGCGTGGCGTAGCCGCGAAGCGCCGCGGTTGATGCGACATTGATGATCCGTCCGCTACCAGTGTGCAGCATTGATGGCAGCACCTGTTGGGTGCAGAGGAAGGGTCCGGTGAGATTCACGTCCATCATTAGTTGCCACACCTCGAGCGACGTGTCGTCGAACGGAAGGCTGCGCGCCTGGCCAGCATTGTTGACGAGAATGTGGGCTGCGCCGAGTGCTTCGGCGGCGGACGCGAATGCGACCGCAACCGATTCCGGATCTGTTACATCGCACTGGACTGCCCGTGCATCGATGCCTGGATCCTCTGTAAGGTCGTGGACCGCGCTATCAAGACGCGTTACATCGCGTCCCATCAGCGTAAGGCTCGCGCCGGCGCGAGCCAGCTCGGCGGCGATCGTTTTGCCGAGCCCGTGGCCGCCACCGGTAACGATGACATGTTGGCCGCGAAGAAAGTCGGCGCGAGGTGTAGATATCGATTCGCTCATTGGGTATTCCGTAGCTTCTCGAGTTCGCGCTCGAGCTGGCGTCGTCCGGGAAAGTATGACGGCGGCCAGCTCTGAGCAGTGTGTCCAAGCTCCGCAGCGGCGCGAAGCGTCCAGTTGGGATCGGTGAGGTGCGGTGTGCGGCGTTGCTCATCAGATGGTGGCCGTCGAGCCATCTGGCGAACATCTGCTCGCAGATCGCGATGGTCTCGGCGGTATCAGCACAATCGAGTCCGGCTCGGCGCCACGACTCCTCATCGCACTCTACGATGAAAGTCGAGAGTCCCGCCTCAAAGCGATAGCAATGCGCCTGGAAGACGCCGTTTTCATTTTCGGCGAAGAAGAACGTGAACGCGTCGAACGGCCGTGTTGTGCCGAACCAGACAAAACGTGCGGGACGAACATCTAGTTGCGGGCGGAATGCGGAAGCGCGTTCGAGCCTGATCGCGCTGTTGACGCCATCGGCTGCGACCACGAGATCCGCATTGGCGCAGCCGTCGATCGGCTCGATCGCTTCAAGATTATCAACGTTGCAGTTGAAGCGAATGTTGACGCCGAGCGCTTCGGCGCGCCGATAGAGAATATCGAGCAGCGTGCGGCGTGCAATTCCGCTGAAGCCATGGCCGCCGGATGTGACGGTGGTGTCGCCGATCACCACATCGATGTCATCCCAGTGCGCGAAGTGTTGAACGAGCTGGCGATACGTCTCATCGTCCGCGTCGCGGAAGTTCTCGAGAGTCTGATCTGAGAATACGACTCCCCAGCCGAAGGTGTCGCCGCGTGCGTTGCGTTCCAGGACGGTTATGTCGTGCGCCGGATTCGCCTTCTTGAGTAGGAGGGCGAAATAGAGACCAGCAGGTCCACCACCGATGGTGACGACACGCACTGAGAGGCTCGTGGAAGGCCGTGGAGGGAATCGGGGCCGAGTTATTATAAGCCTAAAACATTGCCAGGGTATGGGTTGATTTTCGGGCGCTTAACCGGCGATATTGCAAGGCTCCGGGCGAACCGGGGATTATTTCGCGCGGCGCTATCGTCTAGGGGACTAGGACGGGGCCCTCTCAAGGCCCAAACACGGGTTCGAATCCCGTTAGCGCTACTTTCCCATGGGCGGACCTAGTGAGGCCTCATCGTCTATCGGTTAGGACGGCACCCTTTCACGGTGCAGAGAGGGGTTCGATTCCCCTTGGGGCTATAGGGTTGGCAGTTGTTTAGTTAGGTTGTTGGGCCCGCCGGGTTGGCGGGAGTAGTTGATGGGTGGGGCAAAGGTGGTGTAAGAGGGGCCGTAGCTCAGTTTGGTTAGAGCACTCGACTGTCACTCGAGAGGTCGCGGGTTCGACCCCCGTCGGCCCCGTATCAGTAGCTCGTCATTTGAAGGTGTAGAGCGGCGTCACAGCCGGATAAATTGGTCTGAAGGTCAGATTTTGGACCGCCCTCGTGGTGAAATTGGTAGACACGCAAGCTTGAGGTGCTTGTGCTGAAAGGCATCGCGGTTCGAGTCCGCGCGAGGGCATGAAGGGGCAGGCCTCAGTGCCTGCCCCACTTGGTGAATTGGACAGCGCGGTTGGTGTTGTGCGCAGTCACGCCACAGTAGCTCAGTGGTAGAGCACTCGATTCGTAATCGAGCGGTCATCGGTTCAATCCCGATCTGTGGCTCTTTTGAGGTGTACATCGCGGGTGTAGCGCGGGTGTAGCTCAGTTGGTAGAGCGCCAGCTTCCCAAGCTGGATGTCGTGGGTTCGAACCCCATCACCCGCTTGAGCGGTTCCTATAGGGGAAGTGAGAATTGTTAAGGGGTCGATTTCTCCTCGAGATTCGGCCCCTTTTGCCTTGGTGCCCATTGCGGTGCCCACACGCGCGGCCGCGGCTTCGCTAACGCCGACGATTTGCGTCCGGAACAGATGGGACTCGCCGGAATGCGCGAGCGCATGCGTCCATTCGGCGGACGCGTCCTCGTGGAGAGTGAAGTCGGAACGGGAACGAGCATCACCGTGGCTCTGCCACTCGCCGCGATCGCATTGCGCCGCACATGAGCCACATTCGCATTCTGGTCGTCGATGATCACCCAATCGACCGCAACGGCATCACGAGCGTGTTGGCGAGTCAGTCCGACTTCGACGTCGTCGGCGAGGCCGCCACAGGAGACGAGGCCGTCGCTACCGCCGCGACGTTGGAGCCGGATGTCGTGTTGATGGATCTACGAATGCCCGGCATGGGTGGTGTCGCAGCGGCTGCGGCGATTCTCGCGGCGCGTCCTTCTACGCGGATCGTTGTGTTGACGACCTACGTCTCCGATGGGGAGGTATGACGCGCCATCGAGGCAGGCGCCGTCGGATATTTGCTCAAAGATGTGCCGCACGACGAGCTATTCCGCGCACTGCGGGCCGTCGCGCGCGGCGAGCGTTACCTCGCGCCTGTCGTCACCGAACGACTGATGGCGCGTTGGCAGCAACCTGCGCGGGCGGAGCTCACTGACCGAGAGTTGGAAGTGTTGCGACGTGTAGCGCGTGGCGATGGCTCAGGCGCACGATCGCCTGAGGCGTACCGCATCCGCCTACTTGGTGGTATTCGGCGAGGCCCGCGGCGTGCCAGACGTCACCGCAAGGTCGTACAGCGCTTGCCACTTACCGCTCCGGTTAACGAACGTCGTCACATACGTCCCACGGTCGGAGAAAAGTGGTTTCGTGGTGTCATTAGGAGACTTCGGTATGACCTGTAGAGTGTATGTCCCCTGCTCACTCGCGAGCGTGTCTGCGACACGCAGCGATTGTCTCGTGAGGTGCATGCGTACCGCTCCCATCCTGGTAAGCTCGCCGAACGCCTTGCTAATCGCGTCACGCCCGACTGCCGCGGGCGAGTTCCCCACGAACACTGCATCGCTCGCGTAGAATCCGTTCACCAGCGAATCCGTAGACGCATTCGCGATCCAGCGCTCGCAATTACTGTCTAGTGTAGCGAGCGCCGCCGCAGATGCACTCGAATCGGTGGACGCCGGCGCGCTCTCCTTCGCTGCACAACCGACCATTGCGAGTAATAGCACAATCCAATGACGACGCATCCGTTCTCCTTTCAAGGCGGGGAGTGGAATCTAGCGTCTCGATTCGTGGCCCGCTTACGATACAGCCAACGAGGGCGAATGCTCCCATGTTTGAATTTCCTCACGCATGAACACCGGCACGATGTCCTTCGCCCTGTGCACCCATTTACGCGCACGCCCGATCAGACTCGGATCAGCCTGTACGAGATCAGCCGCTGCGCGGCCAAGTGCCGAGTTAAAGGTGTCAATCCAACGGTCCCAAGCCGACCAAGCGGAAGACCCGCGTGGAGGGGCGATGCGAATCGTTCCCACCCTGGTGATCTCCTCGGCCCCGACCTCAGCCGTGAGTCGACGAATCCTCCTCATGGTATTGTTGCGGACGTTGTACACCGTCACGGTAGATTGCCGCCACCTAACGCAGGCCGCGCCCGAGTCGTCTGTCGTTTCCAGCCGCACTCGGCGGTCGGCAAAAATCGTGAGGACGCGCCGCGCGGGTGCGTTGAACAACCTCATCTCGTCCTGCCGAAGAGTCGCCTCCCCGAAACATGCCGGTGTATCATCGCACGCGTCCGCCGGAACGATGATCATACGCACGTGCTCGGCTGCTGGTTCGGTTCCGCGCTTGCATCCCGGCGCGGTTCCTGGATCCCGCACTATGACAGCCAGGACGTTCTCGTCGATGAAGTGATCCGCAATCGCGTAGGTTGGCGCACCACGCGAGTTGACCCGCTGCATCGCCGCCCACACCTTGCCGTCAAACGGACGGCATGCGAAGCGCAGCACGTGTCCAAGAGCTGGTCCTCCCGCGAACGCATCTTCCCCATTTGCAGGCATAAGCACATGTTTGTCGCAGGGCCCGGCGGAGGGGCCGCACACGGGCGAGCGATCTTCTTCCACACGAGAGGGATGTCATGACACACGGAACGCGCTCCGTTAGCTGGTTCGGAGCTTCTCTAACGGCAGTACTGTTCGCGGTTGCATGCGCGGATTCCGTAGCACCGCGCGCCGTTACAGCCTCCGCCGACGTCAGTACAGCGGTCCTGTCACGCGTAGGGCAGGCATCGCCCAACCGTCATGTGCTGGATCTAAGCGGTGGCGTGCCGGCAAACCTCGCGGCGCAAGTCCAAGCGCACGGCGGCACTCTGGTGCGCGTGGACACTGCCATCGGCATGGCTGTAACGTCAGGTCTGAGCGACACAGCCGCTGCAGCAATCGTTGGTCCGAGCAACGTATCGCATGACATGGTCGCGCGTTGGGTTCCGACACTCGACGAGGCTCACGCTACCGTTGCGGATGCAGCGCTGGCGCTGGCGCCGGCAGCGACTCCCAAGTCGCCGCTCACGGCCGCCTTCTATCTCGCTGGCCTACAGTGGGACATGCAGCAGATTCACGCCGACCAAGCGTGGACGCAAGGACGCACCGGGATTCCGTCAGTACGCGTAGCGATTCTTGACACAGGCCTCGACCCCGACCACATAGACGAGAACGGCACCGTGATCGACCAGGCGACGAGTACGTACTTCGTGCCGTCCGTCAGCCCCGACGGCGGCCCCCGCTGGATAGATGACCACTTCCACGGCACGCACGTCGGCGGCACGGTGACCACCAACAACATCGGCACGGCCGGCGTCGCTCCTAACGTGACGCTGGTCGCGGTAAAGGTGCTCAACGCAGCTGGCTCCGGTTCCTTCGCCGACATCATCTCGGGCATCTACTACGCTACCAACGTTCATGTGCAGGTAATCAACATGAGCATCGGTGCGTACTTCCNNTCCCACGCCAGGGGCGCGACGCGGCGCAGCTCCTCCGACTGCTGACGCGCGTGATCAACTACGCGCATGCTCACAACGTGGTCATCGTTTCCGCAGCTGGAAACGACGATAGCGATCTTCAGCACGATCAGAACAACGTCGAGGTGCCCTGCGAGGTGGGCGTACAGATGTGCATCTCGGCGACGGGTATCACAGACACCAAGGCGTCGTACTCCAACTATGGGACGAACGCCATCGACCTCGCCGCACCGGGTGGCGATCTGGACGCATACGTTCTCGCTCCATGCAGCAGCCACAGCGTCAATCCCGCATTGGCAGCGTGCAAGACGCGCAACAGTTATCTCTACGCGA
>PLEG01000019.1 GCA_003136975.1 Gemmatimonadota bacterium | reverse complement strand
GGATTTTTCTTTCGGCTGATGCACTGCGTGAAGCTCTGGCAGTGCCCGATTGAAACAGTCCGCTATGATCGGACGCGGCACGGCTGGCATGTGATCGTTGCCGTCGATGTCGAGCTGTCGAACGAAACAATTGTGGCCGCACAGGCCATTCTCGGCAGTGACCCGAAACGAGAGGCGTTCAACCTAATGCGCTGTCGGTATCTTAGGCTGCAATCGAAGTTTTGGCGCGCACGCTTCAACGTGCTCTACAAATCACACTCACACGGAGTCAAGATCGCATGACGTGGGCCAAACTTCCGAACGCGGGCGACTCGCTGACGATGGTGGTGAAATCGGCCGGTGAGCACCAGAGCCCGAGTAAAGATTTGTCGATTCGCTTCGACAGTCGGAACGACGAAACGATCTATCTCCCGCGCCTCGTCGGAGAGCAGTGGTTGCGGAATCTTGGGTTTGGAAACCCGGAGGGCATCATCGACTACAATCGTGTCTGCGGGCAGTGGCTCAAGTTTTCTCGCGTGGCCGCGCCAGTCTCCAGCGATCGGCCGCATTGGAAAATCGAACTCGCCCGCGCCGTGGAAATTCCCCGCGAACCTGAACCGGAGCCCGCCCCCGTGATAAACGATCATCTCCCGCCCGCTGGATTGGCACACGTACAGAGCCAATCCCGCTTTACGCCGAACCCGCCAGACAGCGGCGCAGCGCGCAAGGCTGCTGTTCGCGCGCAGATCGCGGAAGCCTATCTCTGGGCGCACGGTCTCGTTGCCGCGAACAACGCGAAGCTCGCGAAGAAAAAGGGCCATCCGAAACCGACTGCGGACAGCATCGAGAACGGCGTCACGACGCTGATGTTGCGGGCCGAACGCATGAACGCCATCTAGCCATGCCCAGCCTTTCGTGGAACGATGCGCCGCCGTTGAGCGAGCTGGCGCGGCAAGAGGAACCGCCGAAAGCGAAGTGGCATCGCTGGTACTGTGGCGTGTGCCAGCGACAGACAGCCACAAGCACGGACGGCGAGACGCTCATTTGCGGCGACTGCTTGAATCCGCTCGAAGTGGGGCTCCGGCTCTGATGCTTCGCACTCTTGACCGCATCGCGCAGATTGTCGGGTGGGCTTTCTGGCTTGCCTACGAGGAACTATGCAAACCCGATTGACCCCCACCCCCACGGCGGCCCCGCTCCCCCCAAAGGAAAAGTATCCGGCCCCGTTTGATGAGCGCCACTGTTGTATTTTCTGCTCATGGCGGGCAGAACTCAACGACAGTGGGTCGGTGCCTGACCAGCTTCGCCGCCACGAGCGCGAGAAGGCACACTTGCGCGACCACGAGGACCGTGGGGAAATCTACAGCTTCCCGTATGGCGGAGCGAAACGGTGGAGGGCTTGCCGATGACTGACTACGCGGCCCCGCTCCCATGAATAAAGCGCAGATCAAAAGGCTGGTATGTGCCGAAGCCTCCGTATGGGTGGCTACGCTGGTCGATGGGGCGGAGAGGCCGGAGCAGATCGTGACCGAGGCTGACGAATCTCGCTGGATCGAAGCGTGTAACGACCTCTCGGATGAACTTGCAAAACGAGGTAGATCCCATGTCTGATGCGGCCCCGCTCCCATCCCGCGAGGAACTGGCGAGGATCGCCCACAACGTATTTCACGATGCGGGTATTTTCGCCGCAACAAGCGTGCTCAGCTCACTCTCCGAGAGGTTGGCTGACGCGATTCTCGCTGAGTTGGCCCGTCGTGCGCCGTCGCTCGCCCCCGCCGACACGGACTGGTGCGCGGGGTGTTCAGCCTATATCGGACGCGATGAAGCGTGCCACCTCTCGCACCAATCGGGTAGGTGTTCGATAAAGGAGAAGAACAATGCCAAGGCGTAAGCGGTCACTCAAGCCCCGCACATGGGTGCGTCGCGCCTACATCAGTGGTCAGGATTCGTGGTGGCCGAACAAACTGGTGATTCTTCGCAAGGGCGAGCGGTCGCGCTATCGCAAGGTGTTTCGCGTTCGCGTGACAGAGATTATCGAAAAGGAGAAGAACGATGCCTAGGCGTAAGACGAAGTGGGGAGAGGTGAGTGGCCTTCGCGAGATTCTGGATTTCGCGCACGGCAAGACTGTCGCCGCCGACCTCACCCCGGTTGACATGATGGACATACCTGCCTTCGGCAACTCGGAGAGTGGCGTTCGATTCACGGACGGCTCGATGCTCGCGTGTCGTTCTGAGGAGCGTGGCTTCGGCGGAAGTGACGTGACTGCACCCGATCCGGCGGAAGTGGTCTACTACGTCGCGGAGAAGAACGATGTCTGAGCCGACGAACACGGTTACGCTGTCAGACGGGAGTGTGTGGGAGTACGCGACCGACCGCTCCTCGTTCGGGCCGTGGTTCTGTCCGAAGCAGAGTTCGCTCGGGCATCGGTGGCCGCGAGTGCTCGGTGATCTCGGCGAGGTTATTCCTCTCACCGCCTCCGACCATCGGAAGATCGCGGACGTACTTGACCCGCGCGCACTCGGACAAGGCGCTCCACAGACGGAGGCTGATCGCACGTTTGTGGCGGATTCACTGGCTCCCGCCCTCTCCCCGCCAAGCGAGAGCGCAGACACGGCACGGCTGGACTTGGCAGAGGAAGCCTTGCGAGTGGCGCTATACAACCAGCCGAGCGTCGTAGCTGAGGAGCCAATCGGTAAACTGGCATGGTCATCGTGGTATAGGGAATCCGCTCGTGCGATTGTCGACGCCGCCCAACAGGACACCACGCCATGAACGAGACGACCTCAGCGGTTCCGGTCTGCATTCTGCATCAGTGTCCGATGGTGGCGCGCTACCAGACCGCGAACCTCCCACTCGGACAACTCCCGCGCCCAATCTGGCACTGCCCGATGTGCAACTACGACCACGCGCAACGCGCCGCCGCTCAACAGGAGTCCAGGCCATGACCGACACCAAGCGCGCGATTGCCGACGTATGGGCTGGCGTGGATGTGCACGCTACGGGGTTCCCGGCGAAGGACTGGCTCGACAAGTTAGACGCGGCGATCCGTGCGGATGAACGGGCTATCGACAGGGAAATCACGCGCCAACTGAAGGAGCGTCACCGTGACATTGCCTGACCAACTGAGCTTACTGGATCGCCCAGGGGTCGAAGGAATGGCCACCGCAGCCTCTCATGCCGCTCCGCTGGACTTGGCCTCAGTACGACGGGTCGCGGGATCGTTCGCAGCCGGCGGCGACGTGTTTACCAGCGAGGATGTGATCGCGCAGTTGACGGACGCGCAGCGCGAACGGTTGAGCGCGTTCCCGAACGCAATGGGCGGCGTGTTCTTCCACTTGGCGCGAGCGGGCATCATTACCGCACAGGGCTACGTCACCGCCACGAAGCCGGAAGCGAGAGGCCGCGCCATTCGGTTGTGGCGGGGCGTGCGGAACGGGCATGTCTGATCCCCGCGTCTCCGTCGTCATCATCGGCCATCGGCCCGCGCTCGCCGTTGCCGCGATCGCCAGCGCGCACGCGCAGACATATCCCAACGTCGAAGTACTCTACAAATCGCACCCGGACCTGTGGCCCGAAAAGTTCAATCAGGCATGGGCGGGCGCGAGCGGGAAATATCTGGTGTTCCTGCCGGACGATGACACGCTCAATCCGACGTTCGTTGAGCGGCACGTCGAGATGATGGAAGCCTGTCACGCCGACATGGCCTACTCGGATTTCTACGTGACCGGGCCGCTGCTCTTGAAATGGCATTTGCCGCCGTTCACGCGCGCGATCCTCCGAACCACGTGCGTGCCGTACATGACGTTTATGGTGCGCGCGGACTTCTGGCGCAAAATCGGCGGGTGGCGTTACATCCCGCACTGTGATTGGGACGCGGGCATTCGGATGCTGGAAGCCAACGCGAACGTGATCCAGTTGCCGAATGAATATCTGTGGAATCGTTCGCATAACCCGCAGTCATCGTCGGTGCTGACGACAACAGAGGCATTCGATGGGTTTCTCCGCACCTTGAAGGCGGCGCACGCGGATTTCTTCGCGGGTGTCTAGAAACTGCGTATTGCAATCGTACGTTCCCGCGCTACGTTCAGCGCATCACTCACGGAGTTGCTCAGTGTCAGACAAGAAAGTGGCAGGGTCCATCGGGCCGGTCATCGTCGGCGGCAAGGATGCCGTGAGCGAGAAGATTGACGCCTGGCGGAAAAAGCGGGTCGTCGCGGATGATGTGGTCTACAACGGCGACGATTTCACGTTTTACATTCACGGCAAACACCCGACGCTGATTGGCGCGGAAGCGGTCATTACCTTGACGCTGGCCGATGCGCTCGCGATGGTCGTTCCGGTGCTCGGAAACGTCGTGCTGCCGATGGTCGCGATGTCTCAGCAAGTCGCGCAGAAAGCCGTAGACAAGAAAAGCTGATGGGACGCCCGCGCAAGGTGGCCGCTCCGGCTTTTACCGTCACCGCCGCTCCGCCCGGAACGGACGGCGATGCCGGTGAAGGACCGGACGCGCAGACGACGGATATTCTCGGCACGATCGAAGACGAAGGCCGCCGCCGCGCGGAAGGGCGTGTTTTTCGGATGGACCCGGCGACTCGGAAGCTGGCACTGCTCGACACCATAGACGCCTCGCTCGCGGACGAAGGGTATATCCGGGATAACTACGGCGGCGGCGAGTACACGATTCAGATGTGGGGGCCGCGCCGCGATGGGTCGTGGGGCTACCTCAAGCAAGAGTCAAAGAGCTATCGCATCGACTCGTCCGTCCCGTTCAAGGGCGCTCCGCGTGACCGGGCCATCAACGCGCCGCCGCAGCCCGGAGCCGTTCCCGCGCCCGGAAGTTCGGTCATGGACATGGCGATGATTCAGTTGTTGAATGGCTTTCAAACACAAGCGGCATCCGGCGCGCAGATGCAGCGCGATCATTCGACGGCGATGATGGCGATGATGGAGCGACTGGCCACGCCGCGCGAACCGTTCAATCTCGAAAAGGCCGCTACGGTTATCGCCGCCATCGGTACGGTTGTGAGTCCGCTGTTTTCCTCGATGGTCAACAAAAAAGATCCCGTCGAAATTGCGACTACGCTCATGGCCGCGATGAAGCCGACGGGCGGGCTCGGATCACTCCACGAACTGATCGAACTGAAAGACACGCTCGCGATACTCGGCGGCAACGGCCAAGATTCGGAGGAAGGCGGATGGATGCGGATATTCGAGAAGGTGTTGCCGGGGGCGGTGGACATTCTGAAAAACGAATCCCTGAAAACGGGACAGCCAATTGCGACGCTTGCGCATCGGCCGGCCGTCGCCCGTATCGCTGCGCCGTCCACGGCGATCTTGCCAGCATCGACCTTACCGGCACCGGCCAGTGTTTCCTCTGTGGCCGCGCCGTTGTCTTCACCCGAGACGGCGGCCGTGGCTGACGAGTGGACGGCGCTCGAGCCCTACGTCGCGCAGCTCGTCCACTTCGCGGCGATCAATAAACCGCCGTTCGGCGTCATGAATATGATTCTGACGCTCGCGCCGGATGCGATGATCGGCGGGATTCGCGAGCTGACGGCGCGCGACGATGCGCCCGAGTTTCTGATGACGCGCTTCCCGCAGCTCCGGGCATATGCCGATTGGACAACGGAGCTGCTGGAGGACTTTTACGAGTACTTCCATCCCGAAGCAGACGACGAGGAACCGCCCGAACCGCTCCCCGCAGACGGCGGACCCGCTGACGGAGTACCGAGCTGATGCCGATGACCAGCAAGCAGTACGGCGACCTGAAAAAGAATCTCTCCCTCTGGTTCCTCGTGGAGGAACAGGGCGTGAATCAGGCCGCGCTCTGGAGCATGTTCGCAGAGAGCCGCAACGCGCTCCAGCACATCATCGACGCCGCGGAAGAACAGATCACGGCATCGCGTTGGGCTCGTGTCCTGCTCGTCGGCGGCGGCGCGCTTGTCGGCCTCATCGTCGGCGTGCTGGTGGGGCCGCACCGTGGAAACTGACGTGTTCGGCCAGCGGTACGGTTTTGAGCGAGAGGGAAGCGTCGAACTGCACTCGGCGGCGGACGCGAAGCCACTGGAGATTTCGCCGCTCTCTCGCGCGCAGGAATCCAGTCTGTGCGACACGGTGACGATGCTCGCAGAAGCCAACGCGAAGCTGGGCGACACCATCGCCGCGCAAGCGGACCAAATCGTGTCGCTGAACATCGAACTGCGGGCGTCACGAAACTTGACACCGAAAGCGCCGTAACGTACTCTGAGGCGTGACCACTGTTACCCGCCTCGGGATCGCTGACGGAGATTTAGGAATCGCGCAGACGTGCGCGACGATGGCGAAGCTCATCCAGTCGAGTGTGGCGACCCCGATTGTGCGCCAGCAAGTCTCACAGATCATCGCCGGTATTTCCCCGCGCGATTGGTACAACCAAGCCTACGCCGTCCGTGACTGGCTCTCTCAACATATCGCCTTCATGCGCGACCCGGCCGGCGTGGAGCTGCTACACACGCCCGAATGGCTCCTCCGTACCATCGCCGCGCAGGGCTCCGCACAAGTCGATTGCGATGATGTTGCGATTCTGGCTGGCGCACTCATGGGCGCAATTGGCTGGAGTGTCTCGCTCATCACTGTCGCCTTTCTTGACAACGGCGCGTACTCGCATGTATACTGTTCGGCGTCCGCCCCATCCGCCTCGTTTGTTGACAGTACGGGACAGCCAGTCTGGATCGAGTTCGACACCACGCGCCCCATGCAAGAGCTTCCCGTGAACCTCATCAGTCGGTCGAAGGTGTACCCCGTCCTCTA
>PLEG01000132.1:11458-11615 GCA_003136975.1 Gemmatimonadota bacterium | reverse complement strand
ATACCTTACCACTGAGCGGATTGGCCTCACACTCGTTATCTGACAACAACTTACGCCCGTCCAATCTGTCGCCCATATCTGTTTGGGCTATCCTAACCCTCTGGTACAATCCGAAGCCCGTAGAAACGATCCTACGAGCTTTTCTCTTTTTTGAGAC
>PLEG01000132.1:0-11443 GCA_003136975.1 Gemmatimonadota bacterium | reverse complement strand
ACCGTCTGACCGTCTGACCTGCTACCGGCTTCTGCATTGCGTGTTCCTCTCGGCTAGTGTTTCGTCTTTCCGACCTGACAGAACTCTTCATGCTTCCCGTTGACGCCGTTGCAGTACCGACACAGCACCGAGTCGTTCGGCGGCCCTTTAGGGCCAGCCGACGAACGACGGCGGTTATCCACAGACTTATCCACTTGTCCACATTGCCTGCTGTTAATTTTATCTGCATCTGCATCTGCATCTGCTTGTCGTGATTTTCGCGTGACAGTAACGCGCGTCACAGGTGGTAACGCTTCGTCATGCGTGACGGCGTGACGCTCGCGGTAGCGTTTCGAGCGGATCGCAGCCTTTCGCTTCCGGTCGTCCGTATTTTCGATGTCGCGGAATTTCTGATGGTTGAGGACGAACCAGCCGCCGTCGATGTCCTCGATGCGGCGGCCGGCGTTGTCCTTTGTGCGCGAATATTCGTCGGGAGCGCGGAACGTTGCGAGCGCCGTCTCGCATTCGGGGAGGCTGACCCGCGCGGCGTCGGCCAAGCCGGGGAGACTCGCGTGGACCTCGCCGTGTAAATCTTTCATGGCGAGTAGGGCGATCCAGACGCGGACAGTGGTGTGCGGCTCACGCCAGACGGTTGAGAAGATAATTCCCGCGTCGAGTTTCGTATATGGCATGAGGCTAGTTTAGGCGGGGGGGTTGACTTTCCGCAAGAGGGGTGCGAATGTATACGCGCAATGCCTATCCCAACGAAACGCTCTGTCTCATTTCGCCTCTCGCACGAGGAATACCGCACGCTGCGGAAACTTCGCGAGCGCACGGAACGCCCGTCTGACACCATCCGCCGCATTCTCCGCGCGGGGATTGCGGTACTAAAAACCCCTGAAAACTCCCCCGTAAAGGAGACCGCACAGTGACCGCTGACAAGCCGATGAGTGAATGGCCGCTGTACAAGTTGCAGCGCGTAGCGTTGGTGAATGGGGATGCGGCGAACGAGTGCGCGCGACGGTATGCGGAGCAGAATCTGTATATCCGCACCACGTTCGCGGTGCGCGTGGTTGCGGCATACCTTGGCGGGCTGCGTGGAGAGAAATCACCTCGGCCCAGTATCAACTTCGAGCGCCCGATGCAGCGCGCTCACAATGCGGGCGCACTTCTGCGGAACGAGCTGGGGCGCGATCTCATGCCGGTGCCTGAGGAGTGCGCCCGCCAACCCGGAGTGGCGCTCTCGCTTCGCGCGGTGAACTCATGACCACGAAGGCCGTAGCCCACTGGTCAGACGCCCTTGTGAAGCTGTCCGCGTGTGCTGTGGCCATCGACTTCGCGAAGACACAGCCCGATCTTGCAACCGCGTGGAAGCTCTGCGATCGCGGGGACTGGATGCTCTGGCTCGCGGAGAGGTTCGCGGGGCCGGCGGGAAGCGACGCGCGCCGTCCGTTGGTGCTCGCGGCCTGTGGCTGTGCGCGACTGGCGCTCGCGCGGTTCGAGGAACGAAACCCGACAGAATCGCGCCCGCGCAAGGCCATCGAAACCGCGGAATCGTGGGCGCGTAATAGCGGCGCGACTCTCGCGAAAGTTCATTCTGCCGCCTACGCCGTCGCCGCCGCCGCCGCCGTCGCCGGCGCCGCCGTCGACGCCGCCTTCGCCGCCGCCGCCGCCGCCGCCTACGCCGTCGACGCCTACGCCGTCGACGCCGCCTACGCCGCCGCCTACGCCGCGCGTTCGACGGCTCGCACCGATACGCTCAAACGGTGCGCGGATATTGTTCGAGCGTTCTACCCGAACCCACCGGAGCTGTCGAAGTGAAACCCCTCACCGAACAGGACATTTGCCCGCTGTGGGATGAGAACCGTCCGCCGCACTTTTGGTGCGACTGGACTCATTTCACCGGGACGAACAAGAAACACACACTTCAGTTTGTCAACGCGGTACTCGCGAAGTTCGGCGGTCTCTCCGAGGGAGAAGTCCGAGAGCGGGAGCGCGCGGCATGGAACAATCTCGCGTCGTATGCGGTTTGCGTTTCTGATAAGGCAGAGTGTGACCTTCGACGTGACAGGCTCTATCCCTCTGTTCCGCCACAGCCAAGAACGGTCACGCTGAGTACCGGAGTGTTCACGTACACCAAGGCGGCGGGCTGGTATGGCTCTCTCGGCGGTTATCCGAATGGGCCGCACTGCCACACGGCGGACGATTTCGAGCAGTGCGCGAAGGTCATGCGCGAGAGCGAAAAGTGAAACACGTTTTGCAGCACAAGACGACCGGCTACTACGCAGTGACGGACGATGTTGTTTTTGGATTTCGGCACTCGCCCAACGTCGGAGACGCGACAGAGTTTGACGACAAGGCCACAGCGGAGACGGAGCGGTGCAAGTTCGATTCGTTCTCCGGCGCGTGGATGTCCGTGCCGGTGTCTGCATGAGGGTACTCTCAATCGTTCCCGTTGACGTGTTCGGTTGCGAGTTTAGCGACGGCACACTCTATGCCCCGCTGATCCTCCGCGAAGGGGATCGGATGGAGCTGTCGATGGAGGCGGGGACGTTCATCGTGATGAGCTGTAACGGCAAGAAATTTCTTCAGGTTGGGGATCGCCTCAAACTTCACTGCAACATCACGGAGCTACCGTGAACTGGTACGAGCGAGACAAAGAGCGGCGAGAGTTCTTCGCGGGGTTGCGGATTGCAGGACAGGTGGGGTTGCTGCTCGTGTTGGTGGCCGTGATTGTGTTCCTCGCACACTGAGAGGCGTATGAGTGATTTACCGAAGTATCGAAAAGTGGTGGCCGTCTGTCCCGATGCGAACCGGGGCGAAGCGATCTACTGCGATGACGGCGCGTGTTTCTACTGCTGGCCGGTCGGGGACAACCGGCGGTTTCACATCGAAGGCACGCCGGTTCCAGGATCACAGCGAGCGAGCGAGCTAAACGAGCTGGCGATCAAAGCGTATGTCCCGCAGTGGGAACAAGTCGCGCGCAATCTCGCGCAAGTCTTGCTGTCGGTCTACGAGGACGACCAGACGTTTGCGCATCAGTGCGCCGCGCACGGGCTGAAACCGTGACCGCGACGTTGATGGCACTCGGCAGCACGCGCCGGATAGCCGCGCGCAAGGGCCACCCCGCTACGCGCGTCGAAGTCGTCTGGACGCCGGCCGATGGGCAGTGGCGGGCGCATCACGTCAAGAGTGGCAAGGTGACGAAGCCCTATGGCAGCGAAGAAAATGCGATCCGGGCCGCACGGCGGCGGGAGTGGGCCAAGTGAATTCTTTACCCCTTCACATCGGGATGGTCGCTTGCCTTGTCGTCGGTCTACTGCTCGTGCTTGTCGGTCTACGGCTAGAAGCCGCGCCGTTTATCGGAGCAGCGTTCGCGCTGGCCATCGTAAGCATGTCCGTGAAGGACGACGGGAAGTAATGTCACGCATCGCGAAAGCCGACCCAAACTTTATCGCGGTCGAACCGGACCAAGCGAGAGAGCGCGTCGTGAACATGCTCCGCCGCGGCGTCCAGTTTTGCGTCGAGATCGACCCGACCATGCGCGGCATGAAAGATGTTGTCGTGATTTCGCGCACGGCCACGGTCGTGGAGCGGGAAGGCTTCACGCTCTTGCGCCAGCGCGCCGTGGGCCTGAACGAAGCCTGTCATTTCGCGATGAACTGCATTCACGACGAGCTGACCTTTCAGTGCAATCCCGAAAAGCGGCCCAACGATCCCGATGCGGTGGAGTACCTGTTTCTCGTGGAGCTGCGTAGCGACGGGCGGCGCGGCTGATGGCGAAGCGTAAGGCGCTCGCGCCGTTCCGCATTCCGAAGGGCGTCCCGAAAGAAATTCGGAAAGCCTTGCGACTCGGGAAGCCGGGGCGGTTCCTCTCGACGGTCAAGGCGCTGCAATTATTCGACGTGCTGGCCTTTGAGGCCAAGCGCGGCGCAAAACGCCACAGTGCGCTCGTGGCGAAGTTTGAGACCGTCAAGCGGCCAGAGACCAGGGCGAAGTATTTAGGGCTGGTACGGGCCTCTCAGGAAGAGGGCGGGCGTATCGGCCACGGGCTCAACCAGCTTGCAGAAGAATTCGGCATGGAGCCGGTGCCGCCGCTGGCATCGCCCGACGTGGTACCGATTGCCCGGCGAGAGGAAGAGCCCGACGAGGACTACGCGCAGGAAGAGGAGGGATCACTTGAGATCGAATTTGGCGTCGATTATGTGGAGTCTGAGGGCTGGACGCACCCGACCGGGAAGGGCAGTGACGTGAGTTTCAACGCCCGGATTTTCCGGCGCGACAAGCGCCCGCTGACGGAATCTGATGCGCGAGAGATCGTGGCGGAGTTTGTCCGCACCGGGAAAATGCGCGAGGGGATTCAGGTACAGACGGTGAGATGGCAACGCCCGACGTGGCCGAAAGAGAAGGAAAGTTCGCAGGCGAAACACCTTGACAGTTTTCTCGATATTCTCACGCGAGTCGGCGATGGCGGGTTACGCATCGGCCCGACGAAACCGGACGAAATGTAAATGGCGAAACTGAAAGATTGGAGCTCCGACTACGCGCACCGGCCCGGCTTTGTCATGCAGATTGACGATTGCCAGTGTCTCGTGCGCGATGACGGCGCGGTGCTGTTCTTCTCCGCGAGTACCGGCGAATGGCTCTTGCATTCTGTGATTCCGGGCACGCCCGCTGCTCGGCCGAAAGACAAAAGCGATTTCGTTTGATGACCCTGCTTAAGTTGGACCTCGACGGGCCAATCCCGCGCGGGTTTTTCTTCCGGCTGATGCACTGCTTACGGCTGTGGGCTTGGCCTGTCGAATGCGTGCGCTATGATCGCACGCGCCACGGCTGGCATGTCCTCGTCGGCGTGGAGGCGGAGCTGTCCCCGCTGATGATCGTCGCGGCGCAAGCGATCCTCGGCAGCGATTTGAAGCGGGAAGCGTTCAACCTGATGCGCGTGCAACGTCCGCGCCGTGGATTTTTTCGTGAGCGGTGGAACGTGCTGTACAAATCACACTCACACGGAGTCAAGATCGCATGAAATTCTGTACGGATTGCAAATGGAGCTGGGTGGAAGCCTCTGATGAGACCGGGAGGTTTCGGAAATGCAGCGCCCCAGCGGGTATTCCGATTTCAAGCCGATTGGCCGGAGACGAGAGCGGCGAGTCGCGATGGAAGTACTGCGCGATACAGCGAGAGGAACGGTGGCCGTGGAGTTATCTACTGGGTTCGTGCGGACGTGCGGCACGATGGTTCGAGCCGAAGGTGGACGCATGACGTGGGCTAAACTCCCGAACGCGGGCGACTCGCTGACGATGGTAGTCAAATCGGCCGGCGAGCATCAGAGCCCGAGTAAAGACTTGTCGATCCGCTTCGACAGTCGGAACGACGAGACGATCTATCTCCCGCGACTCGTCGGAGAGCAGCACCTACGCAATCTCGGATTCGGCAACAGTAACGGCGTGATCGACTACAACCGAGTCTGTGGGCAGACGCTCAAGTTTTCTCGCGTGGCCGCGCCGGTGGCTGGCGATCGCCCACACTGGAAACTCGAAACTGTCCGCGCCGTGGAAATCCCTCGAGAGGAACCCGCCCCCGTGCTCAACGATCATTTGCCGCCCGCTGGCGTGACGCACGTACAGAGCAATTCGCGTCACACCCCGAACCCGCCAGCCGTGAGCATCGAACCCGGTACCGTGCGGAGAGAAATAGTCCGCGCGCAAATCGAGGATGCGTACCTCTGGGCGCATCGCATCGTTGCGGCGAACAACGCGAAGCTCGCGAAGAAGAAAGGCCAGCCGAAACCGACGGCCGACAGCATCGAGAACGGCGTCACGACGCTGATGCTGCGCGCCGAACGCATGAACGCGATCTAAGATGCTCGCGAAACTGGATCGCATCGCGCAGATTGTGGGCTGGGCCTTCTGGCTCGCCGTGACGCCGTTTATCGAGCTGCGATAAGCCATGAGCGACCAACTGAGCTTACTGGATCGTCCTGCCGTCGAAGGCATGGCCACCGCGGCGTCTCACGCCCGCCCCGAGGATATTGACATGGTGCGAAGTCAGGCGAAGTGGTTTGCGGCGTACGGCGACGCGTTCACGAGTGAGGATGTGATCGCGAAGCTGACGGACGCGACGCGCGAACGGTTGAGCGCCTTCCCGAACGCGATGGGCGGCGTGTTCTACCATCTTGCTCGCGCGGGCATCATCACCGCACAGGGCTACGTCTCCGCGACGAAGCCGGAGGCGCGCGGGCGAGCGATTCGCCTCTGGCGTGGCGTGAGGAACGGGCATGTCTGAGCCCCGCGTCTCGGTGATCGTGCTGTCGCATCGGCCCGACCAATTGCCGGGGGCGATTGCGTCTGTGCTCGCGCAGACGTACAGCAACGTCGAATTGATCGTCAAGCACCACGCGGGCGAGTACTACCCGGAAAAGTTCAATGAGGCATGGCAAGGGGCGAGCGGGAAATGGCTCGTATTCTTGCCTGACGACGACCGTCTCGGGCCGACGTTCGTGGAAACGCTGGTTCATTTCCTCGACGGGTATTGGTTCACCGGCGAGGGCGACATGGCCTACAGCGATTACTACTCGGAGAAACACGGCTATCGGTTTCAGTTCCCATTCCCGCCGAACCTCAACACGGAAATACTGCGTCGGTACTGCATTCCGCATATGACCTTCATGGTGCGCGCGGAGTTCTGGCGCGATATCGGCGGATGGGATGGCGCGCTCGCGTACTCGGATTGGGATGCGTCGATTCGGATGATGCAAGAGGGCGCGAAGATATTACACGTCCCGCAATTCCTCTATCTCCGCTCTGTGCACGGCGGAGCCGGGTCCGTGCTGATGGATCACGAAGCCCACGCAACCGCACTCGCGCAGCTCAAGGCGAAGCACGCGGCGTTCTTCGCGGGCGCTGTCTAATTATTGCATATTGACGTACGGATTCCACGCGCTACGTTCAGCGCATCACTTCAGGAGCCGCATCGTGGGCGAACACAAGATTGCAGGGAAGGTCGGGCCCGTCCTCATCGCCAACAAAGACGCCGTGAGTGAAAAGATCGCGGCCTACAAAAACCGGCGCGTGGTCGCAGATGATGTCGTGTACGAGGGCGACACGTTCACGTTCTACATCCACGGCAAGCACCCGACGCTGATTGGCGCGGAAGCGGTCATCACGCTGACGCTGGCGGACGCGCTCGCGATGGTCGTTCCCGTCCTCGGGAATGTCGTGCTGCCGATGGTCGCGATGTCGCAGCAGGTCGCGCAGAAGCCGTAGACAAGAAAAGCTGATGGGACGCCCGCGCAAGGTAGAGGGTCCGGCCTTCACCGTCACCGCCACGCCGCCCGGAACGGCTGGCGATGCCGGTGAAGGACCGGACGCGCAGACGACGGATATTCTCGGCACGATCGAGGACGAAGGCCGACGCCGTGCAGAAGGGCGCATTTTTCGGCTGGACCCGGCGACCCGAAAGATGGCACTGCTCGACACGGTAGATGCCTCACTGGCCGACGAGGGGTACGTCCGCGAGAACTACGGCGGCGGCGAGTATTCGATCCAGATGTGGGGACCGCGCCGTGATGGGACGTGGGGCTATCTCAAACAAGAGTCCAAGAGCTACCGCATCGACTCGTCCGTTCCGTTCAAGGGCGCACCACGCGATCGGGCCATCAACGCGCCGCAACAGAACGGAGCAGTCCCCGCGCCGGGAAGTTCAGTGATGGACATGGCGATGATTCAGTTGTTGAATGGCTTCCAAGCACAAGCGGCATCCGGCGCGCAGATGCAGCGCGACCATTCCGCCGCGCTGATGGTGATGATGGAACGGCTGGCCGCGCCGCACGACAGCGGCATCGAAAAAATCTTGACGGTGCTCGCTCCGATTCTCGCGCCGCTCATCGCGGGGATGGTGAATAAAAAAGATCCCGTCGAAATTGCCACGACGCTGATGGCCACGCTGCGGCCAGAGACCGGCAAGAGCGCGCTGTCCTCGCTCCACGAAGCACTCGAAATCAAAGACATGCTCGGCGCGTTTGGTGCCGCCCCTGAAAACGAAGAGGCCGGATGGATGCGACTACTGGAGAAAGTGGTACCGGGTGCGATCGAGATTCTGAAAAACGAGTCGATGAAAACGGGCCAGCCGATCACGACGCTCGCCCGACAGCCGGCCGTCGCCCGTATCGCTGCCCCGTCCACGGCGACCTCGCCAGTATCGACCTCACCGGCACCGGCCAGTGCTTCCTCTGTGGCCGCGCCGTCGTCTTCACCCGAGATAGTTCCCGTGGCTGACGAGTGGACGGCCCTGGAGCCCTACGTGGCGAACCTCGTCCACTTCGCGGCGATCAATAAGCCGCCATTCCAAGTCATGAATATGATTCTCACGCTCGCGCCGGATGCGATGATCGGCGGGATTCGCGAGCTGACGGCGCGCGACGATGCGCCCGAGTTTCTCATGGCGCGATTCCCGCAGCTCCGGGCCTACGCCGATTGGACGACGGAGCTGCTGGAGGACTTTTATGAGTACTTCCATCCCGAAGCCGACGAGGCGTTCCCGCAGAGCACTGGTGCCGGCGAAGGCGAACCCGCTGACGAGGTAACGAGCTGATGCCGATGACCAGTAAGCAGTACAGCGACCTGAAAAAAAATCTCTCGCTCTGGTTCCTCGTGGAAGAACAGGGCGTCGATAACGCTGCGCTGTGGAGCATGTTCGCGGAGTGCCGCAACGCGCTCCAGCATCTCATCGACGTGGCAGAGGAGGCTAACCCGCCCTCGCTGTGGTCTCGGTTTGTGGCGGTGCTTCGTGGCGCGTGAATCATTCCCGGTGGACAGCGCCGCGCCGGCCGCGAAGCCGTTGGAGATTTCGCCGCTCTCTCGCGCGCAGGAATCCAGTCTGTGCGACACGGTAACGATGCTCGCAGAAGCAAACGCGAAGATGGGCGAAACCATCGTCGCACAAGGAGACCAGATTATTCAGTTGAACGAACAACTGCGAGTGTCGCGCAACTTGACAGCGGAGCGGCCAGCACGTACTCTCTGAGGCGTGACCACTGTAACCCGCCTCGGGATCGCTGACGGAGATTTAGGAATCGCGCAGACGTGCGCGACGATGGCTGACATAATTCGCAAAAGCGTCGCGCAGCCCATCGTTCGCCAGCAGGTGTCGCAGATCATCCAGGGGATCGCATCGAGCGACTGGTACAGCCAAGCCTACGCCGTGCGCGACTGGATCGCCCAGCATATCGCGTTCATGCGCGACCCGGCGGGCGTGGAGCTGCTGCATACCCCGGAGTGGCTGTTGCGTACGATCGCCTCGCAGGGAAGCGCACAGGTCGATTGCGACGATGTTGCGATCCTCGCTGGCGCACTCATGGGCGCAATCGGGTGGAGCGTCTCGCTCATCACTGTCGCCTTTCTTGACAACGGTGCGTACTCACACGTATACTGTTCGGCGTCGGCTCCCTCTGCCTCGTTTATTGACAGAGAGGGGCAGCAAGTCTGGATCGAGTTCGATACGACCCGCCCCATGCAAGAGCTTCCCGTGAACCTCATCAGTCGGTCGAAGGTGTACCCCGTCCTCTAACATCATCGGAACGTCGTGAGACGTGCCGGAGGAAAATCGAGAGTGAGTTTCTACCGCGGCCAGCGTGTCCGTCTTGGTGAAATCGCCTACCGTGATCCGATCATCGGACGGTACGGACGTGCGCGGAAAGGGCTCGGGGCGAATACCACGGCGTTGATTGGATCGGGCGCCGCGACGGGCGCGGCCGTTGGTTCTGTTGTGCCGGTGCTCGGTACAGCGGTCGGTACCGTGGTCGGCTCGCTGGTCGGCGCGATTAGCGGCCTGTTCGGCGGCGGCGTGGACAAGACCGGCCTCCCGAAAGTCCCGTCGAGTAACGCGGACTTCAATCAGGCGCTTGCAACGAAGTGGTACACCCTCTATCTCGGGGGGGACATCACGCAAGACCCGGCGGCGAAACAGGGCTTGGCTCAGGCCATCGGATATTGGGCGACGCAGATCGCGCAGGACGGTCCTCAGCGCGCGTGGGTGAACTGGTCCGGCTCTCCGCGGAACACCGGCAACATCATGGCCGCCGTCACCGCCTACACCCCGCAGTACGGCAACCAGTATGTACTCGCCCCAACGACCGCGCAGCCGGTCGGCGGCTTCGTGCCAGTGGCCGCGCCCGCGAACGTCCCCTACACCGGCGCCGTGCCGTACACGAACGTCAATGCCACGCCGGGTCAGGTCGCTGCCGCGCCGGTGGTGTCCTCG
The DNA here is from genome assembly GCA_003136975.1 of Gemmatimonadota bacterium. Classification (GTDB taxonomy): domain Bacteria; phylum Gemmatimonadota; class Gemmatimonadetes; order Gemmatimonadales; family Gemmatimonadaceae; genus Fen-1247. The sequence continues at coordinate 1,204 of PLEG01000132.1, read as the reverse complement.
ACCGTCGCACAGGCGGGATTGCTCGGCGGCGTCTCAGGCTCAACGCTCTTGCTGCTCGGCGGCGGGTTGCTCGTCGGCTTGCTGCTGATGAAGCGCGGTTCGTCGTCCTCGCCGGAGGTTTCATGAGCTTCGTTCGCGGGAAGCGCCCGATGCGGCAGATGTCCGGCTTTGGGGATTCGCCGGGCTATAACAACCCGGACGGCACGCCGACCTACGACGGTGCGCCGTACGATCCGAACGACAACAACAATCCCTACAACTACGACATCGCGTATGTGGGGACTGCGCAGAGCTTGCCGCCGGTCTATGTGTCGAGCGGCGGGGCGTCGTCCACGATTCCGTTGCAGACAGGCAGTAGCACAACCAGTATCGGTGCGGGACCGCTCGGCCCGACGCCACAGAACACGCTCGCGCCCATCGGGGTGACTTCCAGTGGGCTTCCGGCGGTCACGTCGCCCGCATCGAGCGGAACCAGTTGGTTGACTTCGTTGACCTCGATCTTTACGCCAAAGCCCACGGCCTATACGCCGGTCACGGCCCTGTCGCCGTCCGGCGCGGTCGCTCGGCCGGCAGTGCAAACGGCCTCGCTCTTTGGCACAGGCGGCATGTCCACCAGTACGATGCTGCTGCTCGCGGCGGGCGTGCTTGGTGCGGTCTTGCTGGCGAAGAAAANNGCTGCTGCTCGCGGCGGGCGTGGTTGGAGCCATTCTACTCGCGAAGAAAAAGAGCGCAAGCGCGTGAACTACCATCAGAGCTTGCGGCTCGGTCTCACCTTCATCCCGGCAGATGGGACGGCTCCGGTCGGGGCGACGGATACGGGTTTTTCTCTCGTGCCGCCGCCGGTCGGGATGACGCTGGCACAGCCCGCGCCCACCCCGCAGCCCGCGCCGATAAACCAGCCCTTCGCGTACGCACCGCCGCCGATCACCGCGGACCCGATTGTTGCGCCGCCGGTTGGCGTCACGGCCGTCCCGGTTCCGACCCCGATTTCGATAGCTTCGATTGGGCCGATGACCCCGGACCCGATTTTTTCGCCGCCGCTCAACGTGACCGCGGCCCCGGCTCCGGTGGCCGTGGTCCCGGCCGCACCCAGCGGTCTCAGTACGACGGTCGGCGGGATTCCTGTCTGGATACTCGGCGCGGGCGCGCTGGGTGCGTTCTTCCTCTTGCGTCGGAGATAGGTCGCATGAGCTTCTATCGGCGT
>PLEG01000043.1 GCA_003136975.1 Gemmatimonadota bacterium | reverse complement strand
TGCAAGGGCGCCTACAAGGAGCCCGCAACGGTCGCGTTTCCAGAAAAACGTGACGTTGATGCGAACTATGTAAAGTGCATGCAGGATCTTACACTGCATGGCCATTATCCTGGAATCGCCACGCACGACGAGACGATCATAGAGACTACCAAACGATTCGCACGACAGAACAACATCAAGCCGGACCAGTTCGAGTTTCAGATGCTGTATGGTGTGCGGCGCGATCTGCAGGAGAAGATTGTAAGTGAAGGTTGGAGAATGCGCTGCTACGTTCCGTTCGGAACGCAGTGGTATCCGTATCTGATGCGCCGTCTCGCCGAGCGTCCCGCGAACGTCGCGTTCATGACGGGCAATATTTTGAAGGAGATGGTGCGCGGCCGACGTTGAGCCGCCACCGCGAACACCATGGGCCGATTCCTACCGGCTGATCACGAAGCTGGCGACGCTAATACCATTGGTGGCTACCGAGCGGTGCACGCACGCCCGGCCGCATTCGAAGGCAAGGACGGCGCATCCTACAGCGTCGAGATCGTTGCCGACGAAGTTCGTGAGCCTCAGGGCCGCTTCGGCGCGTATCTACTCTTTGTGCACTGGCGTCGCGGTGACCCCGTTGCGTCAGGCCATCTCGAAACCGACTACATCGCCTTCGGTGATTCCGAGGACGCTGCACGTTCCGCACTCGGCGCCATGCTACTTAACGACGTGAAACGCGCGCTCGATGAGTTGATATCTCGCGCGGCAACGCCGTCGAAGCCGTGGTACGACGTTATGCGAGACTCGTGACTCGGATACCCCGTGTAATTGAAAGGACCATAGAAGGGCCGTTGCACGCGGGGCGCGTTCTGTCGGGTACTGGCGGAGTGTGGCAAGTCCGCACCGATACCGGCGAAGTGCATGATTCCTCGTTGCGCGGCCGTCTCAAGCTCGTAAGCGACTCCGGCGTGAAACTCTCGGTCGGCGACAATGTGAAGCTGTTGGAAGGTGAGCGTGGCGCTGGATGGATGATCACCGAGATAGTGCCTCGCACCTCGCAGCTCGCCCGCCGCGAACCGGGCGGCCGCGCTGGGGAGCGCGTGGTAGTCGCGAATCTGGATCAGGTCGTCGTGGTATTCGCCGCGGCCAATCCGGAGCCGCACCCGAGGATGCTGGATCGGTTCCTTGTGATCGCTGAGGCGAACTCGCTTGCGTCGCGCGTGGTGATCAACAAGTCCGAGCTTGTGACGGAAGAGTCCGCGCGGGCGCGCTTCGCGGATTATGAAGCGGCCGGATATCCCGTTCACTTCACGAGCGTCAAGAAGCACACCGGTCTGGATGTGTTGCACGTCGCGCTTGATGGCAAGACCAGCGCATTGAGTGGACCTTCCGGCGTTGGTAAGTCGTCGCTCATGAATTCGCTCTATCCCGGTCTCAACCTGCGCGTGGGTGAGATAAGCGAGTCGGTCAACAAGGGGCGTCACACTACCGTCGGTGCAGTCATGCATCCGCTGCCCGGCGGCGGCTATGTCGCCGACACTCCCGGTCTGCGCGAAGTGGGAGTCTGGGGACTGAATCCCGTTGATCTTCCGGACTGTTTCCCAGAGTTCCGTCCGTTCATTCACGAATGCCGATTCGGCAATTGCTCACATCTCTCCGAGCCAGGATGCGCCGTCATCGCCGCCGTTAAATCCGGGACGGTGAGCGCGGCCAGATACGACAGCTACTCGAGATTGAGAGTGGAACTAGAAGAGACGGAGAAGCGCTGGAGTAAATAGCGCTTCGCCACTCGCGGGAATACCAGCCGGAGGAATCAGCTCTCTGTTGTCAGGACTTTTGTACTTCGCGTTATCAGCAGCAGCGTCACAACGAACGCAACAACCGCCGTAATGCCGGACGACAGAGCGCTGCCGCGCATTGGCGATGCCTGAGCAGCCCTGATCAGGTGCGTCACCCAGAGACGTTGCAGACCGACATCGACCGCACCGGCCAGCGCGCCTGACATCGCCGCGCCCAGCGCGAGCATCCCCGGACCGGTGAGGCGTCCGCGGATGCGGCCGGATACCGCAAGGCCGAGCCAGCACGCCACCGCCGCCACGGCCGTGCGTTCGCCAAGCCGAATCATCGAGGTGCGCCAGATCCGGGGCATCCCGCTCGGGTCCAGAAGCTTGCGGAGCATCATGTTGAGCGGCACGACGCCCACAGCCAGCACCAGCACCGCGTACGCGAGTGCGAAGAGCGCGATGACGAGCGAGACCCGAATCGCCGGACGCGTCACTGTGCCGTAGAGGTGGCCTCTCGAATTGGTTTGAGCCATCATCACGATAGGACTGAGAAGAAGGTTGATCCGTCACCATTCCGGTGCGGACCGTTATCGAAGCTGGCTATGCCGGACGCGCGATCGTGGAATGCGCCGACAGCTCGCGCGCCAGCGCCATGAGCTGTCGGGGATCGTCGGGCGAATCGGTGTACGGGAAGCCGAGGACCGGGATCGTCAGGAGTAACTCCTTCAGAAGCGCCTGATTGGTGCGCTCCGCCGTCCCGCCTCGTTCCCTTGTGAGCGTCGTGAGAACAACCGCGCGAACACGCAGGCCGTGGGTTTGCGCTGACTGGACCGTCAGCAGCGTCTGGTTCACAGCTCCGATCCTGTTCGGCGAGACGATCACGAGATCCAGGCCCCATCTCCGGAACAGCGTGGCGAAGCTCTCCGTTTCGGTGATCGGCACCAGCAGCCCGCCGGAGTCCTCGACGATTACGGCGTCGCTCATTGTGCACAGCTCACCGAACGCCCGATCCAGAATACCGACATCGATGGGCGCACGCGCTCTGCGGGCCGCGACGAGCGGCGCGGCGGCGTCTGGAAATGTCAATGGCTGGATGAGTTCCACGGGGAATGCGATTCCCGACGCGGCCAGCATCTGCTCAACATCACCGCCCGCGCTGCGGCCAACGGGCTTCATTGGCGCTACCCGCGCGCCCGCATCCCGCATTGCTGCGATGATCGCTGACGCTACTACTGTCTTGCCGACTCCGCTGTCTGTGCCGACTACGCCCAGACGAGTTAACGCGAGACCAGGGATTATCTGACTCCGACTGTGTGTGTCTTGAAGTGTCGGCTCAGGCCGGCGTCGCTTTATCCGTTGGCTGACCTTCCCCATTCAGCGAGAGCGTCCAGGTAACCGGGACGTCCGCGCGCAGTGAATCGCGAACCGAGCAATACTTGTTGACCGCAAGCTCGATTGCGCGCTCGGCGTGAACTCGTTCTATTCCTGCACCGCCGATCGCGAAATTGAGTGTCGCGCGCGCGAGGCGCTTCGGCGTGCCGTCCACGCGCTCGGCCTGAACATCCACCGTCAATGATTCGACGGGCGTGCGTCGCTTTGCTAGAATGTCCACGACGTCGACCGCTGCACAACTACCCAGCGCGGAGAGCAGCGCGTCAACGGGACTGGGGCCGGTGCTTGCGGAGGAGTCCAGGCGGATCGATGGTCCGCCGGTGCGCCCAGCATCGAATTTTCCTTCACCGGCCCACATGATCTTTACCGCCGCCGGAATTGTTCCGCTCATGAGCCCACCGCGATTGGCGCGCGCACGGTGTTGCCCCATTCGGTCCACGAGCCATCGTAGTTGCGCACGTTCGGATATCCCAGCAAATAGGTGAGCACGAACCATGTATGCGCCGACCGCTCGCCGATTCGGCAGTACGTCACGATCTCGTCTGATGCGTTGAGCCCCTGCTCGCGCTCATAAATGGAGCGTAGCTCGAGTGCCGACTTGAAAGTCGCATCGCTGTTTGCCGCCCGAGCCCAGGGTACTGAGCGGGCACCTGGAATGTGACCGCCGCGGAGTGTTCCTTCCTGCGGGTAGTCCGGCATGTGAGTACGCTCGCCCGTGAATTCCTGGGGGCTGCGAACATCTACCAGCGGCTTGCGGGCGACAGATTGCGCGAGTGCATCGTTGAAGAAGGCGCGAATGCGTTCGTCCGAGCGCGGTGGCGCATCGTACGAGGTGCGTGCGAACGACGGGCGGTCGGTGGTCATCGCGCGTCCTTCCGCTTCCCACTTCGCGCGGCCTCCGTCGAGTAGTCGCGCATTCTCGAATCCAAAGAGCTTGAATACCCAGAACGCGTAGCTGGCCCACCAGTTGTTCTTGTCACCGTAAAAGACAACCGTCTTCGACTCGTCGATCCCTCTCGAGCGCAGCAACTCCTGGAACTGATCGCGACCAACGTAGTCGCGGATCAACTGATCGTTGAGATCAGTGTGCCAGTCAACCTTCTGCGCACCGGGAATGTGTGCGACTTCGTACAGCAGCACATCCTCGTCGCATTCGACTATGCGCACAGAATCGTCGCTGAGGTGTTCGGCGAGCCATTCTGTACTCACCAGTACTTCCGGGTGCGCATATCGCTTGGCGGCGATCACGGGATCTATTGCGGTCATAGAAACATCAGTTTGTAGGAGGCGATTATTATATGGAATATGCCATCCTTACCACGGCCCATGGAACCGTATTCGCGGCACGTTATCATTTGCACCGGCGGTTATTGCTCGCCGGAGCGACTGGGCCGGTCGCTTTATACCCTGCTTGCGTCGCTGCTCCAGCGGGAAGGTCTCCTGTTTGGAGCCGGCCGAGTGAAGCGCGGCGAGACGCCGTGCCTTGGCGTGTGCGAGGGAGGACCGATAGTTGTGGTCTATCCGGAGGGCGTCTGGTACGGCGGAGTGACACCGCAACTGTTGGAGCGGATCGTGGTCGAGCATCTCAAGGGCGGAAAGGTCGTTGAAGAAGCAGTATTCCACCGAATTGATCAGCCGCGTGAGTAATGCGGTAATCCCTTGTTCCGCTATCGTCGTGAGCTGGTAGTCGACGGAGTGCTCGTGTATCCCGGCGGGCGACCTCTACACGTTACATTAGAATGGCTTGACGAACCCAATCGATCCGCGACGGCTCGCCCTCGGGGCGGCACAGAAATTCCTCTTTGACGGACGCGACCCCGAGACGATCCTCGACAGGATCGCCGGTATGGGCAGCGAACCGTCCCAACCTTCCTATCGTCCTATGTCACGTCCCCGCGACAGAATTCTTGCCAACCTCGACGAGATGTATCGCNNGACGTGCGGGACGCGATGGAACGGAGATAGGGGCTGACGATTGCTCGCGGAGATGATCCATTCTCCGCTGGTGCCATGGATCGCGTTCAATGCGGTCGTTCTGGTGGTGCTCGCGATCGATCTGGGGCTGGGCAGCAGTAACAAAAAGCTCTCCGTAAAAGACGCCGCTATTCGTAGTGCGGTGTGGGTTTCCCTGGCACTCCTCTTTGCGGCGGGGATCTTTTACTTCCAGGGGCATCTGGCGGGCGTCCAGTTCATCACGGGATATCTCGTCGAGTATTCGCTGTCCGTCGATAACATCTTCGTGATAGTGCTCATCTTCTCCTACTTCGACATAAACGAGAAGTACCAGCACCGAGTGCTGTTCTGGGGAATCCTTGGCGCTCTCGTGATGAGGGGTCTGATGATCGCCGCCGGCGCCGCCCTGTTCAACCGCTTCGAGTGGATCACCTACGTGTTCGGCGTATTTCTCGTGATCACCGGCATCAGAATGGGTGCGAGCGGTGAGAAGCATGTCGATCCCAGCACCAACCCGGTGCTCAAGCTGGTGCGCCGAATTATCCCGGTCTGCAACGACTACGACGGCCAGAGCTTCTTCATTCGCAAAGCCGACGAGCGCGGTGTAAAGCGCAACATGGCGACCCCTCTGTTCGTCGTGCTAGTGTTGATCGAGACGATGG
>PLEG01000389.1 GCA_003136975.1 Gemmatimonadota bacterium | reverse complement strand
ACGAAACGGCAAGTCCGGCAACTCCCGCAAGTCCGGCGAGCGCCGATGGCGCATCAACTTCCACATTCGCTCCGGGTGGCGCGCCATCAGGGGCGCGCCCCGCTGTCGTGCCTGAGTCCGTAGCCGGACCATCGGTCACCGAGCCGGTGCGACGGTCGATCTCCNNGGGCGCACTGAAGCGGCGCGCGGCGCGTTCGGAACTATCGCGCACGAATATCCGGACAAGGCGGCGCCGCATGTATTTCTATCACGCCTCGCTCGGAACGACAGTCCTCCGGACATGAACACCGCGCGTCAGGAGCTCATTACCGCGATACGGCTCGATCCCGCGTACGCGCCCGCGCAGCGGGAAATGGGAATATTTCAGCTTGCGGATCACAACCCATCGCTGGCGCGCAATTTCCTTGTGCGGGCCGTCCAGCTGACGCCCAACGATAGCGCCTCCCAGGGATATCTTGGCTGCGCGCTGATGGGCCTCAACCGCGTTAGCGAGGCTCAAAAATTCCTGTTGCGCGCAGGTACCGGGACGTGGTCGTCGTGTGCGACAGTAGTGGCCATGCCGGGTACGCCAGCGACGCCTTGACCACAACCGCTCCTCACATTTCACGCTTCATATCGACGCTCGGCCGCAGACTGAATGCGGCCGAGCTTTTTTCCGTCCTCCGATTGATCAATACATGACGACGTTCATTGAACCCGGCGCAGTAACGCGTACCGTACTTGCCAATGGGCTTACGGTTCTCATCTACAGAAACCCTGCCGCGCCGGTCGTTGCGGTCAACACCTACGTCAAGGCGGGTTATTTCGACGAGACCGACGNNGAGCACATGTACTTCAAGGGCACGTCGAAGTATGGCGTCGGCGAGATCGCAAAGGCTACCAAGGCCGCCGGCGGATATCTGAATGCACACACGATCTACGATCACACCAGTTATTATGCGGTTCTTCCTGCCCGTGGGTTCGATGAAGGTCTTGCGGTACAGGCCGATGCATACGCCAACTCCACGATCGAAGCTGACTCGCTCGCGAAAGAGCTCGAGGTGATCATTCAGGAAGCGATGCGCAAGCAGGATAACGCAGGCGCGGTTACGACGGAGACGCTTTACGCGCTGTTGCACGACAAGCACCGCATTCGTCGCTGGCGCATCGGACGCCCCAACGAGCTTCGTAATTTCACGCGTAACGACGTTGTGCGCTTCTATCGCAACTTCTACACGCCGTCCAACACCGTGCTGGCCATTGCGGGCGACGTGGACCCCGTGACGACGCTCGACCGCGTGCAGGAGCTGTACGGCTCACTTCTGCCCGGGAAACCATCGCGTACCGCTGGACCGGCCGAGCCGCAACACTCTGGGTTTCGCTACGAGGAGTTGAGCGGCGATGTCGAGCAGACGCACGTCGAGATCGGTTGGAGTGGCGTTCCGAACCTGCACCCGGATCTCCCAGCGCTCGATCTCGCAGCGGCCATCCTTGGAAGTGGTCGAGCGTCGAGACTGTATCGCGCGGTTCGTGATCGAAAACTGTCGGGAAGCGTGGGAGCGTACAATTATTCGCCCGCTGAAGTTGGCGTATTCGTCATGTCATCCGAGGGTGACCCGGCGACAGCCGGCGATGCTGCGCGCGCGATGTGGGCGCAGATGTCCGCGTTGAGATCGGGTGACGTTTCGGCAGATGAGATCGAGCGCGCTCACCGGCTCTTCATGTCGCGCTGGGCTCGCCATATCGAGTCGACGGAGGGCCAGGCTGCATATCTCGCTGAGTGGGAATCGATCGGCGGATGGGAGAAGGGTCAGGAGTACTACGATTCGTTTATGGAAGCCGATGTGGACGCGGTAGTCTCTGTTGCGCAACGTTATCTCGGTGAAGATCTTGCGGCCGCGGTGGTATATCGCCCGCGCGGTGAAGCGGAGTTGGCGCGCGACGCGGCCGGCTTTCAATCGCTATTGGGTAGCGGTGTCGCTAGGCCGCTCGACGCCTCGACGCCACCNNGATCCGTCACCGCGCGAATGCGCCGATAACGCACGTCGGAGTTTTTGCTGCCGCGGGCTCTGGGCATGAGACCAGTGAGAGCGCCGGTATCAGCGCACTCGCTGCGCGCACGGCTTCGCGTGGCACGGCATCGCGCACTTCACTTCAGATAGCCGAGGAGTCGGAGCTGCTGGGCGGAAGCATTGGCGCGTCTGTGAGCTCCGAAACTTTCGGATGGTCATTCTCCGTTCCGGCCGCGAACGCGCGGCAGGCACTCGCGCTTCTAGCTGACGTGGTGCAGCATGCGACGCTTCCGGAGGAGGCTCTCGAGATCGAGCGCTCGGCCATGCTTGCGGATGCTGCTCGATTGCGCGATGACATGTATCGTTATCCATTACGATTGGCGACGGAAGTCGCGTATGCGGGACATCCATACTCGATTCCAGCTGGCGGTACGGAAGAGTCGTTGCGCGCGCTTACGCCGGATGGAGTGCGCGGTTGGTATCGCTCGATGCTCTTGCGCGCGCCGTTCGTCATTGCGCTAACCGGCGATTTTGACGCTGATCATATCGCGAATACGGTCGCGACTCATTTTGGTGAGCTCGTGCTCGTTCCGCGTGAGCCGCTGCCCATACCGCAATGGCCCGACAAAGCGGCGGAACGGTGCGTGGTTCGCGACAAGACGCAGAGCGCGCTGGTGATCGGATTTCCGTCGCCGAGTCGCAGGGACGACGACCGTTTCGCGGCGCACGTCCTCGCGTCGATAGCTAGCGGACTTGGGGGTCGCTTCTTTGAGGAGCTACGCGATCGGCGCTCGCTCGCGTACACGGTGCACGCGTTCGGATCAGAGCACCAGCTTGGCGGAGCATTCATGGCTTACATTGCCACCGCGCCCGATCGGGAAGGCGAAGCGCGTAATGCCTTGCTCGAACAATTCGCCAACTTGCGCGAAGCTGTTGTGACTGATGACGAGATCGCGCGCGCCAAGCGTTACATGCTCGGCATGCACGACATCCGCCAGGAGAGCGGTGGTGCGATACTTGGAGACATCATTGATGCGTGGCTGTTAGGCGACGGGCTATCGGAGCTGGATAGATTCGCGTCGCAAATCGAAGCAGTGAGCGCCGCGGATATTCAACGTCTCGCGCGGCAGTATTTCGATCCTGATCGTGTGGTCGAGGGAGTGGTCCGCGGCGAGTCGCTCGGCGTCAACGCGTAGCTGTGCTCGTGTCGGCGCGCTGCCTGGGATGGGCCACGAAGAACGACCACATCTCATCCGTCGCGGAAAGTGAGTCGTTCGTGTGTTCCCAGAATTTCCACCATGGAGCGCTGTCGCCGACCCATCGGTGGGTTCCATCCACGATCGTGTAGAACACGACCTCGCTTCCCGCCTCGCAACCAGTGAAGTCATCACGAATCACGTTGCCTTTCTCGGTCACCGTTGTGTCGGGAGTTGCGCTGCATCCGTCGCTGTCGGCCCAGAAGCGAATTGACTGCGGTGCCGACACAATGCGTCTGGGGCCGTCCGTTTCTGCGCCACCGTCGTACGGGACCATGTCGTCGGCCTTGCCGTGGAATGCTATCAGTGAAACGGGGTTCGCCGGCGCCGATATCCGAACAGTATCTCCGCGTGAAGTGATGCGGCCAATTGAGCCAGCCGATATACCGATCGCCGCGATAGTGGACGATAGCACCGCGCCGACGCGATACGCCATGAACGCACCGTTCGAGTGCCCCGCGACGTAGATCCGGCTCGGATCGACGTTATACCTGCTGCGTATTGAATCGATGAGCGTTCGAATAAACGCGACGTCATCGATTCGTGTGCTTCCGTCAACGCCGGTGTGCCACACGCTCGGCGAGCCTAGCGCCTGGGGATACGCGACGATGAAATCATTCTTGTCGGCTTTCCCGCTCATGCCTGTCAGGCGTTCAAAGGTCTGCGCGCGCGAACCGTGCCCGTGCATGAGTATCACCAACGGCGTCGGTTGGCTGCGGTCATACGATTTCGGGACGTGAAGGATGTAGTCACGCTGTTCCCGCCCCACGGTGAGGTTGAGATCACGCGAACGTGCGGGCAGTACGCTTAGCGCGGCGCAGCCGTTTAAGACGATCGAGATCACCAGCGCAGATGCGACTTTCGTCCAGGTCATTGACCGGCCGATTCGCGTTCCGCTGCGATGGATCGCTCGAGCTCGCCGAGTGCGGGGCGAAAACGTCCGTCGGATGCGCGGAGGCCGCGCTGCGCATCGTAATCGCCAGCATCGGTGAACACAATTCCGCGCACGGCCTGCTGCGAGGTCGCCCACGCCAGCACACCGCGTAACGCAAGCAGTTGGCTCTGTTGTCCGTGCGCAACCGGATAGCCGCCGGCGGCGAACACCCAGTGCGGCTTTGGTCGAGGAGTCGCGCGCAGCCAGCGTTGCGCGATACGCATGTGCGTGTCCAGTGACACAGCACCATCGAAGCCCGGCATCAGGGAGAAGCCGAGCACGTCGACAGGCGAGCTTCGGCCGGCAGCCCAGCGGTATACAACACTATCGCGCGCACCGAAGCTGGACGCCGCAACCGCGACGCGAATATTCGGATTCACGTGATGCGCAATCGCTGCTGATCGCTCGATGAGGTCGATCCAGAATTCCGGTGTTCTGATGCCAAGCGCGCGTGCTCCCTCGCCGTACGGCTCGTAAGCCGGCACTATGATGTTCGGCCGCAGCGCTCGCGTGAGGCGATTCACGTCGGCCAGCCGACCCTCGACATACGCCGATGGTGAGCGATTGAGATCAGCACGCGCTCTACGTGCGTAGCCCAGCGTTACGATCAGCACCGTGCTGTCGTCGCGCACATTATCGAGTGAGCGTACCAGCGAATCCAGCGCCTTACCGCGTGCCGCCTCAGGATCGACGACTATCGAGATGCCATCGGTACCGAGCGAGTCCGCCAGCTGAAAGTCATTCTTGAGCGCGACCGGCGGCGGCGAGGATCGCAGGTCGGGAAAGATCTTCAGACCAAACTGAAAATCGCCGCCATTGCGCGCGGTAAGCACATCATGTTGATAGCGCGTGTAGCTGCTTATCGCCTCGCTCGCTCCTGGAAGCTCGACAAGGACCAGCGCCGTCGCAACGCTGACCCCAAGTGCGAGCCCATATCGAAAAGCGATGCGTATCCTGGAGCGGGACGGTAGTGCCGGTGAGAACATCGGTATGAGCAGCCACGTGGCGTGCGACAGCGCGGCGGAGCCAGCCACCACGCCGAGTGCGTCACATTGTGCCGCGGATAGCACCAGGGAGAAGTACGGCGGCGTGTATCCAAGCGCATTCAGGTGTCGCGCAATCGCAACTATCGCGATAACCACATCGTACGCGAGAATCGGTACGCCGAGCATCGCATTGACTCGGCCTTGCGACAGTGCTGTCGCCGCCTGGATCACGAAAAGAAGCGTGACCGCTGGCCACAGCCACGCCACCGGCTGAATTGCGCGGCCGTACACCATCGAAGCGTCGGAAACGGCTACTACGAGGGCTGGTACCAGCAGCAGAGCGGCGAGGCCCGTCGCGACGCCGGCAGTCGACGCCGACCGGCGCGCCTGGAGGATCCGGCTCGCGACCGCGATGTTCCAGAACACTATCACGGCACCGAGCCCGAAGTACCCTACCAGAAGCACGCGGTACGTGGAGAGCATCGCGCGAAGCTAGGGAGCCGTCATCGCTCTGGCAACCCGCACCGGAAGAACACTTCCCCGGAAAGACGTCCCAGATCGTCCTAGCAGCGGAGCGGTGGCCCGCATACAATTCGCCATGAGCCGGAGCACGCGGTTGTGGAACGTCCCGAATGTGATCTCGCTATCGCGGATGGCGCTCGCCGTCGCGTTCGTGCTCATCAACGACACTCCCACGCGGATAGCTCTCGTCCTCGCCGCTGCGTTGACGGACTTTCTCGACGGACTCGTGGCGCGGCTGGCGAACCAGCGAAGCGTCATTGGCGCCTTACTGGACCCAATTGCCGATCGGCTGTTCGTGCTCGCCGCGGTGTCGGCGTATCTCATCAATGGCAAGCTCGGCACCGGCCAGTACTTTGTATTCATTTCGCGCGATATTGCCACCGCGGTCGGATTTCTGGTAGCACGGATTATTCCGTGGCTACGGCCTGTAGTATTTCGTGCGCGACTGCTAGGCAAAGCCGTGACGGTTTTGCAATTGTCAACACTGATAGCCGTGCTCGTGAAACCGGCAGCGACAACTGGATTGATTGTCGCGATTGGAATCCTGTCTGCGATGTCGATTTTCGATTATACATTGGCATTGTGGCGCGCACGTGTCGTCGCCCCATCTACGCAAGAGGAAAACCAGAAGTGATGATTCAACGCGCGGCCCTCGTTGCCGCACTAATATTTTCTGCATCCGCGCTGTCCGCGCGCGATGTGTCGGCGCAGGCTCAGAAGGTCGCGGTCGCTGTATCCTACGTTCCTTCGTTGCGGCTCGATGTGCTTGGTGGTAACCCTACCGCTCTCCAGGCCGGCGCGGCGATCGCCTTTCCGTTCAGCAATTACTTCAGCATTGGCGGTGCGCTGGGAGCCGGAATCAGCTCGACGGGATTTAGCGGGCGCGCAGATGGGTTCGCGCAATTCTCGCTCGATCCTTACCACCAGTCAGAGTGGGAGCCATACGTTGGCGGTGGAGTGACCGTGAGAGGCGATGGCGGCGGACCGGGCACGCGGACCTATCTACTTGGCTTCATCGGCGCGAACGGACCGAGCACGGGCAAGATCGCGCCAGGCGTCGAGCTCGGATTTGGCGGCGGTGTACGGCTTGGCGTCACGATGCGCTTCACGGGAAGCCCGGCGCATCGGTGACGCATGCATGTCGCGAGCACGATTCGCGCTCGCGACATGACTAAAACTCAACGGGCGCCCATGGGCGCCCGTTCGTCAAACAGCTTGCTTGGTCTTCAGCGGCTGAGCGAATCGCTCACCCAACGTGCGGAGCTGCGTAAGATCGAGCTTCGTCAGCTCAGGATACCGTCCAGCGAAGTACGTGATCGTTGCGTCAAACCACTCCGTCTGATGCTCCTGCTCGGCGCCGATAACGCCGCACCGCATGACATGCTGAAATAGCTCATCACGCGCCTCGTCCAACGGTGACTTCTGACTCGTTGGCGCTGAGTGCGCCTGGTATCTCGGTGAATTCTGCTTCTTGGTCATTAAACCCGGTTAAGAAAAGTCGCACTGCTACAACAGTTGAATTTAACTAATCCGCCGGTCATTTAGTAGTGGAAGCACCGAAACGGTCGTCAGAAGCGGTGCTCGCCTCGCCGACGAAGTCGAGCAGCAGTTCGGCCAGATAGTCCGGACTTTCTTCAGGGATCAATCGAGCTACACCGGCAACGCGACTGAGCGTCGCTTTCGGGATTTCGGTCGCCAGTCGCGAAGCAATGTCGCGACTCACCCATTCATCGTGATCGCCGCGCACGACGAGCGTTGGTGCCCTGACATCGGTCAGATCGAGATCCTCGATTTCGGATCGCCGGATCGCGGCGCCCAGCGTGAGCAGGTGGTTAACGCCATCGCGACCGGCGAACGGAGCCAGATAGCGAGCCAGCAGGCGGGTCGGCATGTGCTCAGGCGTCGCGACGCTCCCTTCCAGGACCGCCTGAAGCAACGCTGCCGCACCGAGCACCCCGCGGGTCACCTTGAAGGCGAATCTGGCTGTGCTCCGCTGCAGCACGGCAATGTCGCGGGCCGGTAGCTCGTCGAAGGCCGGGACATTGATCAGGACGAGCCTGGCCACTCGGTCGGGCCGCGTAGCCGCAAGCCTGAGTGCCACGTCCCCGCCCAGATCGACTCCAACCACCGTTGCTCGGGCAAGGCGGAGCGCGGTCATTGCGGCGTCGAGATACTCAGCCTGCGCGGCGATTCCAAAATCCGCGTCCGGAGTGCGGTCGGACTCACCGTGCCCAAACAGATCCAACGCGTAGGCCGTATGGCCGGCTTCGGCGAGCACCGGCGCCACGTTTCGCCAGAGGAAGGTACAGGTGCCAAAGCCATGCAGCAGAATGATCGGCGTACCGCCATGGCCGTATCGTTCCACGTGCACGGCGCCCGGGCCGACCGGAACGCGCAGAACGTCAGCTTGCATCGGGAGATAAATTCACGGGATGGCGAATAATAATCCTCCCAGGAATGCAAGAAGCGCGGCAACCAAGCCGTCCTCCGGACGACGCGCTTTTTACGGTGTGCTCGTCGCGATCGCCCTTGTCGGCGTCGCGGCGATCCTTTACCTGAAGCAGAGCCCCGCTTCCAACGACACTGGCGCCGAGGCGCAGGCTGCTTATGCGGCAGCGCAGCGCGACTACGCGAAGGCAGGGCCGCCCAAGCCGTACGTGATGGGCAATCCAAAAGCACCAGTCGTGATCGAAGAATTCGCGGACTTCGAGTGCCCAGTCTGCGGCTCGTACGCGACAGTCACCGAACCCGACGTTCGCAAGCGAATCATCGACCCGGGCCTCGCCTACTACAAGTACTACGACTTTCCTCTCCCGATGCACCACAACACGCAGACTGCATCGAACGCGGCTGCGTGTGCCGACGAGCAAGGGAAGTTTTGGGAGATGCACGATCAGCTCTTCGCGGGTCAGGATGCGTGGGGGCTCAATCCGGACGGTGCGACTCAGGTAACCGACAATCCCAAGTCAGTTTTCGTGGGCTATGCCCAGGCGATCGGCATCAATACCGCGCAGTTCGGCCAATGTCTCGACACCAAAAAATATCAATCGCGCATCAACGCGAACGCTGCCGATGGCTTCCGTCGCAACGTGGGTCAGACACCAACGTTCTTCATCAACGGAAAGATGTTCGCCGGCTCGATACCGTACGACGTGCTGAAGAAAGCGGTCGATGATGCGGCAGCGGCGGCAGCAGCTGCTCCAGCCGCGACGCCGGCTCCCGCGCCAGCCAAGTAGGCCGGAGCAAGCATGCGACGCATGACGATAGCCGCGCTCGCGCTCATCGGCGTATTCGTGGCACTGTATCTCACGATGTACAAGATGGGCGTGATCGGACATCTCGCGTGCGGTTTCGGATCGTGCGAACGCGTCAACACGAGCAAGTGGGCGATCTTTGCGGGCGCGCCGGTCGCAGCGTGGGGGCTCGGCTTTTACGTTGCGACGCTCGTGGTCGCCATAGCGGGAACGTCGCCGAGTCTCGTGCACAGGCGTGAGATATCGTACCTGTTGGCTGCAATGTCAGGGGTGGGAGTCGCGTTCTCGGCGTGGCTCACCTACCTCGAGCTCTACGTTATCGACGCGATTTGCAGGTACTGTGTAATGTCCGCGGTGATCGTGACAGCGATCTTCATCGTGAGCATCGCCGATGTGGCGATGCAGCCGCGCGTGCAGCCACGCGTGCAACCGGAGCAGTTGCCGGAATAGTAGTCGCTACACGCGCCGTATCGATCGCTGCCTTGCCGCCGCGTCATCCAGACGAACGCGCGGCTTCACCTCGACATCCTCTTCGCCGTCCTCGCGCGCGCGACGGCGGAAGGGAACGAGATCGCGGCCCAGGGTCACAAGCGCGCGAGTCGCGACAGCGCTTGCGAGCGGTTCGGGGATCGCCATGACGCGGATGTAAGTGTCGATGGCGCGATCGAACGATAGATCCTCAGCCAGGGTGTCAACGAACATGAGCGCGTTGTCCACGTGCGCGCGGATTATCGTCTCATCGGCGCGCGCCTGAGCGAGACGTAGGCGTCGCTCGGCATTTGGATGTAGCCGGCGACCAAAGAGTGACTCGGGAAACAGCGAACGAAAGATCATGACTCCAGGGATTCGTATTGTTTCTTGAGACCCTCGACAACGGCCGGGTCGGCCAGCGTCGTAGTGTCGCCCAACGCCCGCCCTTCGGCAATATCACGCAATAAACGGCGCATGATCTTCCCCGATCGGGTTTTTGGCAGATCGGCGGAGAAGATTATGTCGTCTGGCCGCGCGATCGCGCCAATCTTGTTGGCAACAAACTGCTTGAGCTCGGCGGCCAGCTCAGGCGAGCTTTGATGGCTGGCGCGGACCGTGACAAATGCGGTCAGCGCCTGACCCTTCAACTCGTGCGTCTTGCCCACCACGGCGGCCTCGGCGACCGCCGGATGCT
>PLEG01000334.1 GCA_003136975.1 Gemmatimonadota bacterium | reverse complement strand
CCGGCACCGGGAGCATCTCGCCCCACAATGGGCCCATCATCTCGCCGTAGATTCGCGTTGCGCTTGCCATCAGTTTTGCTGGATCTATCAGGTGCGGCGCGCCCACCGGATGCACGTACAACCGAGCACGTGGCAGTCGGCGAAGCAGCGCACCCGCGCCGCCAGCGTGGTCCAGATGAATGTGCGTCACCACTACTCGCTCTATCTGCATCGGATCAAACCCGGCCTGCCGAATGCCGGCAAGCAAAGTCTCGATCGTGCTCGCAGGCCCCGTTTCGATGAGTGTTAACTCATCGCGATCGGCGATCAGATAGGATGCTATGACACCGCGGGAACCGCGGAAATGGTGATCCAGCACGAACACGCCAGGTTCGACTTCGCTGGCAAGATGATCAGACGCAGGGGTATGATTGACGGAAACGGTCATTGAGTCGGAGCCCGAGATGCTTCGAAGAATAGCATCATGGCATTGTCTCCGCGCCTAGAGGTGCGGCTCCTCGCCGTTCACAACGCGCCACGTATCACGTGCAATCAATAGTTCCTCGTCTGTGGGTATGGTCCACAGCTCGACGCGCGCGCCATCCCGGTCAAAGCGTCCCTCCGCACCGTCCTTGAGGATCGCATTGCGATCAGCATCGATCTGAATCCCCAACCAGTCCATGTTTCTGCAGATGCGCTCCCGAATGGAAGGCGAGTTTTCTCCAATGCCTCCAGCAAACACGATCGCCTCCACTCCGTTCAGCGCAGCGATGTACGCTCCGATGTACTTCCGCGCGCGATAGCAAAAAATATCTATCGCAAGTCGCGACCGGCGATCATTGTTCGCGCTTTCTTCGGCGAGCAGCTCCCGCATGTCAGCGGTGACTCCGGACAGGCCGAGAAGTCCGGACTGCTTGTTGAGCATGGCATCCACCTCGCCACCGCTCATCCCTTCCTTGACACCGAGGTACTCCACGATAGCCGGATCCAGATCGCCGGACCGCGTTCCCATCACAAGTCCTTCGAGCGGCGTGAATCCCATGGACGTATCGACCGAATGACCAGCGCTGATAGCGCATGCAGACGCGCCGTTGCCAAGGTGAAGCGTGATGATGCGCGTCTGCTCGAGAGTACGACCGGTGAGCTGATGATACCTGTACGATACGTAGCGGTGAGAAGTGCCGTGGAAGCCATAGCGCCGGACCTTGTACCGCCGGTAGAACTGGTACGGGATGGCATACACGTACGCGGTTTCGGGGAGACTCTGGTGGAAGGCGGTATCGAACACCGCCACTTGCGGCACGTGGGTGCCAAGGACTGCCGCCGCTGCCGCGATACCACGGAGATTGTGCGGATTGTGCAGCGGCGCAAGCTCAATGAGATCCTCGATAGCACGTCGCACATTGCCGTCTATGCGGGTTGACTGCTTGAATCGCTCCCCGCCGTGTACCACGCGGTGTCCCACGGCGTTGATGTCCGCCGCTGACGTGATATCGACACCAGAGTCACCACCGATCATCCATGCAATGATGTACTCGACAGCGTCCGCGTTATTTCGAAGGCTCGCAGTTGTGCGTGTCGGTTCAGCGTTGCCAGCGGATAGCGTTACAATTGCCTCGCCCCCGATTCTCTCGATCTGTCCGCGCGCAAGCCGGTGATCGCTATTCGTGTCTATCGCATTCTTGTCTGTGGCAATGAGCTGGAACTTGAGTGACGAAGATCCGACATTGAGGACGAGGATTTTCATGCGTCGCGGCTCCCCCAGCGCCAGTCGCGAATCTCTGGCATGTCAACGCCATGATCATTCACGTATATCCGATGCTCAATCAGCCTTGCACGAAACAGATCTCCAGCGGCGACGGCCGCCGCGTCGTTTCGTAAACGAGGGGCTCGCGCGATTGCGTCCATCGCCAGGTGGAAGCGATCCATATCGTTTAGCACTGTCATGTCGAACGGAGTTGTTGTGGTGCCCTCCTCCTTGTAACCGCGCACGTGCATGTTACCGTGGTTCGTACGACGGTACGTGAGTCGATGAATCAATGAAGGATAGCCGTGAAACGCGAAGACAATCGGCCGATCTTTCGTGAACATCGCGTCAAACTCTTCGTCCGGTACCCCGTGTGGATGTGCGCTCATCGGTTGCAGGGCCATGAGATCCACGACGTTCACAACGCGCATTCTGAGATCCGGGATATGCTTGCGGAGTAGATCCACCGCAGCGAGCGTCTCCAGTGTGGGTACATCGCCAGCGCAAGCGAATACGACATCAGTATCCCTGGCACCATCAACGCCAACGTCGTTGCTGGCCCACTCCCAGATACCCATCCCCTGGGCGCAGTGTGCGATAGCAGCTTCAATGCCCAGCCATTGTGGCTCGGGTTGCTTGCCTGCGACGACTACGTTGACGTAATGCCGGCTCCGAAGACAATGGTCCCCAACAGCAAGAAGTGTGTTGGCATCGGGCGGCAAGTACACTCTCACGACGTCCGCTTTCTTGTTCACCACGTGATCGAGAAAACCAGGATCCTGATGGCTGTCGCCATTGTGATCCTGCCGCCACACATGCGATGTCAGCAAATAGTTGAGCGAGGCGATTGGCTTGCGCCACGGAATGTTTCGCGAGGTGGCGAGCCACTTTGCGTGCTGGTTGAACATCGAGTCAACGATGTGGATGAACGCTTCGTAGCAGGAGAACACACCATGGCGCCCCGTGAGGAGATAACCCTCCAGCCATCCTTCGCACATGTGCTCGCTCAACACTTCCATCACGCGGCCGTCCGGCGCAACATGGTCGTCGCTCGGCAGAATCTCCGCCGTGGACGTGCGGTCAGTCACCTCGAACAGCGCGTCGAGTCTGTTGGAGGTGGTCTCGTCCGGACCCATCACGCGAAAATTGTTGGAGCTGGCATTGAGTCGCATGACGTCACGAAGCATGCGGCCGAGGATGCGGGTCGCTTCCGCGTCAACGGCGCCAGGGGCGGGAACACTCACTGCATAATCCCGAAACGCTGGCATGACGAGATCTTTTAGCAACAGACCGCCGTTCGCGTGCGGATTCGCGCTCATGCGACGAGTGCCTACCGGAGCAATAGCCGCGATCTCCGGAAGGAGTGCACCATGCGCGTCGAATAGCTCTTCTGGCCGATAGCTCCGCATCCATTTCTCGAGCAACGCAATGTGTTCCGGATTGTCGGAAAACCCCGTGATCGGCACCTGATGCGATCGAAAAGAGCCTTCAGTCTGCATTCCGTCCACGAACTTTGGGCCGGTCCATCCCTTTGGGGAGCGTAGCACGATCATCGGCCACGCTTCGCGATGCTTGAATCCGTTTCTCCGTGCGTCTTGTTGGATCTTCCGTATGTCAGCGACTACCGCATCCATCGTCGCGGCCATGAGCTGGTGCATCGATTCCGGATCGTCGCCCGATACGAACCGCGGCTCGTAGCCGTAGCCACGTAGCAGTGACGTCAGTTCCTCGTCGCCAATTCGTGCGAGAACCGTTGGACCGGCAATCTTGTAACCGTTGAGATGAAGGATGGGAATGACCGCGCCGTCCCGAGCTGGATTCAGGAACTTGTTGGAATGCCAACTCGTGGCGAGCGCGCCAGTTTCGGCTTCGCCGTCTCCGATTGCGCAGCACACGAAGAGATCCGGATTGTCGAACACGGCGCCGTACGCGTGCAACAGCGAGTATCCGAGTTCACCGCCCTCGTGAATGGAACCAGGCGTTTCTGGTGCGACGTGGCTTGGAATGCCACCCGGAAATGAGAACTGTTTGAACAGTCGCTGAAGCCCCTCCGTATTTCGGCTGATCTTCGGATACACTTCGCTGTAGGTGCCTTCGAGGT
>PLEG01000085.1 GCA_003136975.1 Gemmatimonadota bacterium | reverse complement strand
CACGGAGACCCGCCCCTACACTGCGGCTACTATTACACGCCCTTTTCCTTGAGTAGTGCCATGAATTGGGATGGCTCCGTCAACGCGACCAGGCGGTCCGGAACATCCGATTCCTTGCTGAACTGAGCAATCTTGCCAAGCACCGGGAGGTACTGGTTCGAGACCTCCAGAGGCGGCGCGACGATCAGGAAGAAGAAGTAAACCGGCTTTTCGTCGATCGCTTTGAAGTCCACTCCGCCAGGCTTGCGCCCGAATGCGACGCGGAGCTTGTTGACGACCAGTGATCGACAGTGAGGTATTGCGATTCCGCGACCAATTCCGGTCGAGCCGAGGTTCTCGCGGCGCTTCAACATCTTGAACAGCATCCCTTCGGACTTTTCGTCCAACTTCAGGAGCGAGATTAGCTCACGAAGGATGTCGTCCTTATTGTCGGCCTTGAGGTCGAGCGAAATCGCGTCTTCGGAGAAGAACTCGCGTAGTTCCATTGCGGTTGTTGCAGGCGGGGCAGATCGGGGTGAACCGTCCAAGGTAGTTTCAGGCCACACCAGTGTCAAATACGCGCGTTGCCGGGCTCGTCGGAGAATATTAGCTTGAGGGGAATGCCGCGCCCATTTCCGTTCCCGCTTCGCACCGATACGCCGCTTTATCTGGCGCCCATGGCTGGGGTGTCGGAGTCGCCGTTTCGTCGCATCTGCCGGCGTTTTGGCGCGGACGTTGTGGTGACGGAATTTCTTTCCGCGGAAGCTATTCGGCGAGAGAACGAGGCCACGCTCGCGAAGCTTCGATTTGGTGAGGATGAGCGTCCAATCGGCGTTCAGATCTTTGGTGCCGATGCGACAGCAATGGGCGATGCTGCGCGGCTCGTTTCGGATGTGTTCCAGCCCGAATTCATTGACATCAACTTCGGTTGCCCGGTCAAGAAGGTCGTGAAGCGCAATGGCGGATCGGGATGTCTCAAGGATCTCGGTCTGGTGGAATCGGTGATCCGCGCTGTCTCTGCTGGGACGACACTGCCCGTCACGGTCAAGATCCGCAGCGGGTG
Source organism: Gemmatimonadota bacterium (assembly GCA_003136975.1). GTDB lineage: Bacteria > Gemmatimonadota > Gemmatimonadetes > Gemmatimonadales > Gemmatimonadaceae > Fen-1247. The sequence continues at coordinate 1,794 of PLEG01000085.1, read as the reverse complement.
GAGCGAGGATATGCGCAACCCGGTCGAGATCGCTCTACGGTGCCAGGATGCCGGCGCAACGGTGCTCACGCTGCATCCGCGCACTCGCGCGCAGATGTACAGCGGCGCCGCGCGATGGGACGAGATTGCCGCAGTCGCCAGCGCGCTCGAGATTCCCGTACTCGGCAACGGTGACATCAAGACGCCGGAAGACGCGGTAGCGATGCGGCGCCAGACCGGTTGTGCTGGCGTGATGATCGCGCGTGGCTCGTTTGGTCAACCGTGGATCTTCGATCAGACGCGCGACCTTCTCGAAGGACGTGAGAAGCGGGCAGCTCCTCCAGTGCGCGAGCGGTTTGCGATTGCGCTCGAGCACGCACACATGGCCGACGAATTCGAGTTGGATCCGCGCGGTGCGGCAGTTGAATTTCGGAAACACCTTGGCTGGTACGTCAAGGGACTGCCCGGCTCCGCGGACTTGCGCAAGAAACTGTATGCGGTTCACTCGGTGAGCGAGGTCGAAGCGATCTTCGACGATTACCTATCCCAACCGTACGGTGCGCGACATGGGGAAGATGACGTGGCCGACACGGCCAACGACGTGGCCGACAACGCGATCGCTTCGGCAGCCTAGCACCGAAGCTCGCCAACCGGTGCCACATACGCCGCCTATTGTCGACGTTCTGGCCGATGTTCGTGAGATCTTTGGAGGTGTGCATGCATCGGTCTGGGATGCCACGGATTCCGCCGTTGCACCGATTCTTGTGGATTTTGTAAGCGCCGATTCGTCGGAACCGGAACTGGATGAAAGGGGTGCGGGCCTCGTAGTGTGGGCCGCGCATCAGAATGTCGGCGAGATCTGCACGGACGGGGAAAGAGCTGGATTCGCGGCCACGCCGCTTCCGTCATCAAATGGCACGCGCCATGTACTCGCCGTTGGCGCGGGAGAGCATTCGGCGCTCAAGCTTCCCCGGGAACAGCTTCGCACGTGGCTTCCGCGACTCGCGCGCCGCATAGCAACGCTTCGAGCGCTGATCGACGCGCAGGCCGCCGCGTCCAAGGCCGAGCGAAACGCAGACCTGCTGCTCCTCACCGCGACTCAGCTCCAGGACCACAGGTCCATCGCGGATCTGGGTGCCTCACTCTGTACCGCTGCATCGCACATGATGGGAACCAAGCGCGTGGCGCTGGTAAGGTGGAATGCCTCTACGGTGTCCGGTGAAGTCGCCTACTCGATTCGCGGGCATCTTATCACCGCTGGATCGATAGTCGCGTCAGACAGTCAGGTTGGCGCTGCGTGTGTCGGTGACTTCCCCGTGCTCATCGAGAACGCGACCAGTCGCAACAGAGGATTCGTGGTGTTTGGAGGCGATGAACCGGAACACGCACTGGGCGCCCTCGCGATCATTCCACTGCGCGGGATGGATGGTGTTATCGGCGCGTTGGTTATGGAGAGCGAGGCGCCACTTCGCTTCTCGGCGACGGACGCGAAGAATCTTCGATTGCTGGGTGTCATGGCGGCGCGAGCGCTCGAAACCGTGTGGGAGATCGAGGAGATCAACCGCCGGGCTCGCACGGACGCCCTGACCGGCCTGGCCAACAGGCAGCAATTCGAGGAGCGGCTGTCCCGGATCGTCATGGAGACAAACCGCTTCGGCGGCTCCTGCACGCTTGTTGTAGTGGACATCGATCGGTTCAAGCACGTGAACGACACGTACGGGCATCAGGTCGGGGATGAGGTATTGCGGCGTGTGGCAAATGCGCTTCAGCAGGAAGTGCGCAACGTCGATCTGTGCGCTCGTTACGGCGGTGAGG
>PLEG01000118.1 GCA_003136975.1 Gemmatimonadota bacterium | reverse complement strand
GGGAGAGAGCGGCACCGGCAAGGAACTGGTGGCACGCGCGATTCACCACCTCAGTCCACGCCGGGCGCGTCCGTTCATAGCGGTGAATGTTGGTGCTTTACCGGAAACGCTGCTCGAGAGCGAGTTGTTCGGCCATGAGAAGGGAGCGTTTACCGGTGCCGCGGAGCGACGCATCGGGCGCTTCGAGCTGGCTGACACCGGGACACTATTCCTGGACGAGATCGGCGACGTACCGCCGGCGACTCAGGTAAAGTTGCTTCGCGTTCTCGAGGAGCGTGAAGTCACGCGGGTCGGCGGTACTCTGCCGATCAAGGTGAATGTGCGCGTCGTGACCGCGACCAACCAGCCGTTGCGGCAGTTGGTGGAGGACGGACGGTTCAGATCAGACCTGTATTATCGGCTCAACGTCCTCAGTATCTATCTGCCGCCGTTGCGGGAGCGGCGGGCCGACATTCCGCTCCTGGTGCGCCGATTTGTACGCCAGTTCTCAGCCCAGCACGATCGGCCGTTCCACGGGATTTCGGCTGACGCGATGCAGATCATGGCGGATTATGCGTGGCCAGGAAACGTTCGGCAGCTCAAGAACCTCATCGAGAGCATGGTCGTACTGGCGCCGGGACGAGAGATCACGGCGTCGGACATTCCGGCCGAGGTCCGGGAAACGTCGAGTCTGCTTCCGGTTCGAATTCCGCAGATGGCCATGCGCGGTGCGGAGGGCGGAGCTGGAGCGGCGGGCCGAGAGCTGGAGTTCATAGTCCATAGCCTGGTCGAATTGAGGCTTCAACTGGACGAGCTTCGCCGGCGGGTGGACGAGAACGCAGCTGTGGCTCGTGAGCCCGGGTCCGGCGATACCGGCGCCCGGTCACTGCCGTCTTCAGTAGGGCCAATCGAGCCCGCTGCGGAGCCTCCGCCTAATGTTCTGACGGTGACTCCGGGGATGACGATGGCTGAGATCGAGCGGGGAGCGATCGAGGCCGCGCTTCGGGAAACTGATGGAAATCGGCGGCGAGCTGCCGAACTTCTGGGGATAGGCGAGCGAACGCTGTACCGGAAACTTCGTGAATATGATATCCCGGATGGCTACGCCACTATTGCCTAAACGCTCATGTGACCGCACTTTGTGATGGCCGCCAATAGAGGGAATGAGTTTCCTCTCTTGGCGGGCTCGTGTCTGTAGGGTCATCTCGCTGGATGGATCGTGCGGGGGTGATCATCGTCTCGCTTGGCCAAACTTTAGTTCCTTAATCGCGTGACTACATTTGTGACGCCCGCTCGGCTCGGGGAGCAAGCCGAAGAGTTGATCCGCACCTTGCCCGGAGTAGTATCCGTGCGGGTTGTGGACAATGGGGAAGGCTCGATTCAGGAAGTACATATTCTGACGACGTCTGAGGTTCCTGCGAAGCAGACGGTTCGCAACGTGGAGAGCGCGCTGTTCGCGCATCTTGGGTTGCGGATCGATCATCGCCGGGTTTCGATCGCGGCAGTGAGCGAGGCTCCGCCACCGCAGCCGAAGCAGGCGCCGCCGCCGACATCGACCCCGTCGCCTATTGCGCCTTCGAAAAATCGTAGCGCTGCCGATACTGAGGGAATGGGTGTTTACACGCCAACCCCAGGTTTGGACGGACCGCGTCGCCGGATCTATTTCGAGGACGTTGAAGTCCGCGGATCGAGGGCGCGCGGGGTTTCGTGCCGTGTGTCGCTGATCAAGGATGGAACGTCATTTATTGGTGAAGCGCGCGGAGTTGATGGTGACAGGGCGCGGCTCGAATTGGCTGCACGTGCGGCGTGCCTTGCGATTGGCGACGCGGACGCTAAGGATCGTCAGTTCGGATTGGAAGGAGTGCGGGTGTTCGAAGCGTTTGACAGGAAGTTCATCTTCGTTGGCGTAGCGGTACGACACGGACGCGAAGTGCGTTTGCTGGCGGGTACGTGCGAAGTGAGTGACAGTGCAGAAACGGCGTCAGTGCTTGCCGTGTTGGATGCGACTAATCGTTGGTTGGAGTATGGCGCGTAGTTGGAGGCGTGACCTGATGCTTACCTCGAGACTAACTATAGACTAACAAAAAACCCCCGTTCCCCGACCTAGCGGAGTTGAGACGGTAGGTACGGTAGGAATGAGCGGAGCCAACCTTTGCAGTTTGCACGCGCGTAAGCGTCGTGACAAAACGGATGGGAGGTGACGCGAAATGATGTACTTGGCAGGTTTGTTGGCCGCAATGTTTTCAGGCGGCGGATCGCAAGAGTGGGTTTAGGGTCGCGGACGGGGGTCCTCGCTATAATATGAAACAAACTGTTCGTACGTACATTCTTACAATCGCGCTGCTAGCCAGTGCGTCTTTGGTGCTTCTGATTTGGACCGCGCCGTTCATTGACGCTTCCCATCTTAGAGCTGTCGCGACTCTCAGCGTGATAGCACTCGGCACACACATGATGGCGCATTCATTGGCACGCCACACTTCGGGCTCGGTGTCGTTTGTCCCGTTCCTCGCGAGTGCGGTGATATCGCCAGACTGGGCGACTGCCGCTGCCGTAATACTGGTAACCGTCCTCGTACAAGTTGTCAGGCGTCGGCAAATAGCGCGCGGTGCATTCAATATTTGCCAACAAACGCTCTCTATAGCGTCGGCGATACTCGTCTACCGCCTGGTTGGGGGAACCTCGGTGCTGACTGGCCCGGGTCTTACATATCTCCCTCTCATCGCGCTGTTCCTCGCATACTCCGGCATCAACAGTGTATCGGTCAGCGGCGTCGTCGCGCTGAGTGAGCATCGATCATTCGGTGATGTCTGGATCGAAAACAATCTCGGGACACTGGCGTATGATGTGATCGCGCTCCCGATGATCGCGGGGTTGGCATGGGTGTACGCGAAGTACGGCACCCCTGGGGCGTTTGTGGTCGCGGTCTCACTTCTCGGCTTGCGAGAGCTGTACAACGTAAACTTGCAACTCGAGAAGGCAAATCAGGAATTGTTGGAGTTGATGGTCGCGGCCATCGAAGCACGAGACCCATACACGTCCGGCCACTCGAGACGGGTGTCTGAACACGCCAGGATCATCGCGCAGATCGTTGGGCTCCGCTCCACAGTCGCAAAGCGAGTCGAGATTGCGGCGCTCTTACATGATGTCGGCAAGATTCACGAAGTATTTGCCCCGATTCTCCTCAAGCCAGGACGATTGACGGAGGAGGAGAATGCAATAATGCAAACTCATCCGATCAAGAGTGAGAAGCTTGTTGCAAAAGTTTCGCAATTGCGAGACATTGTTCCGGCGGTACGTCACCATCACGAAAACTGGGATGGAACGGGCTACCCTGATGGTCTTGCCGGAGACCGGATTCCACTGGCGTCCCGCATCATCATGTTTGCGGATACCATCGACGCAATGACATCGGACAGGCCGTACCGTAAAGCTCTGGATGCAGACGCAGTACGCTCGGAGTTGATGAAGCATCGTGGTCGCCAGTTCGATCCGACAATCTGTGATGCGCTGCTGAGCAGTGGACGATTTGAGGAACTTTTCAAGTACTCCTCGCATCAGTCCCTGCCACATACGCAGGAAGTGCCACGACTTCGTCTCGCCTCACAGTCCTAGCGCGCTAGTCGGTTGATTTCGGCGGCGATCTCGGACGCGAGCGGTCGCTTGTCACGCCGTTCCCCAGTTGCGTAGGATATAAGCATTTGCTCTGCCACTTCGCGTTCGCCCAAGTATCGATAACCCAGGTATAGCGAATAGCATTCGTAGTCCTGCGCGCCGACTGTTCGCAAGACCTCGTTGAGCGGTGCCAGCTTCGCGACCCATTCGGCGACGTCGCTGCGTTGAGCCTGTCGGCCGATCTCAAGTCGAATTTTTGTCGCAAGAGTCGCGCTGCGGACCATTGTCACATTATCCTCCCAGAGTGCGGCGGCGGTTCGCGATCCTAGGAGCTGACTCGCCGCGTCCCACTGTTTGCGCCACACATGAACTCGGGCTATCGCACTACGCAACCCACGGTGCGACTGAAGTTCTGACTTCGGGCGACGCAGGCGACGGTGATTGGTCACCCACTGCACTGCCTTTGGCATCTGTCCCTCATCGACGTAGGTCTCGATCAGCTGATAACATGCCTCCGCGGCGAGGTCAAAACAATGAAGCGATACCGCGATGTGAAACAATTCTTCACATACGGCTTCGCTCTCTCCAGGTGACCCGGAACGTCGAAGAGCAGTGGCACAGTTAAGCATGATCGTGATCCGATGTCGCAGCGGTAGTGTTCGTTCCGCAAACAGCAACAAATCGCGCACAGCACCCGCGCTAACCATCCCGTTCCCTCGAATGGTATCGTAGATCATAATCAACACCAGACGATCTTGAACTCGCACTTCTGGCACGGACAACAGTCCTTGGACTTGCTGGTACACAACGTCCATTGTTGCCAAGTCACCAATGTTTGTCGCGAGCTTGAGGGCAGTGATCGCTGCTTGTACTCGATGTGACGCGTCGGCGTCCGTTGATAGAACGCAGCGTAACGTCATGGCCAGCGCACTTTTCCAATCTCTGTGCAAACTGCGTTGTGCATTCAACTCGCACAGTTCCAGCTCATCGTGGATCGGTGCGACGCCAGTAGATATACGCTCAATGGTGCGCACTTGGCTGACTGTCGCGCAGAAAGCGCGCCAATCACTGGCCGTATACTCCGACTGCGCCCTAGCGCGTAACACGATGGCCCTATTTGCAGCGGTCTGGCACATCGCGAGTGCGGACTCGCAACGCGCGATCGCATCGTGGACGAGTCCCATGTCGTGAAGGTGTCGTGCGCATGCTACGGCGGCACCGACGGATCGGTCTGCCTGTCCGGCGGATTGCCAATGGTCGGCGCAGTCCCAGAGTAGCTCTGCCGAGTGACTGCCAGATGCGAGTCGCTCTATTGCGCGCGCGGCAGCGTGGTGTAGCAGTGCGCGGCCATGTGGCGAAAGTGCTCGTGTCGCGGCGTGTATGACGAGGTCGTGGCGGCAGATGACCGGGACGGCGCTTGCACTGTCGCGCAGTGCGGTCGCCGTTAGTAGGCCTGCTTCACCGAGCTCTTCGATTGCCGAGAACAGGAGATGCGTGGGGAATTCCAGAACTTGCTGGAGCAGCTCGATGTTGCTGTTCTTGCCGAGGATTGCAGCGGCCTGGATTACGCGTAGCGCGTCTGGTTTCAGGCGAGCGAGGCGTGCCTCGGTGAGCGCGACGAGGGAAGGCGGGGCACTGTATTGCTCGCCCGTGCTGATCCAGTAGTTGACGAGCTCTTCGATAAAGTACGGATTGCCGCCGGATGTATCAACGCACCAGTCAACGAAGCGTTCGTCTGCGCTGCGCTGGACCCTGGCGAGGTAGTTTGTCATGTGGGCTTGCGCAGCGGACGGCTCTAGCGGGGTGAGCTCCTCCTCGGCGAACGTATCTGCCTCACCCCATACTGAGTGCTGCCATCTTACGCGTGAGGTGCAGACAAGAAAAACCGAATGCTGCGCAGTCGCGGCGATTGTACGCAACAGTGACCAAGAGGCCGGATCCATCCAGTGGACGTCCTCGACTATCAGAAGAAGCGGTTGCTCATCCGATACGGCGTCGACCAGATCCACGACAGCAGCGCGAATTGAGGCGGAGAGGTGAAGCGAGTTGTCTCGTGCACTCATCTCTGGCTCGTCGCTCGTGAGCTGTGTAATTCGGGCGAGGCATGCGAGCGTACTCGGCGCACATCCCGCTGCTCCTGGAATTGACTGTAAGCGCGGGACCGCCTGAATGAACGCCGAGAGTGGCCTCTGTCCGTCATGGCGTCCGCAAGCGACGGTGCACACGGCGGAGCCGTTGCGCTGCATCCAGGTGGCGAGCTCTCGGACAAGGCGGCTCTTGCCGACTCCCGCAGGTGCGGATATATACGCGGCGCAGACTTCTGCTCTCAGGGTGCGTCTAGCGTGGTTGACGAGGCGCTCCATTTGCGGCTCGCGTCCCACAAGTGTCGTGTCCGCGGCCGCCAGTGACGGTGATTGCCGCAATGGCCAACTCGTGGGTGCCGCGGCTTCGTGTAGTCGTCGCGGCGCTACCGCGATCGCGTCGCCCGTGATTCGATTGGTTCGCGCCAGTTGTTCGGCCGCACGAGCGCGTGCGAGGAGGGCTGCTTCGTTATCGGCGTCGAACTTGAGCGCCTGATCTGCGAGCGCGAGAGTGATGGGCCAGTCGCGCGCTGCTGCAGAGCGTGGAAGCGCCGCGACAATATCGTCCAGGACGCGTAGCTGCAGGTGGCCGCGCCATTCGTCGACCCA
>PLEG01000356.1 GCA_003136975.1 Gemmatimonadota bacterium | reverse complement strand
CGTCTATCCTTCCCAAGTTCCAGAACCAGTACGGACAGGGTTCTGGCGGCCAGTTCGCTTTCGTTGACGGCGCTGGCGGCGGTACTCAGGATTTCAACGACCAGAGTTTTGGTCCGCGTCTCGATGGGCGTCTCATTACGCAGTTCACCGGTCCAGTCGTTAACGGGGTTATTCAGCCCACTCCCTGGGTTGCACACCCTGACAACGTCAGCAGCTTCTTTCAGACTGGACGCACGTTCTCGAACAACCTCGCCTTCAGCGGTGGTACCGAGCGCGCGACGGGCCGCCTTTCCATTGGCGACGAGAACACGACTGGCATCGTGCCGAACAACACGTTCCACAAGTTCACTGGCAACCTCGCTGGCAACTTCACTGTCAGCAGCCGGTTGACCACGTCCGCGAACGTGCAATACATCAGCAACAAGGGTTACAATCGTCCCGGCGTCGGATACAACTCCGGTATCGTCGAGGGATTGTATGTGTGGTTCGGCCGTCAGGTAGATATGAACGCGCTGAAGAACTATCAGGTGCGCCCCGACCAGACGTTCGATTGCAACGGCCAGTTCAACTGGAATTGCAACTACCACAACAACCCGTACTGGCTACAGTACCAGAATCCTGAGTCGGACAACCGCGATCACATTATCGCGAGCGGATCCGCGACATGGAAGGTCACGGACTGGCTCAACGCGACGGCGCAGTCTGGTACTGACTACTTCCGTTACAACACCAGCCAGAATTATGGCGGCGGGAATCTGAACTACACGGATCTGGCGTTCAACGGTGGATTCTCACACTTCAACAACCAGAGCAACGAGAACAATACCTCGCTCCTCTTCACAGCCAACAAGCGCGCGACGAGCTGGCTGCAGTTGAACGGGACGTTCGGTGCAAATCGCCGCTATGCCACCTACGGTTCCAATAGCATTGCGACCGATGCTATTCTAGCGACGGGCATCTACAACAGTTCTAACTCCGCGAAATCTCCGACGGTGGCCGAGTATATCGAGCGCCGGCAGACGAATAGCGGATACGGGTCAGGATCGTTCACTGTAAACGATCTCTGGACGGTCGAGGTGACCGGTCGAAATGACTGGTCTTCCACGTTGCCAAAGGGAAGCAATTCCTATTTCTATCCGTCGATCAACTCTTCGCTCGTGTTGACGGATCTCATGCCAGCGCTCAAGAACCGTGTCCTGAACTACGCAAAGATTCGCGGTTCTATCGCAAACGTAGGAAACGATGCGGATCCGTATCAGTTGGCGACAACATACGTCGGCAGCGCCAACAAGTTCGGAAGCCTGCCGCAGTACTCGTTGAGCACAAACATCGCAACGACGGATACGCGTGCCAATCCGAACCTTAAGCCAGAGAACACAAACTCTGCTGAAGTCGGCCTTGAGCTCGGATTCTTCAACAACAGAGCAACGCTTGACGCGAGCTACTATGCAAAGGCCACGACGAACGAGATCGTGCAGCTTAGCCTTGCGCCTGAGACAGGATTCAGCCTCGCATCTCTGAACGCCGGTAAGTTGACCAACAAGGGTGTTGAAGCGCTTCTGACCGTCATTCCGATTCAGACAGCGTCCGGCTTCCAGTGGACTTCTACGCTGAACTACGCTGCGAACCGTAGTAAGCTCGTGTCACTGTACCCCGGCGTCCAAAACTATGTCATCGGTTCGACGTGGACGATCAACGAGGAGGCCCGCGTCGGGCAGCCTTATGGCGCAATCTTCGCCGCACCATACGTGCGCGATCCCGCGACTGGCCAGCTCCTTCTAAGCGGCGGCTTGCCGCAGAACGATGTCGGACATCGCCGCGTCCTTGGCAATGTCAATCCCAAGTGGACAGGTGGATGGAATAACGAAGTTCGTTGGGGCAGGTTAACGGCCAGCGCACTTCTCGATATCCACAAGGGCGGTAATATCTACTCTGTCACCAACATGTTCGGCCAGTACACGGGCGTCCTCGCGAACTCGATCAATGGCCGCCAGGTTGACTGGAACAACCCGGGTCTCGTAGTGAAGGGTATCGACCAGGCGACTGGCAAGGCCAACGCCGTTAACGTCACGGCAGAGGATTACTACCAGTCTCTCTTCGAGAACGGTGAAGCATTCCTGTACGACGACAGCTTTGTCAAACTTCGCGAGGTTCGCGTTGGATATGACCTGCCTCGTGGATTCACACAGAGCCTGCGCGTCTCGAGCGCGAACATCGCGTTCGTAGGACGTAACCTGTGGACTCACTCGAAGGTCCCCAACATCGACCCCGAATTCGCATACACCACCGGGAACTACCAGGGGGCTGAGTTTGCGGCGCTTCCTACGACGCGGAGCCTTGGTTTCAATCTCCGCATCACGCCATAAACCGCCACCGGAGACTCTTCAATCATGAATATCACGAAGATCACATGCGCGGCGGGGCTTCTCCTCGCTGCCGGAGCTGTCGGTTGCAACAACGACAGTCTGACCAATCTCAACACCAACCCAAACAACCCGACGAGCGCGCCGCCGGGCCCGGTATTCACCAATTCCGTGCGGTTAGCGGCGTCGCGTTTTGTGGGGAACGGCTACGATCTGCGGCAGACACAGTTCGTGGCGCAGCATTGGGCCGAGGCGCAATATCCGGACGAAGATCGTTATGCCCGTCTCGATCCAGCCTCGACCGGTGGCACTTGGACCGCGACGTACTACAGTGAGCTCGAGGACCTTCAGAAGGTCTCGGCCGGAGGTATCCTAGCTAAGTTGCCAGGTACGTACGGCCCGGCCCAGGTCCTGCAATCTTGGGAGTATGGATACCTCACCGATACATGGGGCAACATCCCATATTCGGAGGCGCTCAAGGGCGACAGCGTCGGTGGCAGCCTCACGCCCAAGTTTGACGCGCAGAAGGATGTGTACGCGGGCTTGCTGGCGACGCTCACGAAGGATGCTGCCGACATGAAAGGGGCCGCCAATTCACTGGGCTCAGCGGATCCGATCTATGGCGGTAGCACCACTGCTTGGGGGAAGTTCGCCAACTCATTACGCGCGCGGCTCGCCATGCGGTTGGTGAATGTGGATCCTGCGACCGCCGATGCTCAGCTCAAGGCGGCTTTAACCGACCCAGCTGGTGTGTTCGCATCCAATGCGGATATGGCGAAATTGGTGTGGCCGGGGGACGGTATCTACAACAACCCGATGACGGACAATTTCTCGACTCGCGACGACCACCGTGTTTCGAAGACGTTGGCCAATATCCTCATCGCGAACAACGATCCGCGTACCAAAGTATTCATGCAGCCGGTCGCCGATTCGTCGCTCTCAGGACCTGGCGGGTATGCCGGAATGCCAAACGGTCTGAGCGCATCAGCCGCCGGGACATACCTGCGTACCGCGTCACGTCCAGGTTCGTACCTGTACCCCGGCGCTACGACGTTCGGTACGTTAGGCAGCGCGGCGAACAAAAAGAACCCATCGTACTACATGACCTACGCCGAGCTCTGCTTCATCCAGGCAGAAGCGGCTGCACGTAGCATGGGCGGACTCACACCGGCGCAAGCAGCCGGGTTCTACAATGCCGGCATCACGGCATCAATGAACCAGTGGGGAATTACCGACGCTACTGCGATCTCGACATATCTCGCAAGCGCCAACGTAGCGTACGCTGGCGGCACAGCAGGGCTTACCCAGATTGCCGTGCAGAAGTGGATAGCCTTGATCGACGATGGCGCGCAGGCCTGGGCGGAATGGCGCCGTACCTGCCAGCCGTCAACGATCGCCCCCGGGCCGGCCGCAGTCGTGAACTTTGTACCGCGTCGGTTCTACTACCCGACGACCGAGTACTCGATCAATCCGAGCGGAGTCGCGGGAGCGATCGCCGCACAGGGCGTAGACAACTTCGGAACCCGCATCTACTGGGATACGAAGCCGGCTGCAGCTCCGACCTACGTTTCAGCCGCGGCCTGCGGTCCGTGATGTAGCGCTGGTTTCACAAATTGAAAGCAAAAAGGGCTCCTGCCAGTGGCAGGGGCCCTTTTTGTCAATTTCACCGCCATTTCCGGTTCGCTTACCGCGAAAACTTCTCACACGCACCCAAAGTGGTGGCGGCCCGATCGTCATTTCACGCATATATCAAACTGGATCGGCCCGGTTCCGCGGGATGCGCCATCGCTGGATTCTATATGAAAACTTTACGTATTGTTTACTCGGCACAGCAAGCACCCGGCCGTAGGTTATTCCCACTGGAAAGCACAAAAAGCACCTGAGCTTATAACCCCGAAAGGGGAGGAGGCGCCCGACCAGTTTGTCCTCGTTGTTACGGCGCGACTACCAGGAATTACGCACGCCGACACGACTGTAGCAGGAGCCCACCATCCACAGCTGTCAATCACGCCGGCGGAAAGGTTCGTCGGACGGAGGAATGTTCGGATGAAGTCAGTCACACGTCTATGGATCGCGGCGGTGTTGCTCGCCGTGATCCCGTCGCTCGGTCACGCGCAGCAAACGCGGCGAATCAGCGGTCACGTAACCGTTCAGGGGAGCACGGAGCCTGTCCCCGGAGCAACGATCCAGGTTGTCGGTACGACGCTTGGCGGCACGGCAGACGACGCCGGTAATTTCAACATCAGCGTACCAGCCGGCGCCCAACAGTTGCGCATACGTCGCATTGGATATGCCGCGAAGCTAGTGCCACTCGGCGCAAACGACCAGACGGTAACAGTGTCGCTCGCGCGCGACGTACTGCAGCTCGAAGCCCAGGTCATCACGGGCCAGGCTACTACAGTATCGCGCGCCAATGCAGCGAACGCCGTAACTGTCGTGAATACCGAACAGTTGAATAAGGTGCCGCAGCAAACAATTGAGAATGCGCTCCAGGGCAAGGTGCCAGGCGCAGTCATCACGTCCAACTCGGGTGCGCCAGGCGGCGGCATTCAGTTGCAGCTTCGCGGCACAAACACGATCAACGGCAACTACCAGCCTCTCTATGTAGTTGACGGCGTCATCGTGGACAACACGGCAATCTCGAACGGCCTTAACAGCATCACTGGCGCTGGTGGTGGTATTTCGTCAAGCCAGGATCAGCAGGTCAACAGAGTCGCCGATCTTAATCCGGAAGACATCGAGTCCATCGAAGTTCTCAAAGGCTCGTCCGCAGGTGCGATTTACGGTTCCCGCGGCGCCAACGGTGTTGTGATAATCACGACCAAGCGCGGACGTGCTGGTGCGCCGTCGCTCGACCTGGTGCAGCGCTTCGGAACGTCGCAGGTGACCAACACCATGAAGCTGCGCTGCTTCACCCTGGCACAGGCCACTGCATTTCTCAACGCCGGAAATGCGCCAACCGGCTTCGAGGGCGCAGCCGACTATTTCGCTGCCAATCCATATGCCGGTTGCACCGATCCGCAGCAGCAGTTGTATGGTAACACCGGCCTGTCGTACGAGACGGCTGCTTCGCTCCGTGGCGGCTCAGGAGACGGCGGCACGACGTATTTCACATCGGCCGGCGTGAAGCATGACGCGGGAATCACAAGCACCGATGGCTACGACAAGCAGAATCTCCGCATCAACCTTGGCCAGCAGTTCGGCTCACGGATCAACCTCCGCGCCAACAGCGAGATCATTCACACGCTCACCAAGCGCGGCATATCCGGTAACGACAACAACGCTATCAATCCGTTGGATGTCATATCCGCGACGCCGACGTTCTTCGACTTTTCGCGCCAGGTAAAGGGCCAGTATCAACCCGATCCCTTCGTGTCGAGTGGTGCGAACGTTTTGCAGAATCAGGATGCGATCCAGACTCCTGAAAACGTTTATCGACTCATCGGAAGTGCACAAGCGGGTTGGTCAGTGCTGGCATCTGCACGCCAGACACTCGATCTGTCACTGCTTGGCGGTGTTGACCAGTATTCGGACAACGCTCGCATCTATTCACCACCGTTCACGTATCTCGAACAGTCAGGCATCATCAGTCCGTATCCGGGCACCGTGGTAAACAGCTCCGGAGACGTCGTGAGCGCGAATCTGAACCTGAACGCCACGCACAAGCTCGTCCTTTCTCCGTTCACAGCCACGACGTCCGCCGGCTTGCGCCAGGAACGGTCTTCGATCAATCTCGTGAATAATCAGGGCCAGGGACTGTTCCCCGGGATTACGAACTTCGCGACGGCAGTCAAGACCAATGCCGCGCAGGCGCAGGCGAACACCAAGACATTCTCGTACTACGCGCAGGAAGAATTGCTCACCGCCAACGAGTGTCTCCTCCTCACGGGCGCGATCAATTCGGAGCGTTCGAGCACCAACGGCAATCCGAACGCGTTCTACTCGTATCCCAAGGCGTCGATATCGTACAAGCTGCCATGGCTCCCGCCTGAGACCGACAACCTCAAGCTGCGCCTCGCCTACGGAAAGGCCGGTAACCGCGTCCCGGTGGACTACAAGTACACCTACCTCGCGACTCAGCTCGAAGACACCAAGTACGGGCTTCGTCAGGACACAAAGATCGGTCTCTCCACGGTCAAGCCAGAGCTGACCACCGAGCTGGAAGGTGGATTCGATGCGACACTGTTTGGTGGCCGAGCCGGGCTTGAAGTCACGCAGTACAAGAAGAAGACGACAGGGCTCGTGTTGAGTGCCGGACTGGCGCCATCGACTGGTTTCTCGACCCAGATCATCAACGGCGGCTCGATGCAGAACGTCGGCACCGAAGTCGGCCTGAACCTGGTTCCCATTCAGACGCAAATGTTCAGCTGGACGTCCAACACCACGTTCTCCCGTAACAAGAACACGGTCACCAGCCTCCCGGTTCCTGCATTCACGACCGGCGCGGGATTCAGTGAGCGCTTTGGCGACTACAAGATCCAGGTAGGACAATCCGCGACTCAGGTCGTCGTATTCAGTGGCTTCATTCCGGGAACCAAGACGCGCCGCGAGATCACCATCGGCGACCAGAACCCCGATTTCCAGATGGGTTTCTCGAATGACTTCACACTCGGGAAGCTGTCGCTCTCGACGTTGCTCGACTGGCGCAAGGGCGGCTACGCGGTCAACCTTACCAACAACTACTTCGACGCCAACCTCAGCGGTAGCAATCTTGCTGACACGTTGCTGGCGCAGAAGCGTCTCGCATCGTTCGGCGCAGGCAACCCGGTGTATGCAGAGCACGCCAGCTTTGCCAAACTCCGCGAGCTTACGCTGGCCTACGATCTCGGCGAATCGTTCGCGCACAGGATGTTCGGAAACCGCGCCAAGGATCTCCGACTCGAGGCAAGTGGGCACAACCTGTTCACCTGGACCAACTACACCGGTTATGACCCCGAGGTGTCGAACTTCGGCAACGCGGCAATCGGTCGCACGCAGGACGTGACGCCGTATCCGCCAAGCCGCCAGTTCTTCCTCTCGCTCAACGCCACATTCTAATCTCGGGGAACCTACTTAAATGAAGAAATACATCGCTGCAGCACTCACCAGCGCGCTTGTGCTGGCGAGTGCATGCAAGGACAACCCGGCCGCACCCAGCCAGGACAGGGTCGTGGCCGGATCGGCCCAGACGCTGCAGTCGCTGATCACCGGCATAACGTCACAGGACCGCACCAACTACGGTGGCTACTATCTTTGGGGCGGCATCATGGCACGTGACGCCATCGTTCCGACCATCAATGAACAGCGGTTCGTTACTGAGTTCTATGTAACGTTACCGGATCCGAGCGACTTCATCGGCGGGTCACAGTGGACTGGCTACTATACGCTGCTTCGGGCATCGCAGCTCCTGCTCAAGGACGCGTCGCTCACAAGCATGAGCGCCGGTGATCAGGCCGCTACCCGCGGCTTTGTACGCACCACCAACGCGATGTCATACCTCCGGCTCATAGAATATCGCGACGTGAACGGTGCAGTCATTCAGGGCAACGATCCGACAAAGTTGGATCCCATACGCACGAAGCAAGCTGTTCTCGCGTATGCGTCGGCTTTGCTTGATTCAGCGCTCACGGATCTTACTGCGGGTTCCGCAACCGTTCCGTTCGCGCTGCCGTCCGGCTATCTGCTCCACGGTGATTACAGCCAGACCGCCAATCTCATCCTTTTCAATCGCGCGTTGAAGGGAAAGGTCGAGGTACAGCGTGCGCTTAGCGCGACGTCGCCAAACGCAGGTAGCACGGCAGCTGCTCTGACAGCGCTGAATATCGCACTGGCAGGCGCACCATCGCCGGTCACGCAGGCCTATCTGAACAGTGGCCCGTATTATCAGTATCAACCGGCCTCTCCGGAAAGCGCAGTGAATCCGTTGCCTGGCTCATCCAACCTGGTCACGGATAATTTCGTCGCCTCGGTGATGGCGGGCGATCTGCGCGGAGCGCAGATCATTCCAGCGGCAAAGGCAACGGTCGCTGGCTTCACGGGCCAGAATCGTCTGAAGTCCACAGATCCAACGAACTCGTCTCTTCAGTCTGCGCCACTTCCGATTATGCGTAACGCTGAGCTGTTCTTGCTGCGCGCACAGGCGGAGATCGCTAATAACGACCTTGTCAGCGCAACCAACGACATCAATGCCGTGCACACCGTTGAGGGTGGCCTGCCGGCGTATGCTACATTCACCAGTTCCGCAGCCGCGATCGCTGCGGTGCTGTACGAGTATCGTTACTCGTTCGCATATGCCGGTCCGCAGCACATCGTGGCCCTGCGCGAATATGGCCTGTTCAACATTGCGTATGTGTCCCAGGCGGGCATGCCGTCGCCCGGAGCGGCAGATGCGCTTGTCCAGAGCTTGCCGATTACCCAGAACGAAGCGAACGCACGCGGCGGAAACGTTACGCCGGTGCCGTAAGCTCCACGCTGGCGAAGGTGTTGTAAACCAAAGGGGGTCCCGGACACGGGCCCCCTTTGTGCCTTTCCGTGTACCATGTCCGGGCGCTGCATCAGCGCTGTGATTGCGGAACCCAATCCGGAGACTTCCATGGGTTACAACAGTGGGGGCGAATTACATCGGCGCGTTCGCGTCGCCTGGCTGGTCGCGGCGCTCGTTACCAATACGCTTACCGTCATGCTCGGCTGCACTCACCGCAACACCTCGGTAGCCCCAGGCGGCGATCCCATGACGGTAACTGAGGATCAGATCGCCAAGCTCCACGTGGCCAGCGCATACGACATCGTCGCTCAGACGCATGCGAATTTTTTCCACAGTCGCGGACGTGAGTCACTGGACCCAAACGTACCGGCGATCCCCGTTCATGTCTTCGTGGACGACACCTACCTCGGCGATGTGACGACCCTTCGCGCCATCGGCGCCGAGGAGGTAATGGAGATTCGCTTTTACCAATCGTACGAAGCCCAGTACAAGTTCGGGGGCGGTCACATGGGCGGCGTGATTCAGGTGATCACAAAGAACTAAGCCGGTCAGTTATTGGGCCCGGTTGCCGGGATTGACGTCCGGCGGTCATCCGGACTCAAGATTCGATAAAAAGTCTGGCGCATTTCCGTATAAGCGCCTAGGTTAGTCAACCCCATCGAAATCGGTGGGGTCTTTGTTATTCCCCCTTGTAAGCTGGCCGCGGAGGTCACTGCGTACAAACACCTGTTCTTCAATCGGGCTGAGCCGCCGTCCGATCTCACGCGATACAGTAGTGCAAACAACCAACTTCGCATATGCGACTCCGGCGGTTCCGCCGGACGGAGGAATTTCGGGATGACGTCAGTCAAACGGTTCTGGATCATGGCGATGCTGGTCGTCGCTGCGGTCCCTTCGCTTGCACACGCGCAGGCAACTCGCCGCGTGTCCGGGCAAGTCTCAGCACAGGGTTCCAACGATCCCGTGCCGGGAGCAACGATTCAGGTGTTGGGAACGGCCTTCGGCGCTACCGCCGATGAGACCGGCAAGTTCACGGTCAGCGTTCCGACCGGCGCGGTACAGATACGCGTCCGCCGCATCGGCTATACGGCGAAAGTCGTTCCGGTCTCCGGCACCGACAACAACATTGTTGTCTCGCTCAACAAGGACGTGCTGCAGCTCGAGACGCAGGTCATCACGGGCCAGGCCACGACCGTATCCAGCGTCAACGCGGCAAACTCGGTAACCGTTGTTTCGAGCACCAAGCTCAACAGCGTGCCAGCGCAGACGATCGACGCCGCACTGCAGGGTAAGGTGCCAGGCGCGATCATCTCGACAAACTCCGGTGCGCCCGGCGGCGGTACCCAGATCCAGCTGCGTGGTGTCTCCACGCTTAACGGATCGTTCCAGCCGCTGTACGTAATCGACGGCGTCATTGCGAGCAACGCGACGATCAACAACGGGCTCAACGTCATCTCGCAGTCGGCGCGCGGTAACTTCTCATCCAGTCAGGATCAGAGCGCCAACCGCATCGCTGACCTGAACCCGAACGACATCGAGAGCATCCAGATCCTCAAGGGGCCGTCGGCCGCTTCGATCTACGGCTCGCGCGGTACCAACGGCGTAATCGTCATCACCACCAAGCAGGGTCACGCTGGCAAGACGACGATAGACGTAACGCAGCGCTTCGGCGCTTCGTACCTTTCCAACAAGCTCGGTACCCGCTGCTTCGCATCGGGCCAGGAATACGTGGATTGGGCATCCAAGAACTTCGGTCAGAAGTCTGCCGCGCAAATAGCGGCGAGCATAGCCTCATACAATGCGGCGACCAACAAGTGCCACGACTACGAGCAGGAGTTCTACGGCAATAGCCCGCTCGCGTACCAGACCATTGCATCTCTGAATGGCGGCGATGAGCGCGGAACTACTTATTACCTGTCCGGCCTCGTGCAGCATGACAACGGCCTCGCGCCCAACGATATTTACAACAAGCAGTCCATGCGCGTCAATCTTGGACAGCGTGTCGGAGATCGCCTCAGCATACATGGTAATTCCGAGCTGCTCCACACGCTCACCCAGCGTGGCATCAGCGGAAACGACAACGAAGGTATCAGTCCGTACACGATCTTCACGGCGACGCCGTCGTTCGTGAATCTTCAGCGCAGCGCTGACGGAACCTTCCCAAAGAATCCGTCGCCACTCCTGCCTGGTGCCAACCCGTTCCAGGACGCGGACGCTGTAAAGACGCCGGATGACGTGTACCGCATGATCGGAAGCTCGACGGCTCTCCTGAATGTCGTCTCGACCGAGCGTCAGTCGCTCGACGTGAACCTGGTCGGCGCTATCGATCACTATGTCGATCACGGCAAGGTCATCTCGCCGTCGTTCCTGTACTTCGAGCAGACCAATCCGTTTCCCGGCACGGTCCTGAACAGCGATGGTGTATTCACCAACCTGAACCTCAACCTCGCCGCGACGCACAAACTGACAACTGGCTACTTCACGGCTACAACGTCGGGTGGTGTTCGCCAGGATCGCACCCAGAGCGACATCAATCAGATCACCGGTCGCGGTCTCCCGTTCTCGAACGTCACGAACGTGAGCACCGCGGCGCAGACGTTCACGAATGAATTTCAGGGCCTTACCAAGACCTTCTCGATCTACGGACAGGAAGAGTTCCTGACACTCAATGAGCGTCTGTTCCTGACCGCTGGTGTCAATGGCGAGCGTGCCAGCACCAACGGCGATCCGACAAAGTTCTACACCTACCCGAAGTTCTCGGCGTCGTACAACATGGGAATTCTGCCGCCGTTTACGGATCGGTTGAAATTCCGCCTGGCTTACGGCCGAGCCGGTAACCAGCCGACACAGGGTAAGTACACGTTCCTCACCACCCTTCTGGACGAAGGCGCGATCGGTGCACGCGCTTCGTCGGTCAAGGGCGCAGCTAACATCAAGCCTGAGATCGCCAGCGAGACCGAGGGTGGCTTTGACGCCACATTCCTTGGTGGCCGTATGGGTCTCTCGTTCACGCAGTTCCGCAAGCAGATCGACGAGCTTCTTCTGCAGGCGAACACTGTTCCGTCCACCGGCTTCACATCGCAGTGGATCAACGGCGGCCAGATCGTGAATCATGGTACGGAAATCGGGCTCGATGCAACGCCGATCC
>PLEG01000273.1 GCA_003136975.1 Gemmatimonadota bacterium | reverse complement strand
TGCTCGTTGAATTGCGAGGGAAGCTCAACGAAATCGCGTGCGACGCTGGTGCCTGACAAGCTCGGATATTTCTGGTCGGCAAAAAAGCCGTGCAAAGCATGCCCGAACTCGTGGAACAGGGTGGTCACGTCGTCAAAGCTCAGCAGCGCCGGTTTTCCCGGTGCCGGCCTGGTAAAGTTCGCAACGTTGTAAATGACCGGCTTGGCGCCGAGCAACTTTGACTGGGTGACGAGGTTGTCCATCCATGCGCCGCCGATCTTGTTCTCGCGCTCGAAGTAGTCGCAGTAGAAGAGCGTGAGCGGCGATCCATCTGGGTCGGACACTTCAAACACACGAACGTCCGGTTGGTATACCGGAATGTCATGACGCTCCCGGAACGTGATCCCGTACAGTTGCGTGGCGGCGTAGAACACGCCGTTCTGAAGAACGTTGTTCAGCTCGAGGTATTGCTTGATCTGCTCTTCGTCCAGGTCGTACCTGGCCATACGTACGTGCTCGGCGTAGTGCTCCCAATCCCACGGCTCGAGCGGAAATGTATTTCCGTCGCTTTCGATCATCGCCTGAATTGTGTCACCTTCGGCGCGTGCGTTGGCAGTTGCCGCCGGTACAAGATCGCGCACGAACTTGAGCGCAGCGTCCGGTGTCCTCGCCATCTGATCCTGCAGTGTCAGTGCTGCATAGCTCGAATAGCCCAGTAACTTCGCCTTCGCGGCGCGGAGCTGCGCCAGTCGCGCGATGATATAACGAGTGTCGTTCGAGTCACTTTTTTCGGTGCGGTTCCACGATGCATCGAATAGCTGCTTACGAGTAGCACGATTTTTGATCGCCAGGAGGGCAGGCTGTTGGGTCGTGTTGTGCAGCGAGATGGTCCAGGCATTGTCCAGCTTGCGATCCTCCGCGGAGCGGGCGGCAGCGGCGAGCTCGCTTTCGTTCATCCCTGCGAGCGCGGCCTTGTCGTTCACGATCAGTGAGCCTGCCTTTGTTGCAGCCAGCAGTTTGTTGGTGAACGAAGTGCTGAGCGTCGAAGCCTCCTTGTTTAGTTTCCTTCAAGGTGGCCTTGTCAGGTTCTGGAAGCCGCGCCCCTCTCTGGACAAATTCATCGTAGTACCATTCGACGAGCCGATGCGACTCGGCGTCCAGGTTGAGCGCATCACGCTGCTTGTATATCGCCTCGACACGATCGAAGAGCCGGCGATCGAGATAGATCGCGTCCTCATGCGCGGCGAGTCTGGGCGCAACGTCTTCCTGCACAAGCTGTAACGCATCACTCGTATTGGCTCCGGTGATTGCATTGAACGTTGGCATCACGCGATTTAACATCTCGCCAGATTGTTCAAGCGCGACAAGCGTGTTCTGTAAAGTTGGGGGTGCAGAATTCTGGATAATTCGCTCGACATCCGCGAGTTGCTGTTGCATTCCCTCTTCGATGGCAGGCAGATAGTCGTCTTCCCGGATCATGTCGAAGGGCGGTGCGCGAAACGGGAGAGTGCTTGCGGTGAAGAACGGATTGGGCCGGACGTTTGGCGCGGTCATATGCCGGCCGCTACTTGCCAGTCCATTTGTTGTTCGTCGTATCCGCGTCCATCCAGATTCCCCCGTCGAGATCCAGCGCGCGGATGGTCTTTTTTGTGGGAATGGCGACTATTGCTTTCTTTTGATTCGATTCCCATATGGCGGGTGTCTTGTGGATGGTCTCGCTGCTTCCGTCAGTGTACTGAACGCGAATGTTAACTGGCGCGTCCATGCCGCCAATATTGTTGATGACAAGCGAGTAGCCCGCGCTTGCCTTGGTGACACCATCGACCGCAAAGTCGATGTAGTTGTTACTGAAGTACCAATTATTCCAGAACCAGTTGAGATTCTTGCCGGAGACGTTACTAAATGTGTTGAAGAAATCCCACGGCGTGGGATGCTTTCCGTGCCAGCGATCCATGTACCCGTGTAACGCCTTCTTGAAACTTGCGTCGCCGAGCAGGTCCTTCACAGCCAGGTATCCAAGTGCAGCCTTGCCGTAGGCGTTATTGCCATATGCGGCGCCTTTGAGCACGTCGCTGGGTGTGATGATCGGCAAATCCTCAAGCGGAGACGGATCGTTGATCCAACGGGTTACGCGAAACTGCTTGAAGAACGACTCGGCGCGCTCGTTACCAAGGTCCGCCTGCCCGATCAGATACTCAAACGTAGTTGCCCAACCCTCGTCCATGAAACCGTAGCGCGTTTCGTTGGTTCCCATATAGAATGGGAAATACGTGTGAGCGATCTCGTGCTCCACCACGAACCTGGAGAATACCGTATCGGCCGTGCTACCGTCATTGACCATCATGGGATATTCCATGTCAGCGAATCCCTGGACAATAGTGGTTTTTTCATAGGGATATGGAACACCGGGCCAGTTGTGCGACAGCCAGTCGAGCGCGTGCTGGGCAAAGTGAACCATGTGGTGATAGTCAGCAGCCGTGTCGTTAAAAGCGGACTGCACGCTGGCCCGCCGGTGAGTTGCATCATCAACAACTACGCTGGCGGCATCCCAGTCATAGTGATCGCTCACCGCAAACGTCATGTCTGGAATGTTATCGGCCTTGAAGTGCCATGTATTCACGGCATTCTGCGCGGTTACATTCTTCGCCGCTAACTCTTCTTTGGTGGCGACATGGATTACCTGATCCGAAGTGAGCGAGGCGTTGAAGCGCTGCAGAGTCGCGGGCTGCAACACCTCGGATGCATTCAACAACGTGCCAGTGCCCCACACCACGAAATTCGCCGGAACGGTCAGCGTAACGTCGTAATTGTTGAAATCACTATAAAACTCCTGGCTGTCGGTGAAGTCCATCGTATCCCAACCGTTGTAGTCATCATATACCGCGACTCGCGGATAGAAGTAGGCGAGATAATACGTGGTGGAATCGATCATTCCTTCGCGATTGCTCTGGAGCGAGACATCGTAGTGCCAGTTGAAAGACAGCTGCACCGAATCATGCGGCAATAGCGGCGCCGGCAATTGCACCCGCTTCCACGTGAAGGTGTTGGGATCATCCTTCCACGGGGTCGCCTGGCCATTCACCGAGAATGCATCGATATGCACACCCGACGTCAGGTAAGCCGCCTCGGCACCGCCGGCACGCGGCGCGCCAGCCTTGTGGATGTTGACAAATAGTTTGATGACCAGACTTCGCAACGTGTCGGGACTGTTATTCGCGTAGCTGATCTGCTCCACGCCCTTGACGCCACGGTCGGGCGGCATCACGGTGAGGGCTATCGAATAGCGCCCGTGATTCTCCCAGTAGTTCGGGCCGGGCCGTCCATCGGGGGATCGAGTACCGTTCTTGAGCGCCTGCTTCACCGTGCGTGGTATGTACAGCGCTTGCGCCGTAGGTGTCGGGAGCAACGGCACGCCCAACAGTGCAATCAGCCACGATTTAGTGACCAATGGCTTGGTAAGCTCGAGCATCAAGTTGGTAATCATTTTATCAGTCCGATTTTGCGTTCATCCGGGCGTCAATGCGTCTTGATAAGATGCTCACAAATCAGGGCGCTCGGTAGTGCGCGCTGGCAGCCTCAAGCGTCGCGGCGCAAAAGAACACACTGGTGACAGCACTGCGCACGACGTACATCGCGACGCCGGAGCTGTCGCTCCAGTTCTACGCACAGCCGTTCGTATCGAATGGATCGTACTCGGGTCCACGCGAGCTGAGTGCAACCCCGCGCGCCTCACGGTACGCCAACCGCTACGCCGCGTACGCGGCGCCCGCGTCGGCGATGGCCGGATTCAGCGATCGGGAATTCAAGTCGAATACCGTGATCCGTTGGGAGTACCGGCCGGGATCGACCCTGTTTTTCGTATGGACGCAGGGCCGGCAGCGGTATGACAATACGCCCGACACTCGAGGTTGGACCGGTACTTACCCGGATCTGTTCCAAATTCGGCCCGATAACACCTTTCTGGTGAAGTTGAGTTACTGGTTGAATCGATAGCGCCGATCGGAGGTTGGGGGGAGCTTTATTCGCTAGCCGATAGTGGCGTCACCAGCAGCTGCGCGCTATTCTCTCCCTACCACCAACCCCCCGGGATCATGAAATTCCAGCTTCGATCGCTTGCGTTGGTTACGTTCCTCGTCGCCATCGCGAGCCCACCCGTGCATGCGCAGTCGCAAGCCGCTTCGTCGGTCGCTACGGCGGACGATCCATTCATCTGGCTTGAACAGGCATCGAGTCCGCGCGCGATGGCGTGGGTGAATAGCGAGAACGCGAAGACGGTCGCGGTGCTAGAGCAGGATCCGCATTACGCTACGCTGTATGCCAGCGCAGTCAAGCTGGCTGAGACCCGCGATCGTATTCCATATCCGTCGATCATCGCCGGCCAGATTTATAACTTCTGGCAGGATGCCGAACATACACACGGCGTGTGGCGGCGCACGACGGTGGCGAGTTATCGAACCGCATCGCCAGCGTGGACGACGGTACTCGAT
This sequence comes from Gemmatimonadota bacterium, assembly GCA_003136975.1. Taxonomy (GTDB): domain Bacteria; phylum Gemmatimonadota; class Gemmatimonadetes; order Gemmatimonadales; family Gemmatimonadaceae; genus Fen-1247. The sequence goes on along the minus strand of PLEG01000273.1, from coordinate 6,202 downwards.
CTCGATGCACTGTCCAAGTCCGAGAAGGCGAATTGGTTCTGGAAGGGCGCTACGTGCGCGGAGCCCGCGGAGCAACGCTGCCTGGTCAGACTGTCCGACGGCGGCGAGGACGCGGTCACAGTTCGCGAATTTGATTTGCCGAGCGCAGCTTTCGCGAAGGACGGTTTTTCATTGCCGCACGGGAAGCAGGACGTTACGTGGGAAAATCCTGCGACCGTGCTCGTATCACGCGAGTGGGCGCCAGGCGAGATCACGAAGTCGGGCTATCCGTTTGTCGTCAAGCGCCTCGTGCGCGGTCAGGCATTGACAGACGCGGTGGAAGTCTTCCGCGGGACGGCGAGCGACGTCCGCGCCGGACCGTTCGCGCTCGATGACGGTGATGGCCATCACGCAATCTTCATGTCGCGATCGCCGAGCTTCTTTGAGTCGGAGCAGCTCGTGCAGACACCAAAGGGCTTCGAGAAGCTGGCGATTCCGCTCAAGGCGTCGGTGGCAAGTCTCGTCGCTGGCCAGATCGTGATACGTCTCGATACGGCGTGGACACCGGCTGGTGGAACCACATTCACCGCGGGATCGCTTGTGTCGGTCCCGCTCGCATCCGCGATTGCCAACCCAGCGCAGCTCACGCCGACGCTCATTTTCGCGCCTGGCCCGCGTGAGTCGCTCGATGGTCTGTCCGCCACTCACAACGCGCTCGTGGTAGCACAGCTCGACAATGTGCGAGGCCGCGCGTTTGTGTACACGCCGACACATGCTGGTGCGTGGACACGCAGCGCGCTTACCCTGCCCGACAATGTGTCGATCGGCATAATGGACGCTGACATTCATTCAAACACCGCACTATTGAGCGTCACAGGATTTCTGACGCCGAGCTCGGTGTGGCTCGTGGATGCGCAATCCCGGACGCTCGCCTCCATCAAATCGCTTCCGGCGCAGTTCGAGGCGACGCGAGATACCGTCGAGCAATTCGAGGCGACGTCCACGGATGGCACGCGCATTCCGTACTTCGTGGTTCACCAGCGCGCGATGAAACGTGATGGGAGCAATCCAACGATCCTTTACGCATACGGCGGTTTCCAGGTATCCGAGACACCCACGTACTCTCCCAACGTCGGGAAGCTCTGGCTCGAGCGGGGCGGCGTATGGGTGCTTGCCAATATTCGCGGTGGCGGCGAGTTCGGACCTGCGTGGCATGAGGCAGGCCTCAAGACTCATCGTCAGGTGATCTATGACGATTTCGCCGCAGTAGGGCGTGATCTCATCACCCGGGGAATCACGAGCACTCGACGACTCGGTATCGAAGGTGGATCGAATGGCGGGCTGCTCATGGGCGTCGAGTTCACGCAGCACCCCGAGCTCTGGAACGCCGTGGACATCCAGGTTCCGTTGCTTGACATGCTGCGCTACGAGCAGATAGCGGCGGGTGCGTCGTGGGTCGGGGAGTACGGCACTGTCTCGAATCCGGATGAGCGCGCATTCCTTGCATCCATCTCACCGTACAACAACGTTCGCTCCGGCGTGACGTACCCGGAACCGTTCATCTGGACCACCACAAAGGATGACCGTGTTGGTCCGCAGCACGCGCGAAAATTCGCCGCGAAGCTGGCGTCCATGAATATCCCGTATCTGTTCTATGAAGTGACCGAAGGCGGACACGGCTCCGGCGCCAGTCTCAAGGAACGCGCGCACACCACGGCGCTTGAGATGACGTACTTCACGCGAAAATTGATGAATTGACCATCCTCAATTAATCACGAGTATGACCGACGAACGATTCGATTCGATACACGTACGACCGGCGACAGTGAGCGACGTGCCTGCACTGCTGCCGCTAATGCGCGGGCTGGCGGAGTATGAAGGCTATGCGGATCGGTTCGTTGTGACAGAAGCGACGCTGATCGAACAGGGATTTCGGCGTTCGCCTCCGGACTTTGAGTGCATTGTAGCTGATTCTGGCGACGGGACACTAATCGGAGTGCTCGTGTTCTACATGATTCCGTTTACCTTCCGGACGCGACTCACGCTGTTCGTGAAGGAGTTGTACGTTGCAGAGTCAAGTCGTGGCGACGGTGTAGGTGAACAGCTCATGCGAGCTACCGCGGCGGAGGCAGTTCGCCGGGATTGCGGACTCATGAAATGGCAGGTAGCGCGTTGGAACAGCGCCGCCGCACGATTTTACGAGCGCCTTGGTGCCGTGCTGGATGAGGAGTGGGTTGATTATTCACTCAGCGGTGAAGCATGTGCGGCGTTGAGCGCTCGGCCGTGATCGATCGGCCATGAAATAACGGTTCGGAGTGATGCAATGAGAAGTCAGGCAGAGAAGGGAGAAATATTCCGTGCGCTGCACCTGCGCGATGGTGCTTTCATCATCCCGAATCCGTGGGACATCGGCACAGCGCGACTCCTGGCGAAAACCGGATTCGAGGCGTTGGCCACCACCAGCGTTGGCTACGCATTTTCCGTGGGCCGCCAGGATCATGGGATCTCGCGAGATGAGATGATCGCGCACGCGACGGCGCTTGCGGCGGCGACCGATCTGCCGCTCAGCGCCGATCTTGAGAACGGATTCGGCGATGATACTGCGACAGTAGCTGAAACCATCCGTATGGCGGCCGACGCGGGTCTGGCAGGCTGCTCGATTGAGGACAGTACCAATCGTTCTGGCGATCCCATCTACGCATTTGACCTGGCCGTGGATCGCATTCGCGCTGCTGTTGACTCGGTTCGTGCGCTTTCGTTTCCGTTCATGCTAACAGCGCGCTCCGAGAATTACCTCCACGGTGTCAGGGATCTGAAGGACACGATTAAACGGTTGCAAGCGTTCCAGGAGGCCGGTGCCAATGTTCTCTATGCACCAGGCATGACGAATATGCAAGACATCGCGACTCTCATAAAATCCGTGGATCTGCCGGTCAATGTCCTCGCTGGGATGCAGGGCGTGCATTTTGACATGGCGGAATTGTCCAGGATCGGCGCCAAGCGCGTGAGCGTGGGCGGCGCCCTGACACGCATCGCGCTCGGCGCGTTCCTCCGCGCCGCACGTGAGATGAAGGAACATGGAACATTCACTTTTGTGGACGAGCCCATCAGCTCTCGTGATATCAGCGACATGCTCGGCGACACATCCAGCCAAGGCTGAGCGAATCGAACCATGCGATGGCATGCCGAAATTGTGCTTGGCGCGTCCCTGGCGTTCGCGTGTAGCGTTGTTCCATCCATTGGGCGCGCGCAGTCCAGTCCGTTAGCAACTGAGCTCAGGCCACTCCTGGTTGCGCGCTACAGTGCTATCGCACGTGCAGACACTGCCACGTTAAGCTCGTATCTTGCCGGTGATCTGATCTGGATCGTGATTGCGAACGCGGGTGCTGACCTTTCCAAGCGTCAACTTTTGGCGCTGGTGTCTCGGCCGCAGGTGCCAGTGCCGCGATACGACGTCGACAGTATTCGCGCGCAACGCATCGGTGATGTCGCACTTGTCGAATACCTCCGGCGCGACATTCGGCAGAAGGGCACAGGGGAAGATACGAACTCGGTCCGAGTGCAGGAAGTCTTCGCCATGCAACGTGGCCGATGGCTGCTCGAGCGTCACACGCAATCGTGGGTGGTCGCGCAGGTTACACCGGTGACGCTCGATTCCGCAGCGCTTCACGCATTCGTCGGCCGATACCAGATCGCGCCCGGTTACGTTGACAACGTTCACTGGGAGAACCATCAACTGGTCGCGACAGCGTCGGGTCAGACGGTTGGTGCGCGGCTAGTACCGGTGTCGGCGACGGCCTTCAGTCCCGACGGCGTAGGAGTCCTGATCGTCTTCGAGCGCGATTCGACGGGGCGTGTATTGGGGTACATCCAGGGCTATCCCAACGGCGATGTGGTGCGCGCCGTTCGGCTATACTAGCATGACGATATCAGCGGGCCCTGCGCTGGCTGCCGGCCTGCCCTACCGGTCTTCCGCAATTAGGCGTATTTCGGCATGTTCTAGTGCGTTACAAAAGTACAGGCATCGCCCGACCGCGCTTCGCTGACCACGGAGCTCCAATTATCCTTGAATAGACTCATGACACGCATTCGGATTCTCGCGCTTGCAGCTTGTGCGGCTCTCTCGCTTCCTGTGCTTACGATCGGTGCGCAGAACCAGGGGCCGCCTCCGCCTCTCAAGAATCTCAAGTTCTTTCCGAAAGACATATCCAGACGCGCGCTGCTCGACACAATGGGCACGTTCACCCGTGCGCTCGGCGTTAACTGTGCGTTTTGCCACATGGCGGATGAGAGTCTGCCACCTGAGAGCCGCGACTTCGCCTCGGACCAGAAGCCCAACAAGGATAAGGCACGCACGATGCTTCACATGGTCGCCGCGATCAATGCTGATTATCTGACGAAACTCTCGTCGCGAGTGCAGCCACCGGTTGTCGTTACCTGCGCAACGTGCCACCGCGGGCTATCGGAGCCGCGGCAGCTTGAGCAAGTCATACTCACTAGATATGACTCTGTTGGCACCGACTCCGCCGTTGCGCTGTATCGTGATCTCAGGCAGCGCTACTACGGCCACGCGTCGTACGATTTCGGCGAAGCTCCTCTCGTCGAGATCGGAGGTGCGTTGCGCCAACGTAATCGCGTTGCTGATGCACTGCGGTTCTACATGCTGAATCTGGAATTCGCGCCGAACTCCAGCTCTGCCTGGTCTCAGGCCGGCGGTGCGCAGCTCGCGTCTGGTGATACGGCGACGGCGATCAAGAGTTTTGAGAAGGCGCTTTCGCTCAATCCGAACGACAGACAGGCTACGCGTGCACTCCAGGCACTTAAACCAAAGAAGTGATCTCGAGCAGCGTATTGCATGGCACGAACGTCACGGAAGTCTACGGCACCGGCCGAAACTCCCGTTATTCCATTCGCTCACCAGGCGGCATGGAATGAATGGCTCGACAAGCATCACACAACCTCGCCAGGGATCTGGATTCACTTCGGCCAGGAAGCCGGAGACGCGCGCAAGGCGAATTGCGGAATTCGTCGCAATGCTCGCGCGACACGAAACCATCTATCCATAAAAACATCGTGCCCCCCTCATGTCGACATGAGCGGGGCACGATGTTGTTTTCTTTATCGCAGTGCGTTCCACACCAGCGGATACGTTGACATACTCTGCGCACGATATTGTGGACGGAATCCAAACAATACGACGTGTCCCTTCCCCTGTTTCACGTCCACGAGCGCTGCCTTGCCGTTGAGCCGGTCGCCGCCGAGCAGCCAGCCGGAGAGAAGTGGGTCACCCTGTGCCGGATATCGCGCAATCACAGTTGCGCGCGCGGCGTCCGTCACCTCGAACGCAGGGCCCGCTTCGAACCAGACCGCCGATTGTGGTGACGTCATGCCAGCGGTGAGCGAGCTCGACCGATCGAAATCCACACGGAAGAGCGATCCCGGCGCGTAGAAATCAGTCGGGCGAAGTCCGGAGAGCACATTCTTGACAGGAAGCGCGAGTGCCTCGATCGCGTAGTTGCTCGCTTCGTTGAATGCGACGAGCGTGCCGCCGCCGTCAACGAACGCAGCGAGCTGCTTCGCCCCTTCATCGCCGAGTCCGCCCTTTAGTGAGTCTGGATAGGCGCCGCGAGGACCGCTCACGATCTGTCGCGCATTCTGATCGGGAAGGACAATCGCGTCAAAGCGTGAGCCGAGCTTTCCAGCGCGAATATCCTTCGCGGTGATCATCGTGTACGGGATGTGATACTGATCGAACACCCATCGCGTCCAACCCTCGTCCATCGACGGCGACCAGTTCTGGAACATCGCAATCCGGCGTGCCTTGTTGTTCGTTAGTCCGGTAGCGATCCACGGTATAGCGTGCACTGGCGCAAGCGGAGTTGATGTGGCAGTTACCGAGTCGCGCACNNGTCGAAACCGTACAGCAGTGGCAACGTGTGGGCTGTAACGTCGTACGGGCGCTTTGGCGGGCCGCCTGGGTACTCGCGCAGGTTCGGGTAATGCTGAGCTTCGAGCAGAGTCTTGGCAAATGCGCCGTATGGCTGCGCCGTATATACGATGTAGCTTCCTGCGGGGAACTGCTTTCCGTCTGCGCTGAACGCCGAGCTCGCGCGACGCACATCCACCTGCCCGCGCTGAAGAATGCGAAGTGCCGCGTTGACTGCCGTATCACGCGCCGGCTGAGCTGGAATAACAATCGTCGCCGGCCAGTCCGTGCGGCCTG
>PLEG01000217.1 GCA_003136975.1 Gemmatimonadota bacterium | reverse complement strand
CGCGTGTAGCGGCGCAGCATGCGCTTGAGGGTTCGCGACGATCCAGACTGCATCGGGAGATGCACGTGCTCGCACACCGTTGGCGTCGTCGCGATCGCCTCGATCACACGATCGCTGAAATCGTTGGGATGCGGGCTCGTGAAGCGCACGCGACGGATCCCGTCGACACTTCCCACAGCGCGAAGCAGATCCGCAAAGTCGTACGTGCCGTCAGTGTACGAATTGACCGTCTGCCCAAGGAGCACGACTTCCGACATTCCGTCAGCCACGACGCTCTCGGTTTCGCGTACGACATCGGCGAGTGCGCGGCTGCGTTCCGGCCCCCGCGTATATGGCACGATGCAATATGTGCAACGGTAGTCGCAACCACGCTGCACCGGAATCCACGCCTTCACCTTGTCAAACCGGCGCGGCGAAAAGTCCTCATAGTGCTCCTCCATGTCGAAGTCGGTCGCGGAGCTTCTGACGCCGTGCCGCGCGTTGTCGATCAACGTGGGCAGCGCGCGGTATCCATCGGGCCCAATGACGATGCTCACGTGCGGCGTGCGCTCCAGCAAAAGCGGTCCGAGCCGCTGCGCCATGCAACCCGTGACGCCCATCACCGCCGTTGGTGACATGTGTCTCTTGAGCTCACCCAAGCGTCCCAGCACGCGCTGCTCAGCGTGGTCCCGAATCGCGCATGTGTTCACGAGAATGACGTCAGCCCCATCCGGACCATCAACAGCATCGTAGCCCGACGCGGTGAGCTTGCCGAGCATGAGCTCGGTGTCGCTCACGTTCATCTGGCAGCCATAGGTTTCGATGTAAACAGTGGGACGGGTCATGCGGTTACCGTGTTGTGGGCGGAGTTTGCGTCGGCAACTGCACGTAGAAGGTACTTCCCTCTCCTGCCGCGCTTCGCACCCAGATGCGACCGCCATGGGCTTCGACAACGAGCTTGCAGAACGCCAGGCCGAGGCCCGAGCTGCGCACCCGCGGAACGTGCCCGGTCTTGACGCGTCCAAATTTTTGAAAAATCAGATCGTGGAACTCCTCCGGTATGCCGGGCCCGTTGTCCTGCACCCCAAACAACAAACCGTCAGCCTCACCACGAACGGAAATCTTGAGCTCGATCGCCTTGCCGGAATGCGTCAGCGCGTTCTGCAGAATGTTCGAGAACACCCGCTTCAAAAGCGGCTTGTCAGCTTCGAACGTGGACGCGTCCTCTGCCACGACCGTCACGACCGATGCGCCCTCCTGCGTGAACCGAACATGCCACTCGTGCAGCACTTCCGCGATAAATGCGCCGGGCGCAATTGTTTCCCGGTCCAGAATCAAGCCCGTCTCTTCAACCTTGGCGACCTCCAACAGGTCGCCGATGAGGCCGAGCAACTCTTCAGCCTTCGTCTCGGCGTCGCTCAGAGCGTGCCGTTGTTCCAGCGACACCTCACCAAAGTCACCATCGCCGACCATCTCGAGCGTCGCAAGAACAGAAGTCAGCGGAGTCTTGAGATCATGCACGATCATCTTCATCAGATCGTCGCGCACTTTCTCCAGTTCGCGCAGCTTGCGGTAACTGTCCTCGAGCGCGTCGGTAGCAGCCTTGAGCTTGAGCAGGCTGCGCACTCTCGCGCCCAGCACGAGACGATTGTGCGGCTTTGTGAGAAAGTCATCGCCGCCCGCCTCGATCCCCTTCACGCGATCCGTTGTGTCGTTGAGCGCGGTTACGAAGATCACCGGGATGCGTGACGTACGCGGGTCGCGCTTGAGCCGGCGGCACACCTCGAAGCCAGTCGAGCGATGATCGACACCGAGCTCGCCCGCGGGCATTGCAACATCGAGGATGCACAGATCCGGATGGTGCTCGATGCACGCGGCGATGGCGGATGGGCCATCCACGGCGCCGATCGTACGGAAGCCCAGTGTCTCGAGTTGGTCGAACAGAAGCTCCACGTTCGCCGGCACGTCGTCGGCGACGAGAATCAGAGGGGGCTCCTGCTCGGCGTCCATTCGAACGCTACGGATGCACCTGCAGCCCGAAGCTGAGGTTGTAGGCGTGCTCGTCAACTCCGGCCACACCAGTGCGCGAGGTGTGCAACGCCGCGATGTCCAGAGTTACGCGATCGAGCGAAATTGGAACTCCAATTCCGCCTCCAAACGACGTCTCCTGCACCGACGACGTTCCAACCTGATACGGAAGTGTGCGCCGTCTCACGCCCAGTCGCACGAGCAACGGAAAGCCGCCGCCAATCCGCGGCCCGTTGGACTCGATGCCCGCGCTCAGATCATTCGCGTCTACAGCAACTGTGTGCGCGAGCGTGAGACTGCCGAGCTGGCTCCATCGCTCATGCGAGGCCCGAATTGCGACGACCGTGCCCGGAATCCCGCTGAACGCGATCGATCCGGAATAGCGATCCGGAATGGTGGCGGTGGTGAGGAGCGAATCATTGGCGAACATCTTCGCGGTCCCGCCCTTACGTCCGCTAAACGCAACGCTGAGGCTTGGCAACAGGTCAGCTTCCATTCCCGCAGACACCGCTTTGCCGGAAAATGCGACGCCAGTCAACTGCGTAATGTTCTGGAAGCGCGTCGTATCGGCGAACAGCTCGTTCGACGTCAGGCGAAGCGATCCCGGGAATGTATGGAAGCCGACTCCAAAACGAATCCGGGATATGGGAGCGTACGCCAGGGCGAGCCGAACATCGGTGATTGCGCCTTCACTCTTCAGCGTCTCACTGAAGAGCGCGGTGTCAGTCCCGAACACCTGCGACCGCGCGCGACTCGTTTCCCATGTACGATCGAGAAATGTGGATGCCGAAAGACCGACCACCAAATGCGCATTGATCGGAAGAACGCCACCAATGTTCGGCAGACGCGCCGTCATCGTCGATGATGTCTTGCCACCAGACGTGATTGTGCGGAATTCTGGATCGTACTGCGCATATATCTGCACCGCCGGCCGAATGGCAAGCGAGGCTGGATTGATTGGCGAGCGCGCATCCATCTCTCCGAGCGCACCCGCTGTTCCGAGCGCACGCGTGCTGAGCTCGCCAGGCGGATAGCCGAGCCCTTGCAAGCTCGACGAACCCTGTGCGTGAGTTACTGATGCGCCGAGTGTCGCGACGATCGCCACACCTAGCAGGAAACTATTCCTCATGGAACGCCGACCCGGGAGCGAGGTGTGTAGCTGATGCGAAGCTTCGGCCTCAACGCCGGTGCTGCCGACGAGGAATAGAAGAATGCTTGTTGGGGAGAGAAGTCTTCCGCGAGACTCTGTAGCACGATAGCTCGCGGAAGCAGAGACACTGACTGAACTCCCCAATATCGGAATGCGGGACCAATCTGAACTTCACGCACGCCCGAGCTACCGGGCGGCGTCTTGAGCGGAGTCAAACCGAGCACCGTCGCCGGAGCTGTGATCTGTGCCGCTCTGGCAGGATCCAGGATTCCCGGACCCGCGAGCACCAGGTATGGCTGAATCGACATCGAGTCAGCCGGATCCGGTGATGCACTGGCTTCCTGCGTCAATAGCAGCGTCGCCGCGACAACGAGCGACGAATCCGAGATTGACGGCGGAACGTTGAACAGGAGATACGCGCGCGTGCCCGGTAGTCCGCCGACCGTGAGAATGCCCGGCGGCGGCGGCGGCGTGCCTTTGACGACGATAGTGAAGTCTCCAAGACTCTGCGCTATGGACAGATTGGTGGAAGGAGTCACGGAGTACGGTGCCATGGTGATCCCCGCCACCGCCGTGTCCGGCGAGATACGCGTCGTGAGCGTCGCACCGAATCCGGATTCCTGCGAGAGCACACGGAATTCCACGGACGTGGATGCTGAGGTCTGCAGGCCCAATCGCAGCCGTGCGTGCGCCTTCGCCTTGGCGAGTACGAACGCGCTGGGCAGAATGATCTTGACCGAATCAACGAGAGATCCCGCCGCAAATTGTTGCGTCGTGATCAGCCGCGATGGCGTGAATAGCGGAGCCACTGCAGCGGCAGACGTATCATCGACCGCGGTGCTGTCGTCAACATCGTAAACGGCAACGTTCACCGGCACGCCGACCTTGAACGCGGAACTGTCCACGCGCAGACGCAGCACAGCGCTGTCGAGATATGTGATCGGAGTGCCGCTGTCCGACACACTCGTTCTGCTTCGAGACGGAAGCGTATCGAACCGGATTTCGATGCGCGTGTCGAGAGTGTCGCCACGGTTCGCGAGTAACATTTCCGGCTCTGTGCCCCTGCCGAGGCCACCAAGAACCGTCGAATCGATCTGGACGGCGTCCAGCGTCACAGTCTGAACCTGGACAGACTGGTCCACGCAGGTGAGCGGACACCCAGCCGAGCCGTCCAGCTTCTCCGTGCAGCCAGTCGCCACGACAGCAATCAGGGTCGCGACAGCGACGGTCGCACCGACGCGGCTAATACTCCATCTCTTCAATATCACTCCGTAATTCCGTTCGATTCGTTGAGCCGAAACTGGTGCGGCAGAAGATCCGCGAGCGACCATTCCGCCGTTTCCCCATTCAGGCCATGACTTACTATGCGCAGCGACGGCGCAAACTCCGCCAGCGCCTGCCTGCACGCGCCACACGGCGGCACAGGCTCGGCGCTATCACTCACCAACACCAATTCATCAAAACTGCGCTCACCCGCGGTTACCGCCGCAAAGAGCGCGGATCGTTCTGCACATATTCCAACCCCGAATGACGCGTTCTCTACGTTCGAGCCACCGTACACGCGTCCGCCGCCGCTTTTGAGCGCGGCACCAACGTGAAAGCGCGAGTAGGGAGCGTACGCGTGCGTGCGCGCGGCCTCCGCGACTGCCTTGAGAGATTGCGCGGTCAACGGACGATCTGCGCCAGGAACGACGTTCCCGCGCCGCGAAAGCTGAGGCCGAACCACGCGGCTATCGTCGCGCCGAGATCAGCGAACGTGGCCCGATGGCCGATGTTGCTCCCCGCGCGCACGGCCGGTCCGAGCGCCAGAACAGGCACGTTCTCACGCGCATGATCGGATGAAGCGGTTGTTGGGTCGTTGCCGTGGTCGGCGGTGATAAACAGCAGATCTTCCTCTCGAAGGGCACGCCTGAGCGTTGGAAGCGCAGCGTCAAATTCTCGCAGCGCCCCGAAAAAGCCCGGTACGTCGTTCCTGTGGCCGTAAAGTTGGTCGAAATCTACAAGGTTGGCGAAGAGAAACCCTGTATCCGCCCCACTTGATAGCCACCGCTGGATCAATTGGATTCCTTCGGCGTTTCCAGCGGTGTGCTGCGAGCTGATCGATCGCCCGGCGAACAGGTCATCCACCTTGCCAACCCCGTTCCGCTCGATTCCGGCGGTCGCGAGCGCATCCAGCAGCGTCTCGGACGGCGGCACTACCGAGAAGTCGCGACGGTTCGCGGTGCGCCGAAATGACCCTACTTCGCCAATGAATGGACGCGCGATGACGCGCGAAACGTCGTTTGGAGGAACCAGGATTGCCCGAGCGGTCTCACACCCGGCGTACAACTCGGGCAGCGATACGATGCCCTCGTGTGCCGCTACCTGAAATACGGAATCGGCTGAGGTGTACACTATCCATGCACCGGTCCTGACGTGCTCCTCGCCAAAGCGAGCTATGACATCGGTCCCGCTTCCAACCACGTTCCCGATGACCGATCGCCCCGTGCGCGCCGCGAATTCGTCGATCAGCGAAGTCGGAAAACCTGCCGGATAGGTCGGGAACGGAACCTCGACTCGCACTCCCGCGATCTCCCAGTGGCCAGTCGTGCTATCCTTTCCGGCCGAGCTTGGCGACATGAAGCCGAAGGCAGCAACTGGTGCTGTTGATGGTGGTAACCCATTGATGGATCGAATGTTACCTAGCCCAGCCTCGCCTAAGTTCTCAAGCTTCTCCGGCGTCATTCTGGCCATCACGTGCCCCAAAGTGTCACTTCCTGCATCGCCATAGGCAGCGGCATCCGATGCCGCGCCGATGCCCACGCCGTCGAGAACTATGATTGCCGCGCGCTTCCCCATTCGGTTTTTCTTAGTCCTCGTTGAAGCGTCGTTCCAATCTCGGAGCGAGCCCTGTAAGCAACTCGTACGGCGACATTCCAGCCAGCGCAGCTACCCCTTCTACCAGCAGCTCAGGGCCACCCTCGGCGCCGATAAGCGTGACGACGTCGCCCACCGCGCATGGTGCATCGGTCACATCGAACATCGTCATGTCCATGGTCACCAGTCCGCGTTGTGGAACTCGACTGCCGTTGAGCACCGCCGCCGATCGATCGGAAAGAGCGCGCGGGTAGCCGTCGCCATACCCGACAGCGGCCGTTGCGATCCGTTCTCGGCGCGTGGCTCTGTATGTCGCCCCGTAACTCACCGTGTCGCCAGCCTCTATCCATCGGATATCGACCACACGTGCGCGCAGGCTCACCACCGGCTCCGCGCGCACACCGAACCGACTCCCGACACCGTATAAAAAGACACCAGGACGTATCGCGCCCCAGCGTTCCCCGCCGCCCACACCACGCGCGGCGGCAGCGCTGTTATCGGCGTGGAGGAATGGTATCTCGACTCCCAACTGGCCAATCGCGGAAAAAAACCGGTTCACCTGCTCTTCAGCTGAACCGTCTTCGATCTCCGCAGAATGGAAATGCGTGAACGCTCCAGCGGGTGGCCATTCGCGCACGACGTCACGGACAGTCGCCACATCGCGCCACGACACCCCCGCCCGATTCATTCCCGTATCGATCGCCAGGTGATAGGGCTTGCCGGTGGGAGCCCAGCTCCGGATGCCCGCAGCGTCGCCCAGTGCCGCTGTCAGGTCGGCGGCTTGAGCGCGCTCGTAATCTGCCTGAAGGATCGGCGTGAAAATGATGATGGTTCGAGCGATCCCCATCTCACGCAACGACTCGCCTTCATCCACGGATGCCACCCCGTACGCGAGGGGATCGAGAGACTCGAGCGCGCTGACGACACCGGCGGAACCAACGCCGTACGCGTTGGCCTTGACCATCGGGATGAGCGGAAGCCCTGTGCGCCGCTGAAGCTCGGTGGCATTCCGGCGCAACGCTGTAGCGCTAAGGTCGAGCCAGGCCCGGTTCGGCAGCGGATATATTAGGGATTCTTCCACAGCCTTATAAGATAATGTCACAGGACGCGGGACTCGACGACACGCTGGATCTGATGCACGATCTGCGCAAACGCTGCGATTGGGACGCCAGCCAAACGCATGAATCCCTGCGACCCTATCTCATCGAAGAGGCGCACGAGCTGGACGAGGCGATCCAGCTTGGTGATGACCCGCTAATGCGCGAAGAGCTGGGTGACGTTCTGCTCCAGGTGCTCTTCCATTCGGTGCTCGCCGAAGAGCGCGGAGCATTCACCTTTGGCGACGTCGCAAGCGGATTGATAACCAAGATGAAGGGACGGCATCCACACCTCTACGGCGAGGGCGCCAGGGAGCCCTGGGAGCGAATGAAGTCAAAGCGCCGCGAATCGCTTGGCGACGGTCTCCCGGTCGCCCTACCCTCGCTTCATCGCGCTCAGCGACTGCAGGACCGCGCGGCAGGCGTCGGATTCGACTGGCCCGATTGGAGGGGTGCGGCAGACAAGGTTGCGGAAGAGTTGGACGAAGCGCGCGAGTTACTAAATGACACGGTGAAACGGCCCGACGGTGCACCACCGGTGCACGATGCCGCGCACGACAGGATCACCGAAGAGCTCGGCGATCTGCTGTTCTCGTGCGTCAATCTGTGTCGGAAGGCGCAGGTCCACGCGTCACTGGCGCTCGATCGCGCAAACACGAAGTTTCAGCACCGCATTGAAGAGGTTGAGCGGCTCGCGCGCACACGTGGCATTCAGATGGGAACCGCATCTCTCGCCGAGCTCGACGCACTCTGGGATGAGGTGAAGTTATAAGGGCAGGCCCGTAGGCTTGCCCGGATGCGCCGGCGTCGCTACGGACGCAGTCTGTACATCGTGCGAGGAAAAGCGATCGCCTCGCGGATGTGCGGAATGCCACATATCCACGCTACCGCCCGCTCGAGCCCGAGACCGAAGCCCGAGTGCACAAACGTCCCGTAACGGCGCAGGTCGAGATACCAATCGTAGGCTTCAAGTGGCAATCCCTCGTCCTTGATTCGCTGCACCATTCGATCGTAGTCATCCTCGCGTTGCGAGCCGCCAATTATCTCGCCATAACCTTCTGGCGCGAGCATGTCGCTGCACAACACGGTGCGCGGATCCGCGGGGTTCTCCTTCATGTAGAACGCCTTGGCTTCCTTCGGGTAGTTCATTACGAAAATCGGGCGGTCGTAGTCCGCTACGAGCAGTGATTCGTCCTCCGCTCCAAGATCATCGCCCCACTTCACCTCGCTTCCCTTTTTCTGCAACGTCGTGACAGCGTCGGAGTAATCAATGCGCGGAAACGGAGCGCGGATCGCTTCCAGCTTGGTGATGTCTCGCTCGAGCAATGCGAGCTCGGTGCTGCGTCGCTCTACGCAGCGACGAACCACGTACTCGATCATCTCCTCCTGCAGGCGCATGCTGTCGGCGGAATCGTGGAACGCCATCTCCGGCTCCAGCATCCAGAATTCCGTGAGGTGCCGGCGCGTCTTTGACTTCTCGGCGCGGAACGTCGGTCCAAACGTGTAGATCTTTCCCAACGCCGCTGCTGCGGCCTCACCGTACAACTGACCCGTCTGCGCGAGATAGGCGTTGCCCTCGTCGAAGTATTCGGTCGCGAACAGGCCGCTTCGCTCGCCGATCGCCTGCGTGAGAATCGGTGTATCGACCCTCACGAACTCGCGCTCGTAGAAGAAGTCATTGAGCGCCTGCTCGATCTCGGCGCGCACCCGGGCGATCGCGACCTGGCGCGGACTACGGAGCCAGAGGTGCCGGTGATCCAGGAGAAAATCGATCCCGTGCTCCTTGGGCTGGATCGGGTAATCGCTTGGGCTCTCGCCCAGGACAATCATATTTGTGACCCCAACCTCGACACCACCCGGCGCCCGCGCGTCGGCACGAACTTCGCCTTCGATCTCGACCGATGTCTCCAGGGTAAGTGCATGAAAGGTCGTCCAACCGGCCTCCCCCACCACCTTCTGGACCACAACGCATTGCAAAGTGCCACTTCCGTCACGTACGACGATGAAGGCAACTTTCCCGGAGGAACGTAGGTGAGCTACCCAGCCGCGTACACGCACCGTTTCACCAACGTGGTGAGGCAGGCTGGAAATCGTTTGATACTGGGATGACATTTGGGCGTTCTAAAGAGTCGTGGGCAGCCGAATAGAATACCGTACCGCTTGGAGCGAGGCAACCACGGATGAGGCCCGCGTTGACGCTTCGACGCCGGCTCGGCATAGGAACAGTAGGCATAGCGATAGTACTGGCGCTTCCGCTCGTCGTCGCCGTGCGATCGCTCGAGCGCGTCCACAAGACGACCCTGGAGTTGCGTAACGGGGCATTCGCGGCGTCGCTACTCATCGGCAACCTGCGCCAGGGCACCGACGATCTTCGTCGCGCCGAGGATGCGCTGGTGTATGTGGGAAGCCCCGAGACGCAGGACCGGATGACGCAACAGATCGCGACCATGCGGACGCTCGCGGACTCGCTCGACACCTTTTCGCTCAAGACCGCATCCATCAACGTGCGCCTTGCTCTCGATTCGCTCAGCGTTCTGACGAACGAGGAATACCTGCGGTCGAGCGCGGGCAAGCACGACGCGGCCGAAGTTGTTTCGACTCAATGGGTGCGTCCGCGAATCGGGGTAATCGAACAGACTATCGGATCCGCGGAACAGGTGCTCCGTACGCGCTCGCGTGATAGCGTCAATGCCGCAACCGACGACACCGCGACAGCGGAGCGTGCCGCGATCAGCGCAATGATAATCGCGATCCTGCTTGCGGGACTCATAAGCCTCTGGTTGATCCGGTCGATCACGCGCCCCGTGTTCGATCTTGAGTCGGGCATGCACGCGGTGGCGAGTGGCGACTTTACACGCAAGCTTCGCGTGCGACCGAATCGTCAGGACGAGTTCGGCCGATTGTCGGAGAGCTACGAGGCGATGGCGAACCGTCTCGCGCAGCTCGACCGCCTAAAGGCAGAATTTGTTTCGGTCGCGTCGCACGAGTTGAAGACTCCCATCAACGTGATACTCGGATATGTCGAGCTACTCGAGGACGGGATCTACGGGAAGCTGCAGGATCAGCAGCGCGAAGTGTGTGAGACAATCGCGTCCCAGGCTCGCAATCTCACGCGGCTCGTTCGTCGCCTTCTCGATGTCAGCCGCTTCGAGGCTGGCGGCGGCGCGCTGGAGTGTCGTCAACTGAATCTGACGCGCTTTCTCGACACGCTTCAGTCATCTTTCAGCGTGCTGGCGATGCAGCGCAGCGTTCAATTTCAGGTCACCCGTTCGCCGACGCTGCCCACGGAAGTTCGCTGGGATGAGGATCGCATGAACGAGGTGCTGGGAAATCTTTTGTCCAACGCCTTCAAGTTCACGCCGCGCGGCGGCCGCGTGGAGCTGACCGCGGAATCCGATGGCAGCGACATAGTTATCGAGGTAACGGATACCGGCGCTGGAATACCTCCAGAGCAGCTTCCGCGTATCTTTCAGAAGTTCTATCAGGCCGACAATCAGGCAAAGGCTTCCGCAAAGGGAACCGGACTGGGGCTTGCGATTGCCAAGGAAATCGTTGAAGCACACGGAGGCACGATCACAGCAAACAGCATAGCCGGCCACGGCGCCACGTTCCGAATAATTCTTCCGGTCGCGGCAGACGTGCGCCGAAGCGGACAATTTCCAGCGCACCCGATTCCCGCGTGAAGACATTCGGGCTCCTGGCCATAGCGCTCACAGCCGCGCTGCTATCATCCGGCTGCGGCTACCGCATTGTGCGCAACAGCGACGTCACAGCAAAACGCTTCGCTCGGGATTCAGCGTCCATCACGACGCTCGAACGCCAACTGGTGGCGTTGAGGCTTCAATGTCGCGCCGACTCCGTTCGCCTGGAAAACGACCTCGCGACGCAACGTGCGGCAGTCGCCGCACTTCCCCCAGCATCACCGCCGTCTGACTCAGCACTCAAGGTCCGCACCGCCGAAGTCGCGACACTCAAGGATCAGCTAACCAAGGTGAGCGCCGAGCTGGACCGCATCAAGCGAAGACTGGCGAACCCGCGCGGCTAGGCGGTACCTGGACTCTATTCACGCCGGGCTTGTTGAATGTCGTCATCCCGCCGAAGGCCGGGAACCATGGCCGACGTTGAAGGCGTGAAGACCACGTTCGCAGGAGTTGGCTGGGCTCGAGGCGAAAAGACGAGCGTACGCCGATGTTCTGGCGCGCGACTCCGACACAGTGAGTCAGTCAATTCTCGATCAATCGAAACAATGCTTCCGGTGCCCGTTCCTTGACGTGCCACGAGTAACCAGGCAGGCCATCGAGGAACACGACCATCACCAACCCGTGAGCGGCCTACTCCTGCGAAAGTGGACTGCACGCCGGTACCCTCGGCCATGGATTCC
>PLEG01000401.1 GCA_003136975.1 Gemmatimonadota bacterium | reverse complement strand
CGACACGCGGATTTTCAGTCCGTCTCGCGGGGGTGGGCACTTGTTTCATCACCCCTGTGTCAGGATAGTTGTCGCACTGGCTGTGAATTGATCGCGTAGTTGGCCAAGCCCCTCGAACCGGGACCGAAAATAGCACCGGCAGTGTGTAGGGGAAATGCTGAAGAACTAGTAGGCCGTCGCCTGACAGACGTAGTACGTTGGCGCTAATACGTTTAGTACGTAGAAGATTCCCAATCACTTTCGGGGCGGGAATATGAATCGATTCACGGACCGCCGCGCCGCGGGAAGGCTGCTGGCGCAAGAGTTGGTGAGCTACGCTAATCGTTCCGATGTCATAGTCATCGCGCTCCCGCGGGGCGGGGTGCCTGTTGGCTATGAAGTCGCAATTCGACTTGGCGCGCCGCTCGATGTCTTTGTCGTGCGCAAGATTGGCACACCGTGGAATGAGGAGCTAGCCATTGGGGCCGTGGCCAGCGGCGGCACCCTGATACTCGACAATCCGTTGATTTCCGAACTCCGGATCGACAAGGCCGAACTCGACCGGATCATAGCCACGGAGATGCGTGAGCTTGAACGGCGCGAAGCTCTGTATAGGGGACATCGCCGCTTTCCTGAGTTGGCGGGGCGCGTCGTGATTGTCGTGGATGACGGCCTCGCGACCGGTGCGTCGATGCTCGCGGCGGTCAGGGCGATCCGACAGCACTCACCTGCCAGCTTAATAGTTGCCGTACCAGTTGCATCGAGATCGGCTGTTGCAGCGGTGGAGAAGGTGGCGGATTCATGTGTTACTCTCATGGTCCCGGAGCCGCTGTACGGCGTCGGGATGTACTACGACGACTTCTCGCAGACGAGCGATAGCGAGGTGTTGGCCCTGCTTGAGCGCGCGGCCCAGTTGCAGGCTGACACCCTAACCAACTGACTATCCATGCCATCAAAGACGAAGCAATCCGCATCGAGTGCGATCGGTCTCGATGTGGGAACCGAGGCGCATCCGCTTACGGGTGGCCCTTCGGATTTCGATCCGTTGCTGGCTCTGATTGGTGATGCCCAATACGTGCTCATTGGCGAAGCCTCGCACGGTACGCATGAGTTCTATCGCGTGCGCGGTGAGATTACCAAACGGCTGATTGAGGAGCGTGGATTCAGGAGCGTGGCGGTGGAAGCAGACTGGCCCGACGCTTACCGCGTGAATCGGTTTGTGCGTGGAGAGGGCACGGACAGGGATGCTGACGAGGCCCTCAGCGGGTTCAAGCGCTTTCCTCAATGGATGTGGCGTAACGCGGACGTGCTTGACTTCGTAGGATGGCTCCGCTCGTTCAACGACAGTCTTCCCGCAACTAACACTCGCGCGGGATTCTATGGTCTCGATCTCTACAGTCTGCACACCTCGATCGCGGCTGTGCTGGAGTACCTCGACGCTGTGGATCCAGCTGCGGCCCAACGCGCCCGGCACAGGTATTCCTGTTTCGAGGATTTTGGCGAGGATGTGCAGGCGTATGGATACGCGGCGACACACGGGCTGGCGGAATCGTGCGAACCTGCGGTAGTTGCACAACTGGTTGACATGCGTCGTTCGGCTGCCGAATACGCGCGACGCGATGGACGGCTCACGCCAGATGCTCAGTTCTACGCCGAGCAAAACGCGCGGCTTGTTCGGGACGCTGAGGAGTATTACCGGGCGATGTTCTACGGCGGTGTTGCATCATGGAATCTTCGTGACCGTCACATGGCTGAAACGCTGGATGCGCTCACCGCTTCCCTTGCGCAGCAAAAGAGCGCTACCAAGATTGTCGTGTGGGCTCACAACTCTCACCTGGGTGATGCAAGGGCAACTGAAATGGCCACGCGCGGTGAGCTGAACGTCGGCCAGCTTGTGCGCACCAAGCACGGTGACAATGCGGTCCTCGTTGGCTTCACAACTTACGGCGGCACCGTGACAGCGGCCAACGATTGGGACAGTCCCGCGGAGCGCCGGACGGTACGGCCCGCGCGTCCGGATAGTTATGAAGCGGTGATGCACGACACCGGTCTTGCGCGTTTCTTCCTGAACTTGCGCAGCAACAGCGCTCTCATCGAAGCGCTCGATGCGCCGCGGCTGGAGCGCGCTATCGGCGTAATCTACAAACCCGAGACAGAACGGCAGAGTCACTATTTTACGGCGCGCTTGCCACGGCAGTTCGATGCGCTGTTTCATTATGACGTCACACGAGCCGTGGAGCCGCTCGAGCGCACGGGCATCTGGGATCGCGGCGAGTTGCCCGAGACGTTTCCGAGTGCGTTGTGAGCGGAAGAGCTGCGGGAGCAGCAGTTTTCGACTGCCTGGTTCGATCGTAGATGTCGGATAGCGAGGCGGTGAATGACGAGCCAGCGCCAGTGAAGGCGCCCGCAGCGTCGCGCACTGATGCACAGCAGCCAGCCGATCATCACGCTGCACAAACACGAGCGCGCTCCATCAGCACTTCGCCGCTCCTCGATGAAGCAGCCAAGCACCCGGTGCAATGGCTGTACGAACGTCTCGGGACTAGCGAAAACGGCCTCTCGAGTGAAGAGGCTCGTACCCGACTCGCGCTCTATGGCCCCAACGACATAGCATCAGAGCATCCTCCCGGCTGGGCTCGGCGGTTGTTTCTGGCATGCCGCAATCCACTCGTTCTCTTGCTCGCGGTGCTCGCGAGTGTGTCGATCGCCACAGGTGATGTTCGTGCCGCGATCGTGATTGCAGTGATGATCGTGCTCGGCGTCGCACTTCGATTATTGCAGGAAACGCGCGCCGACACTGCCGCGGAACGACTTCGTCAAATGATTCATGTAACCGCGACCGTCATGCGAGACGGGGCCGCGGTGGAGATCCCGGTTCACGAAGTGGTTCCAGGCGACATCGTCCATCTGGCTGCGGGCGACATGATCCCCGGCGACGTTCGTATTGTCGTCTCGAATACGCTGTTCGTTAACCAGGCGACGCTCACCGGCGAGTCGCTGCCGGTCGAGAAGTCGAATATCGCGGCTCAAGCCACCCCGGGGGAAGTTTCAAACAGCGGGGCGCTCCTCGACGCTGCGAATGTCTGCTATCTCGGGACCAGCGCTCAGAGTGGAACCGCGACGGTTGTAATCGTCGACACCGGCCCGCGTACATCCTTCGGTCGCGTAGCGGCAAGCATCGCGGTCGCTGCACCGCCCACCGCGTTTGAGCGCGGAGTAAGCCAGTTCACCTGGTTCATGATCCGACTGATGGTCGTGATGGTGCCGCTCGTGTTTCTCATTAATGGAGTAACCAAACACAACTGGCACGAGGCCTTCTTTTTCGCTCTGGCGGTGGCGGTGGGACTTACACCAGAGATGCTGCAGAAGATCATGTCGGTTTGCATTTCGCAGGGCGCGCTCGCCATGTCGAAGAAGCGTGTGATCGTCCGGCGGCTCGACTCGATCCAGAATCTCGGCGCAATGGAC
>PLEG01000202.1 GCA_003136975.1 Gemmatimonadota bacterium | reverse complement strand
CATCGTTCGATTTCAGCATCGTCAATCCCGAAGATGTGGTGCTGCTCCCCGCTTTCGGCGTGACTGTCTCCGACTTTGCCACATTGCGCGAGCGGGGCTGCGTGATGGTGGATACCACCTGCGGATCGGTCCTGAATGTGTGGAAGCGCGTGGAGAGCTATGCCCGCGACGGATTCACGGCGCTCATCCATGGCAAGTACTACCACGAGGAAACCCGGGCTACTGCTTCGCAGGTAATGAAATACCCGGGCGGCCAGTATCTCATCGTGCGCGACATGGAAGAGGCGCGCATCGTGTGCGACTTCCTCGAAGGCAAGCGAACGTCCGCCGAGATTCAGGAAAAGTTTGCGCCGCACGCGGCTTCACCTGATTTCGATCCGACCCGCGACCTCAACCGGATCGGCGTCGCGAATCAGACGACCATGCTGGCGAGTGAGAGTCTCGCGATCGCCGCCGAGACGAGAGCGGCCATGGCGCGTGGCAAGGGTGAGGAATCCGCAGCCGCCAATTTTCGCACCTTCGACACGATCTGCTCGGCGACCCAGGACCGGCAGGACGCGGTGGCGGAGATGCTGCTGGACCCGCCTGACATCATGGTCGTGGTCGGCGGCTACAACTCGAGCAACACTATCTCGCTGGCGGCCCTGTGTGCCGATAAGGTTCCGACCTACCACATCGAGGATGCGGCCTGCATCGATGTGGAGAACGACGTGATCCATCACCGGCTGCGGCAAGGCCGTGATGATGTGACTACGCCCGGCTGGCTCCCGCGCGTCGGCGACGTTGTGGTGGGCATGACCGCCGGCGCGAGTACGCCCAACAACAAGATCGCCGAAACGGTAGCGCGGGTATTCGCGACCCGTGGAATCGACCCCGCGACCATCGTATAGAGCTCGCCGTATGGCGCCGCCCTCTCGCGCGAGGTAATGACGCTCCGATTCGACACACCATCCGTGTCGAATCCACACGCAGCCATCTCGAATTACCAGTTCACCTGTAACAAACCGTTACAGCTGTCACGCGTCGGCATGTGACGAAACCGTACCAGGCGGGTCACTAATTCAAGGCGTGTCACTATGAGCGGAGCGCGTGTGCTAAAGTTTCATGAGCATTGGCGCGAAACTTGTTATCATGCGCCGGTGGACCGACGGTTCGCACGAGAGTGCGCGCCCAATTCTCCCAGGGGGGAAGATGGATTTCGGAGCGTTGCCCGTTTTCGACGGGCGTAGCGCACCGGCCCCGGATCCCACGCTGAATCTGGCGTGGTTCGAACGTAGCAGTGTCGAAGAAGTGTCGGCACTGGAAAGAGCACCTGCTGAAGGCAGCGGCACGGTACTCGACCGCGTTCGTGAAGCCGAGGGGCTAGTGTACAACGGAGATGGCGATTACGAGAACTGAATCGTCAGAGCAGTAAGGTAGGAAATGACGGGGCCGCGCGAAGAGCGCGGCCCCGTTTTTTACGGTGTTCGTAGTCGTCATTCCCACAAACGCGGGAATCCAGTCAGAGACCTCGTCATTCCCGCGAACGCGGGAATCCATGGCCGAGGATAACGCGGTGTACCACGCATCGCAGGAGTCACGAGTCGTTGCGATGAGATTCGGCCTACTTCTTCGCCTGCTTCGGCTTGTCCACGAAGGTGACGGGATTGCCGAATTGCCACTGGCTGTGCTCGCGGTCCTTTTGTGGAACCGACAACATGCTCTTGAACATCGGCATCAACTCGCGCTGCGATGGGGTGACTGCCGAGTCCGCAATCTCCGGCTGTTCCCAGAAGATTTTCCAGTAGGCCTTCTGTGTATTCTTGACACTGTCCAGCTCGGCCTTGCCTGGATCAGCGCCCCCGCGCGCTGCGAGGAATTCACCAAGCGGAGCATAAACCGCTCGAACTCGCGCTGAATAGATGGAATCGCCATGCTCGAGTGCAGCCGTTTGCGTTTTGTTCAGGAATAGCGAATCGCTGTTCTCCAATAGGGCCTTGAAGATGCTCGACGTACGCGAGAGATAGAACGCTGTCAGGGAGTCCGCGGACCGGCGAGTCCAGCCCGTGGGACTGCGAATTGGCTCGACCGCCCGACGAAGCTGCTGCAGGTTGTAGTCGGTAGAGAGATTGAAGCTGAAATCGATCGTTATTCGGAATGGATTTCGGGTGAGCGTGTTGATGGCGCGCGTATCGGCGAAACGTGGATTTACCGTATACTGAAAGCGCTTCGCCACCGGGTCGAACGCGTGCGGCACGAGCAGTACCGGGTCAACGGTCGGCTGAGAGCCCCAGCCGCGGAGCCCGCTGCTGCCATGAACAAGCTGATCCACCCCGCCGAGCACGTTTTCAAAATAGACGTTCGGTGTTACGCGGCCCAGCCAGTTGCGAGGGAAGGGCGGACGCCACTGAAGGTTCAGCATCGTACTCCATGGTCCTCTGCATCCGTTGCGCGGAGCCACCTGGCCCAGATTGTCGAGCACGCACTTCCGTGCGCTGGCGGATCCGTTGGCGAGCAGTGAGCGCAGTTGACCGGCAAGGAGCGTGTCGGTCTCGAGCGCGGGGTTCGGGATGAACGCGCGGTCACCACCAACACCGTCACCGTTCACGTCGCCCAGGACGATTGGCGTGAACGGCAGACCCGACTGCGTTCGCGCGAACAGGGTGACTGTTCCGGTCTTCGCCGAATTGAACCCGCCGCTGAGCACGACGATGTGGCGAGCGTCGTTATTTGACGGCGCCCACTCTGTCAATCGCGGGTCACCGAACGCAGCGCCGTCGAAGCCGCGATACTGCCGCCGCGAATCCTGCAGGGTGTACGAAAGGGACGTGTAGAACGAGAAGCGATTGCGGAACTTGAATACATCGGGCGCCAACGTTGCGGTAAGCTGACCACCATAACCGCGCAGGTCGCTGGTGCGCATGGCCACCCGCCCGAACTCAGGCGATTTACGCGCCTGAGTGGGCGAAACGGTCCCGCTTGAAGCGTCAACCGCAGCCGTCGAGACGAACACCGGCCGGTTGCCTTCATCGGCAAGCGAGAACCGCGGAACGCCAGCGAAGTTGACATCCACCGTGCCGGGCTGCGACAAGTCGTAAGAGCCAAGTGCCGCGACGCGAATGAGCCAGGTCCTGATGTTGGAATTCCAGTCCAGCGAGCTTCGCCAGCTTCGCGGAACGTCGTAGGATGGACTGATGAGCGAAACCGCGGGCGCCTGATCGGCAAGAATTCCGGAGCCGTCCAGACACTGGGTTGGAATCGTGCTCTGGTCGTTCGCGAACAGCGTCCAATCGGGAGTCGGAACAGCGGCTCCGACGCATGACAGGCGCGATGCTCCGTTGGGCAGTCCGTTCGCGGCCGACGCGTTGGCTAGTACGTCTGGACGTAAGAGATCGCGGAACTCTCCAATGCCGCCGCGAATTACTCCCACGGTGCTTCGGTAGAACTGGCCAACTTGCGAGTAATTGGCTCCGTTGCCGTTGTCGCGATCCTTGTTATACGTATATGAGAATCCAGCGCGCGGACTGATGTGCATGCGCGACGGCGCAACGTCGGTGCGCACGCCCAACGCGCTCTCGAGCGGCAGGTCACGTGCTGGCGCGGCGCCGAATCCGTCCGCCTCCAGGCGCGCTCCGTAAAGCACGCTGAAGGTGCGCGACGGAGCCCACTGGTGCGCGATGGCGGCAGCGGCGTTCCATACGGTGCCAGATCGTTGCGGCTGATTCAGTGTGCGCGAGTAGCTGGCGGCGTGTCCAGCCGCGAGGTCGTTGAGGGAATTGAACGCAAAGCTACCAAACTGATTGGAGATGGCGCTCTGGCGCAAACCGTCGGCGCGGCCCCAGATCAATGCCTTGAAGTGGTTGCGCTTGCCATCGACGTTCCATGTGGTCTGATTGGACCCTTCGATGCTCCAGCGTGAATCATCGGTGGCAAGTTGTCCGCCGCCGAGTGTGACGTTGCTCGCGTCCGTGCTTCCGTTGAGCATCGGCGACAGGATCAGAACATTTGCGCCCGGAATGCGTTCATACGGAGTTACGTGTGTTCGTACGGTATTTGCGGACAGTCTCGTCTCGATCAGAACTCGGCGCCCTTCGCCCACGTAGTTACCCAGCGTGAGTTGGCCGCCGAGTGTCTGCTGGCGACGCTTGCCTCCCACCGAAGGAGCGCTGAGCGGAGCGAAGCCTAGTGCGCCGTCACGCGAAAACGTCGCGTAGCTCGTGAACGCCCGTGTGGCGAGCGTGTCGCGGGTGTCGTCGAGCCGACCCAGCCAGCTGAAGGCGTCGTGCTGCTGTGACGTTGGGACGCCGCGACCACCGAGCGACAGTCCGAGCGGCGTCGCGATGCCGAACAGACGCGACACGGAGTCTGGTGCAACGCCAGCGCGTGCGAGTATGTCGCCATTCGCATCCAGCAGAGTTGCCGGCTGGCTCGTGCTGTGGGCGAGGTCGACTGCAACGTTGTAGGTAAGAGCGTTACGAATCAGTTCTCCATCGGCGCCGAGGCTCCCGCGAATGGTGGAAGTCTGCGCACCGACCGAGCGGCCAACCGGATCGGTGAATTGAAACGCTGAGGGGCTGAAGGTAAGAAAGCCTCTACGGCTTTGATAGAAGCGATCGCCGGCGCCAAGCTGCACGTCGATGTTGGCGCCGGAGAATCCACCTCGGGTGGGATCGAAGGTCGCACCTGTTACTCTGGTCTCCGTGCTGGCGGCGCGCGGGATCGCGCTGGCGGCGAGCCCCATTCCATTGAGAGTTGAGAGATTGGACTCGCTACTGGATCCGAGAATGGAGGGGCCGGTCGAAGTCATCGTGACGTTCGACATGGTGCCGGCTATGGCGTTGAGATCGCCGGCTGTGGTGGGCGGTATGGATCCCGCGACACCATCCTTCCATTTTTCTGACGAGCCAGTTTCCGGGCGATAAGGACCGACGTCGTTGGTTGCGCGCTCTGGCTTGGACGCGCGCACATTGACCGTGGCGAGCAGAGCAAGATCGCGTTTGAGGATGAAGTTCGCGACCAGCTCGTGCTCGGATGCCTCGCGCTGCACCCGCCGACGAGCGGAAGTGAATCCGGGCGCGGTTGCGAAGACAAGATAGTCACCCGTGCCAGGATCGAATTTCAGACTGAACGCGCCGGTCGAATCCGTGGTGGATTGCTGAACGAGCCGGTCTGGCCCACGCGTGATAATTACCGTTGCGACGATCGCGCGGGACGAATCATCAGTGACGCGTCCGCGAACGATATCCGCTTGTTGGGCACTGGCGACTTGAGACGCGAGCAGGATGGAGAGCGACGCGCCAATTAGTCGCATGGCGTGCGAGGCCGAGCGTGTCACGTTCATACCGTCACTGGTTCTGTCGGAATAAGTGCGTGCGGATCATTATAGGCTCACATTTGACAGCACGATCGGCAAAATAGTTTGGTAGCCGCCGAACGTAACCGTCTCGCCGAGTCCAAACAATCCTGGCACCCATCCATTCGGCCCGGCAACCGCCCGAACCGTCGAGACCGGCTACGGAGTTTTTGACATGCGGAGTGCCGCCGGCATCTTTTCAAGATGACCTCAAACGCCGAAGCCGCGGTTCTGGGTCGCGTAGGCCAGATCGCGATAAATGTCCACGACGTCGAACGAGCTACGACGTTCTATATGGAAGGCATTGAGCTCTGGATGGTTTCGATGGCAGACTCCGAGGGCAACTTGCTCGCGCTCATGTGCGAGGTGAAAGTATGAGCACGCGCGCGCGTCAGCTGGCTCAGACCTTGTGGTACGTCACCCGCGCGGCGTCCTGCCGGTCCTCCGCTGTGTAAATCTCGAAGTCGCTGAAGAACGCAGGTGCTTCGTGCTGCAACGTCCGGATCGTAGTGACCGCCCAGCGACGTATTTCCTGCTCGGCGCCTTCGCCAGCGCGCAGCTCGAGCAACGTTCGCCATGCACGCGCGTTGGCGGTGACGACGATCTTGGTTTCCGTCGAATTCGGCAGCACTCCCCGCCCCG
>PLEG01000260.1 GCA_003136975.1 Gemmatimonadota bacterium | reverse complement strand
CTGAAGCGGCGCGGCGAATGATCGAGCTTGCTGGCGAAATCACTCAGAATCTCCGCGTATCGTTCACGCCGCGACGAGGCAACAGCGAGCGCAGCATCGTCGCTTACGTGCTCGCTGAGTTCCGCCAAGCGCTTGTCGAGCCACCAACTGTCGGGATGAAACCAGTACAGCGATTTATTGAGAGCGGAAAGAATGCGAATGAAGTAATCGCCGCGTTGAATGTGGGACAGTTCATGCGCCAGCACGAGATCGAGCTTGTCGATTGGCCATTGGTCCCAGTCTTCCGGCAAGAGAATAACCGGATTCTTCCAGCCGAACGTCATTGGCACGCCGACAGTCGGCCCCGCGCGGAATTCCGGGAAACTCAGCAGCGCGAGCCTTGTACATTGACGATTGGCTCGTTCGAGCAGCCGGGGATTTTCGAGGCGCTGCATTCTCAGAGCAGTATGATGCATCAGAAGCCAACCCAGCGCGATTCTGAAAAGCATGGTTCCAGTGACCAGAAGATAGGATGCCAAGCCAATCAATGCCCAGGAAGCGCCGGAGGTTGAATGCCGCGAAGGCTGTGTATCGGAAGAGCCTGTCTGGTTTCTGATATTCGTGAA
This sequence comes from Gemmatimonadota bacterium, assembly GCA_003136975.1. Lineage (GTDB taxonomy): Bacteria > Gemmatimonadota > Gemmatimonadetes > Gemmatimonadales > Gemmatimonadaceae > Fen-1247. The sequence continues at coordinate 1,895 of PLEG01000260.1, read as the reverse complement.
ACTGGGTATGTGCTTGACTCAGGTAGCTACTACAGCTTGTGGCTTAGCCGTTTTCAGTTTGCCGGGGGTTCTCCCGACGATAGCGTCATAGGTTGATGGTTCGACCGCTACCGCTTGCTGCGCCAAACGATAAAACAACTTGCCGCGACTGGCTGACTTTCGGCGGTTGAAGCGAAACGTGAACTCGTCGAGGTAGTACTCGAGGTGCTTGTGGCTGACCGCGCCCTGATGAGTCCCCATGAGCCACCGTTTCAGGAGTGAGATGACACGGTGCACACGCGGAAGCAGATCGGAGGCAGACTCCTTCTTGCCCTTTAGGACAGTGGTCTGGTGGACGTAGCCTTTGGTCTCGAGGCCGGAATAACCCCGCCACCCGTCCGTATGGATCACACTGCCGGGGGCAACCGACTCCTGGATGAATGGGTGCAGGCTTTCGGCCGAAGCATCCGCAATCAGGCGAAGGCGGATTCGCCCGATGCCCCTGCCATCCTCCTGAGCTGCCACGACAACCAGCGCTTTAGACTCTATCAGGCGGCCCCGTAATCCTTCTTCCAGACCACCCACATAGCACTCGTCAACTTCGACCCGTCCGGTTAACAGATCGCGCCCCGGCCGCACCATCGCCCTCCGCAACTTGTGCAGCCAGGTCCAGGCGGTTTGATATTGCTTCAGGCCCAGCACGCGCTGCAGCCCGAGAGCGCTGGCGCCGTTCTTCTGGGTCGTCATCCACCACATCGCCTGAAACCATAAGCGCAGCGGTGTTCGGGTGTCCTGGAAGATCGTGCCCGCCGTGACCGAGGACTGGTATCCGCAACCGGCGCATTCCTGCAGCACGCCGCGACCCGGCCATGATTTTTTGCCGCCGCACCGCGGACAACAAAAACCATCCGGCCAGCGCAGATTGAAAAGGTATTTCCGACACGCCTCCTCGCTGGCGAACCGCGTGTCGAACTCGCTCAGATTCCGCGGATAGTCTTCCACTCCCGAATACTACCCATTGTGTCTCCCGGAGTCAAGCACATACCCAGTTAACTCTATTACCTGGAGTTCACCGTTCAATCCTGGAAGCGGCCGACGAGGGCAAGAATCGAGTTTTCGGTCCATACGCGGTCGGAATCTGCTGATCCGGCTTCCATTCCCCCGAGCCGATCCGGTTCAGCAGGATCGACTTGATCTGTCAGAATACCAGCCGTAAGCCGAACTGCAATTGCCGCGGCTGCGGATTGAACGCCGTTGCCGTCACCACTCCGAAGGTCGCCGAACCGAGCGTGCGGCCCGGAATGTCGAAGGTGGGTGTGTTGGTAACATTGAATGCTTCGGCGCGGATTTGGAGATTACCACGCTCGCCCAGGCGGAGGTTCCGGAACAGCGACACATCCAGGTTCAACATGCCATCGCTGAGCACATCGGGCAATGTTCGCGACACGTTGCCATATGTAAAGGCCGCAGGCTGGGAGAACGCCGCCGTGTTGAACCACTGGGCCAGCGTCGGTTCTACTACCTTGTCGCTGACGCCGGGAACCACATTTGGGCGATTCCCGCCGTTGGGAATTGGCGCGGCGAGCGCGATCGGGCGCCCTCCTTCCATGGTGTTGATCGCGTTAATTTGCCAGCCTCGGATCGCGCTGTTCACGAATGTGTTGCCCGACCGGAACGGCAGCTCCCACAAAGCCGTCAGCACGAGCCGGGTGGGCATGTCCTGGTAGCTCTTGGACCTTTCGCCGCGAAGGTTGTTCCAGTTTTGCACGGCAGTGCCGGGGACCGCACCCGGGCGGCCGGTGCCCTGGAGCGTATCGATCAGCTTCGATGCCGTGAAGGCGCCCAGGATCGAGAACCCGGCCGAGAACCTCTTCTCCACCTTGAACGTGAACGCATGATAGATCGAATCGCCGAGG
>PLEG01000255.1 GCA_003136975.1 Gemmatimonadota bacterium | reverse complement strand
AGCAGTACGCGAACGTGTTCGAGGGCGACGAAACATGGCGCTCACTACCTGTTCCCGAGGGCGACCTCTACGCATGGGATGAAACGTCGACGTACGTGAAGAATCCTCCGTACTTCGAAGGGATGACGATGACTCCTCCAGGCGTGAAGTCCGTGAAGGGCGCGCGCGTCCTCGCGATGCTCGGCGATTCGATCACAACCGATCACATCTCGCCCGCAGGATCGATTCCGGCAGCTAGTCCGGCCGGTAAGTGGCTCATCGAGCACGGCGTGACAACCAAGGATTTCAATTCGTACGGCTCGCGCCGCGGAAATCACGAAGTGATGATGCGCGGCACATTCGCCAACATCCGCCTGCGCAACGAGCTTGCGCCGGGAACCGAAGGCGGCTGGACCACTACCGCACCTGGCGCGCAGGCAGCGACGATCTTCGACGCATCAATGGAATACCAGAAGAACGGAACTCCGCTGATCATCATCGCCGGAAAGGAATACGGTACCGGATCATCGCGCGATTGGGCCGCCAAAGGAACACTGTTACTTGGCGTCAGCGCGGTGATCGCCGAATCGTTCGAGCGCATTCACCGCTCCAACCTTGTTGGCATGGGTGTCATTCCACTCGAGTTCGTGAACGGCGAAACACGTCAGTCGCTCGGGCTCACCGGCTTCGAGACCTTCGACATCGACGGGATGAATAACGAGATGCGTCCGCACGCGTCTGTTACGGTTCGTGCCACCGCGAACGATGGAACGGTTCGCACCTTCAAGGCCCAATCGCGAATCGATACGCCGGAAGAAATGCAGTACTATCGGCATGGCGGAATTCTGCCCTACGTCCTCCGCTCGTTGGTTGGCCGTTAGGGGAATCCTGGGCAACTATCTACGAACAAGAGCGCCGCGGTCCCGACCAGGATCGCGGCGCTTTTGTCTTGCCTGTCTTGTCAGCCAGGCCCACGGTCTTACGGGCATTCCAGGCGACCGCGGTCCGGCGTTTGCCTCTCAATAGAGCGACTCTCTTCTGGAGGAATTCCATGCGCCAGCGACTCCTAAACATGCGATTTCCAGCTATCGCGGCGATCGCCGCTGCGTTCGCCATCGTACCGACCACCGCACCAGCTCAGGATACGACCGCCACCACTTTTCGCGTCATGATCGACGGCACTCCGGCGGGGGCCGCGTCAGTCGCCGCGAATCTTCCAACTGATGCGGTCGTCCTTCACCAGAATACAGACCCCAACCTTCCCTCCAAGCAGGTTGTGTCGGCCCAACAGGGCACGGTGATTCTCACGACTGCGGATCCGGCGCTCGTCGCGGCGATGCAAGCCTGGATAAAAGTCGATAATTCCGGCGACAAGAACACGGTTCAGCGAAAGACAGTCGAGATAGATCGCGTAAGGCCGATGCGACCCATCGCGCGCTACGGACTGCTGGACGCATGGCCAACTAAAGTCGAGGCAGTTGGTGGTACAACCGTCATCACGCTCGTATACGAGCGGCTCGCACCCATCCCGTAAGACTCGCCACGTAAGATTCGCCGCTCTTGACATCGGCACAGAGGCGGTATATTGTCACGGGACAATCGTTGTCCCGTGGTGATTTGCCGCCTATTGCAGCCACGTTAAACAAATCGCTAAAAAGCATGTAGCCCGCGGCCAGCCGCGGGCTTTTGTGTTTTCCAGGGAGCTCGACTCCCGCGATCTGTTGGCGTGAACACAATATGTGCGGCCGGGACGGCACCAACCCGCGCCGAGTCCAGCATGGCCAGTAAAGTCACTCTCCGTACGCTCAATGCGCTCCGTGAACGCCAGGAGCCCGCGGTCTTCGTCACCGCATACGACTATCCAACAGCGACTTTCGCCGAACGTGCCGGCGTGGACATGATCCTCGTCGGTGATTCCGCGGCAATGACGATGATGGGACTTCCGAATACGCTCGGCGTCGGAATGGACGAGATGATAGTCTTCGTTCGCAGCGTGTGCCGCGCGGCAAAGCGCACCTTTGTGGTGGGGGATCTACCGTTTCTATCGTATCAGCCGTCGGACGAAACCGCGGTGCTGAATGCAGGGCGCTTCATTGCCACTGGTTGCGATGCCGTCAAGTGCGAGGGCGGAGTACGCGTCGCCCCGCGTGTGCGCGCGATGGTCGACGCGGGCATCAACGTGATGGGCCACCTGGGGCTCACACCGCAGAACATCGGACAGCTCAGCGGTTATCGAGTACAGGGCAAATCCCGCGCGGCCGTCGACAAGCTGGTGGATGACGCACTCGCGCTCCAGGAAGCCGGTGCATTCGCGATCCTCCTGGAAGCAATGCCGGCCGTCGCGGCCAAGTATGTCCGCGATCACGTCGATATTCTCGTTTACGGAATTGGCGCCGGTCCGCACGTGGACGGCCAGTTGGTCATATCGCACGACATACTCGGCAACTTCGTTGGTGACATCGCGCCCCGATTCGCCAAGCAGTACGCTCGCGTCGGCGCGCAGATCGAGGAAGTCTTTCGCACGTACGCCCACGAAGTTCGCAATGCCTCCTTCCCCGCTCCCGAGCATTGCTATCCAATCGATCCGGCACAGGAGGCTGAGATCCGGGATTGCCAGCTTCACCGTGATACGCCGCTCGTTACATCGGACACGCTTGCGCGATTGACTGCGTCAGCGTTATCTTAATTCCCGATGCGCCACTTTCCGCCAGCAACCCGATTTACGAGCGAGTATTACGCCNNTGGGGACTTCCCCAGGAGTGGTATCATCGCGCGCGGGTACTTTGCTAGGATGAGACGGCAAAGATAGCATCATCGAGCAGCGCCTTCGATAACACGCCCTGGGGATTCACTCCCCGGGGCTTTTTGTTTTTCCCACCCGACCCACCGAGGTTTCACATGTCTCACACAGCTCCTGAATACGCATTGGCGGCACGATCCACCGCGGTTGACGGACCAAATCCGTCAACACGGCCAGTGCGCATTACTCCGACGCTGTCGATAGGCGGACGCGAGATTGTTGTGGCCGCCGGCCCGTGTTCTGTTGAAGGCTACGAGATGCTGCTGTCGAGCGCGCATCATATCCGCAACTCTGGCGCTGCGCTGCTACGCGGAGGCGCGTTCAAGCCGCGAACATCCCCGTACGCATTTCAGGGACTCGGTGAGGAGGGATTGCTACTACTCGCCGCGGTGCGCGAGCAAACAGGAATGCCAATCGTGACAGAAGTGATGGACACCCGGCAGGTTAGGCGCGTCGCGCAAGTTGCTGATCTGCTGCAGGTGGGTGCTCGCAACATGCAGAATTTTCCCTTGCTCGCCGAGTTGGGGCGCGCGGGAAAGCCTGTCCTGCTCAAGCGCGGCGCGTCCGCGAGAATCTCGGAATTGCTGCTCGCGGCGGAGTACGTAATGGCCAACGGGAATGACCGCGTGATACTGTGCGAGCGCGGAATTCGAACGTTCGAAACTATCACCCGTAACACGCTCGACATATCCGCGATTCCGGTGTTGAAGCGCGAAACGCATCTTCCCGTAATCGTTGATCCGAGCCACTCCGGCGGACGGGCGGATCTCGTGCTGCCGCTTGCGCTCGCCGCAATTGCCGCCGGCGCGGATGGCTTGATAGTCGAGGTTCACCCCGACCCGATCACCGCCCTTTCGGACGCCGACCAACAATTGACATTTGCCCAGTTCACCGAGCTGATGCACAGCGTGGCACTCATCGCGGCGGCGACCAGACGATCGATTCACTCGTACACGCCACCGGCTGCCGCGCCAGCGGATGGTATCGCAACACAGCCGACGCTCGTACCGCGCGATGCACGCCGTCGAACCGCGGCGGTCGCGTGACTGCAATATCGAGCGCCGTTACAGCCGAATTACAATCGAGCGCCGTAGAATCCTACGGCACAATTCGCGTCGCCTTTCAGGGTGAGCTTGGCGCTTACGGCGACGAGGCAATCGCGCAACATTGGCGCGGCGCGGCGACATCGATTCCGTCGCCGTCGTTCCAGAGTGTCATCACCGAGGTAGAACATGGCCGAGCAGACTTTGGAATACTTCCAGTCTGGAATACCATCGTCGGTGACATAGCGCCCGGTCGCATCGCTGTTCAGCTAGGTTGCAGCTCGACTCTCGGTCTGGTCATCGTCGGTGACGCGCACGTTATCGTCAGGCATCAGCTTCTCGCTCTGCCTGGAAGTACGCTCGATACGCTCGATACCGTTTCAAGTCACCCGGTCGCACTCGCTCAATGCGGACGATTTCTCGCCGCTCATCCGCACATCATCGCGAACCCAGTGTATGACACTGCCGGTGCGGCGCGAGACCTCGCCATGAGCCGGGCACATACATCGGCGGCAATCGCTGGTCCCGCCGCCGCCAAACTCTACGGCCTCGTGGCATTGCGAGCGGACATTCAGGATGTCTCCGAAAATATCACGCGCTTTCTGATAGTCACTGCTCCCGGGAATCAATACTCGTCCCTGGATGGAGTACAGGCCGAAGAGATACCGCGATGGTGACGCACACTGCTGTCGATTCCTGGCGTATGCGAGCGGTCCGCGGTGCGACGACCGTCATCTGCGACGATCCGGAGCTGATGTACGATGCCATCCGCGAGCTGCTAACGTCGCTTCTCTCCCATAACGACATTGATGCGTCGCATATCGTCAGCGCGATGTTCACCGCGACCCCCGATCTTCGGTGCGCCTTCCCGGCCCGCGCCGCCCGCGACCTCGGCTGGTCCGATGTGCCAATGCTCTGTGCCGCCGAGATCGATGTGCCAGATGCTCAGCACCGATGCCTACGAGTATTGCTTCACGTCGAACGGCGCGCGTCAGATCCAGCGTTGATACCCATCTATCTACGAGAGGCAATCGGCCTCCGGCCGGACCTGGCCTCCATCGCTGCGCCACTTGCGCCATGACGCCGGATGAGGCTCTCTTCAACACAAGGATACTTCCACGAACCGACCCTGCGCCTGTCTCTCAATTCCCGGTGCCGCAGTCGTAGTGGCTCACTTTACACTCGCACCGCTACATGCTATCACAGAGCTATGAAGATGCACACCGTGACGTGAACCACGGTCGCATGTCGCGCGGCGTGCTGGCTCATTATGCTGAGTTTCTGCCACTAACCGCGGCGACACCGAATCTCTCGCTCGCAGAGGGAGACACGCCGCTCCTGTCAGCACCGCGGCTCGCCGAGTGGATCGGCGTCGCGAATCTACATCTCAAGTACGAAGGCGCTAACCCAACAGGATCGTTCAAGGATCGTGGCATGGTGGTAGCGGTCGCAAAAGCGATCGAGGAGGGCGCCACGACGTTGATCTGCGCGTCGACCGGCAATACGTCTGCCAGCGCCGCCGCATATGCAGCTAGGGCAGGCATAAACGCCGTCGTGCT
>PLEG01000012.1 GCA_003136975.1 Gemmatimonadota bacterium | reverse complement strand
CCCCGCAAGCTGTCGTCGGCGGATCCGGTGCAGATCGCGGCGATTAAGGGCGTGGTGGCCGGCGCGGTCAACTTAGCGCTGGCATTCGCGCACGGCGCCCACCTTCCAGCGCCCGCCTCGCTCGCCGGCGCTGGCGTCGTGGGCTTCTTTGGCTATGGAGTAAGTCTGGTGCTCTTCGTCCTGGCGCTACGTCTTCTGGGCACGGCGAGGACCGGCGCCTACTTCTCGACGGCGCCATTCCTAGGCGCCGCCTTGGCGCTCATCCTATTCCGGGAGCCGATCACCGTGCCGCTTGTTTGCGCTGCGGTACTGATGGGCATCGGCGTCTGGCTGCACCTCTCCGAACGCCACGAACATGAGCATGCTCACCAGCCGATGGACCACGAACACAATCACGTCCACGACGCGCATCACCAGCACGCTCATGGCGCTGGCGATCCCACCGGCGAGCCACATAGTCACTGGCACCATCACGCGCCGATGCGGCACAAACATCCACACTACCCGGACCTGCATCATCGACACGAGCACGCGCGCTAAACGCAAGCGACCACGCGGCTGGGCTCCGCAGCGTCGACGCATAAGAAGCGTTATCGCAAACGGGAGCCGCGAGCCGGGCGGACTCCCGCGATGACGAGAATCGTCAGATCGTCCTCACGATCGGAGGCCTATCATGTCGGACCAGCCTTGCTCCGTAGGAGCTGGACTATCCCGGGCGATGGCTCGCGCGGAGGAGTTGAGGCAATCCTCCCCGCGACGCATTCGGGTGAGGATCGTCACCCGCCACGGCGACCTGGATCCTGGCGTGATCGTCGTGGCCAACATCGCATCAAGGACCGGGCCCGAACTCGAAGCTCAGATGGGCAAGGGAGTGCGATACGTTCCCCTGGCCGAGCTGGATGCTCGCGCACATGAACTCCCAAACCTGGTGGATGAGGCCGCCGCCGAGATCGAGGCGGCAGTGGCAGCGGCGCCGCCGCCGCCGAAACGGCCCAGCGAGCGCGAAGATGGCTTCGACATCGGCGCCTACGAGGATTTGATCGAAAGCAGCTACCGCGCGATGCTTGATGCCAGCGGTTCTTTGGCGGCCAGGTCGGTCGCCAGCTTGTCTACGGCGGGCGTCGCCGAAGCGCTCGCGGCAGGCGCGCTAAAGGTTGCTTCGCTGTCAGCTGTCGGCGGCCGGATCGAGTTGAGCGATCTCGTCGATATGCTCAGACAGGAGTTCAATGATGCGCGTGAGAGGGCCGGCAGCGACGGCGTTGCCCGCGAGCGCGTTCACTGAGCGTCCGGCAACTCTCACCGTAAATCGTTGAAATATAACAATTATTTCCGATAATGCTTATTATGCGCAGAATCTATCCATCTGTTATTGCTAGCTTTTCTTGTCCATCGCGGCCTACGGCGCCCTATCTCGGAGCTCGCCGAAACCAGTTTTGGCACCGGCATCATCTGCCGCGCATCTTTCCCGACGGCGTGGGCGTTGCCGCCGAAATCCCCGCTTCGATCGCCTCGCGTTGCGATTCGGACGCCCCGTATAGTTGAAACACCAGGTCGTCGGCACGCGCTTCGCAGGCAGCTATGCGCCTGGACTGGACTTCTTTGAGGTGAGGGGTTTTCGCATTGGCCTGAGAGGCAGACGCTTCGATGAATTGATCATGCGTAGCCGCCAACGTCTTGAGTATTTTCGGTTCGCACACCTTTGGAAAAGGAAATTCTCGAAGATTCCGAATCACTACTTTTGGAAATAACTTGCGACCACTCTTAACCGCGTAGGCCTTATAGAAAGCCGACATGAGTCGACTGTTAAGCACGCAAGTTAGCGCTTTGAGTCGTTCTTCATTATCCTCTGGGTCTAGTACATTGAGGATGCTTTTGTTGTTCAGGTATAGCGCATCGACGAACGTCGCGTTTAGGCAATACGGGAGAGGTGCAGTGATCTCCCTCAGCAAAATCCGCGGCCGGGTGAACATTCCGATCTCTCGCGGTTGGGATAGCCAGGTGCCGTAACGCAAAAAGTCTCCTGACCAGCTGAGCCCGTACCTCCCCACGTCCCTACCCTGAAGGTAAGGGATCGTCTTAGAATCAAGTTTTCTCCTGGCGTCAAAAATATGATTTTTGACATCGTCGGCACTCTGGGGTGGGCTACCCTTTCCCCGTTCGTATGCCTGCAATCCAGTCAGGACGTCGAAGACTGAGCCCAGCGTTCCGGATGCAAGCTTCAACGCATCAAGCGCTTCCTGAGCCTCGCCAGCGGATCCTGTGGTGATCCGGTAGCCGTTATCTCGCCAGCGTGCCTTTTTCGCTTTGCCAAATTTTCCAACAGTGAACTCACTCTTGGACGACGCGACCAGAACTTCCACGTCCGCCTTGGTCGCCTCCCCCGCAACGATGAATATAGATGGCTCCATCGCAACTTTGTTGAAAACCGTGTACGGCAGATCCGCCAGAACTGTCAGGCGATCGACATACGTTTGGCGGAGCAGCTTGCCGCTTTCGATTGTAAGCCACGAATTTGGGACAATATAAGTACCGACTCCATTTTTAGCAAGTAATGAGAGCAACAGCTCCATGAACAGCAGATAGGTATTGTGTTTATCCCAGATCATCTTGTATTTGGCGGTAAAATAGGCAGTCTCCGCCTTAGACAAATGATCCCTAGTAAATATGTATGGCGGGTTCCCGACGATGACGTCAAAGCCGCCCGCCCGCATCACGGCAGGAAAGCCCTCTGCCCCGGACCACGAAAATGCGTTGATCTTCTCCGGCTCCACGCCTTCGAAGGCGAGTTCATCGCCACTATATATATCGGGTGATATTAGGGAGTTTCCGCACTTGATATTATCTTCGAGGTCGGGAAGGGCGCGTTCCTGAAATACGGACAAGAACGGCTGAATCGTTTGCTCAGTCTCGCCCTCAAGTACCTTCAAGAGCAGCGAGAGTTTCGTAACCTCTACCGCCTGATCGTCGATATCCACCCCGTATATGTGCGTGAGAAGAATGCGCCGGCGCTCATCCAATGTTAGCCGAAGGCCGCCGCGAGCGGTTTGAACGAGAGTTGCTCGTTTCCCCTTTAGCCAACGGCTCGGCTCGTTTTCAATGTAGTATGCGAGATGCCAGTCAAGAAAATGCTGGTACGCAACAATTAGAAACGACCCTGAACCACAGGCGGGGTCCAGAACTCTCAATTTTGTAATCTGGGCCGGACTTTTCCCCTGAAGTTTTGAATCGAGCGTTTTTCGCACCATATATTCGACGATGTACGATGGGGTGTAGTAAACGCCTCCCGCCTTCCGAACGGCGGGCTTATCTTCCACGTCAACTTGGTGGGCTGCATCTAATTTTATGACCTTCCCAAGAAACTGCTCGTACACCTGCCCCAAGATATCGGCGCCGATAACCTGGAACGCGAACGGACTCTCGGGGTAATAAAGCCCAAGAAGCATAGTCTTCAGGATTTTATCATCAATTTTCAGCTTTAGAGTAAGTTCGTCCGGAGATTCCGCGCGGCCCCTCTCGGCTTTGAAGTGAAATATTCCAGAATTATACTTCGCGTCGGCAGACAGAAACATTCCCGTCAGAGCGGCGTATATCTTAGCCTTCTTCGCTATTGATGCTAATCGACCGTAATCCTCAATCCCGCGGTCTTCGCATATGCGCAAAAATATGATGCGATCTATAATTCGTTGGACGGCGAAGTTGAGCTCTTTGTTGTCTATCGATTTGTTGTTCTTGGCCAAATCATGGGCCAGGTCTGACCGCCAGCCCTCGATCGTACGGAGAAATTCCACGTCGACTTCGGACGTTCCGCGCTTCGATTTATTATCTTCAACGTATTTGTCGAATGACCCGCGTAAAACCGCATCCTTAGAGAACGTGGCGTAGATCCAGTCCCACTTGTCCGCCAATTCTTTGTAAGAACAGAGAAAGACTCGGCCCTTACCAGCTTTGTCCGTCTTCTCTGGCCTAACTCGGGTATCGTAGACCGCGAATTCAGCGAAGTTCACCAAAATGCTCAGAGGAAGCTTCGCGCTCCAGGCGTAACGTCTAAGCTGGTATGACGATTGGGCATGCCGGCTTATGACGACGCTTGGCTTCTTGGCCTCGACAAAAAACTTGCGAACGCCACCAATTCGGAAGGTGAAATCGGGTGCTTTGACACCGTCATCTGTCCGCAGTGCTTCCTCTTTTACGACGTCGCGATAGGCCTCGGCGTATCCAGATGTGTTGTCGACGTCCCAGCCGAGCGCCACGAAAAAGGGATTAAGGAAGTCGTCCCGAAGGAGCGTCTCATTGTAACCGGTAGCGGTGTACGTCGCGTGGTGGTCCTCAAACCGCTTAACCAGGGCGACGATTTCTACGGGAGCGGGCATAGACGGCTTTCTAGTGAGCGAGGTGGCAGACTGTCCTGTTTCGGACCCGAGGCCCAGGTTATCCCTACCGGCTGACATGAAACTACAGGGTCAACGCTGCGAGCTTCATGTGTTCCATAGCCCGCCGGGAGCCTCGGGGAACCGCGGCTCGGTGAAGAATGCGAAGCGGCAGAGGGCGAGTCACGACGCCGGCTCAAAACGGACTGCCAAACCTGCAATTGGCTGG